>NZ_JAMYMO010000053.1:0-30235 GCF_040318575.1 Mesorhizobium sp. M1088 | reverse complement strand
ATACCGTCGACGGAGCCAGGGCCAGCGCCGTCATCTACAGCCTGATGTTGACCTGCCGCGCCTGTGGCGTCGAGCCGTTAGCGTGGCTGCGCCACGTCCTCACCGAATTGCCTCAACGCAACGAGGACGCTGATATCTACGATCTGCTGCCCTTCAACTTCGCCAAAGCAACAGCAGTCAGACCAGATACCGTTCCCAATTCGAAGGCCATCCGTCGAAAGCGCCGGCGTCAACGTGCAGGGAAAATCGCGCTTACAGCTGTCCAGCAGCCAGCTGATTCGCATGAAGAAGCGCTGCGCCGACGTGCTCAGCAGCGAAGGGACGTATGACAGTGATCTGCGTCAGCTTTGCATGCTGATAGCGCGCCGCTGAGGAGAGTGCGGCGTTAACGGGAGCGTCGAATCGGCCGTGAGGCTTTGACCACACTCTCCTCGCCTCGCGGCCGGCCCGTCACTCGCAAAGTGGCGGGCTTCTCTGCGTGAGGGTCACTGCGCTGAGCGGCTGCTGAGTACGGGCAGTGCCGACACTTCGGTGTAATTTACTCTTAAGCCTGGTCCGGTCAGAAACGGCATGGACGAGATTTTTGAGAAGCTTCTGCATCTCTACGACAGCACGCCGGTATTGGTTGCGGCGTACGACGGCTTCGATCGTCTGCGCTACGCAAATCAAGCCTTTTCGTTCAGCTTTCTTCTTCGACGCCCAGGAGACGCCGCTTTGGTCCGATCTTATGCGCCGCAATTTGAGACTGGCAGAGGAACGGTCATTCGCGCAGGCGATTTCGATGCCTGGCTGATTTCTATACAGTCGCGGCGGGGCAAGATGGGTCGCCATTGCGCCATTGTGGCCACGCACCCAAAACAATGTTGCGCCTCGCAGCCAAATCCCCGCTAAGATTATCTGGACGAGCTCCTAATGCGCGCCCTTAACCCGCATCTTGAGGCCGTAAACACTTCCGGTCGCAGTGATAAAGAGCAGATCGTTATCTTTGCCACCAAAGGTCACGTTTGTCGTCGTCTCTGGTACGTCGATTTGTTCGATCTTGTTTCCCGTTTGATCGAATACAGCCACGCCAATCTGGGTGAGATAGACGTTGCCTTTCGAATCGATCGTCATGCCGTCAGAACCTAGCTTGCAGAAGAGGCGTTTGTTCGTGAGCTCGCCATCGGGCTGGATATCGTAGGCGTAAGTCCTACTCGCGCCGTAGTCCGCCACGTAAAGCAACTTGCCGTCGGGCGTGCCAATGATGCCGTTGGGTTTCTTCAGGTCGGTCGTGACACGCCTGACGGTCTTGCGGTCGGGCGTCACGAAGTAGACGTGTTGGCCGTCTACCCGCGTGCTGGAGTCTCGAGATGAATAGAAATCAGGGTCGGTAAAATAGATACCGCCGTCCGGACGAATCCACAGGTCATTCGGGCCGTTGAAGAGCTTGCCGTCGAAGTTCGTCACCAGCACCGTAACCTTCTTGTCGGGCGCAATGGACCACAGTTCGCCCTTATCGGGGGCGACGGCGATGAGATTGCCGACCTTGTCGAAGTAAGTTCCATTCGCGCGTCCCGCTGGCTTGAGCCAGTCGGAGAATTTCCCGTCTACCGCGCTCCACTTAACGATCCGATCGTTCGGGTCGTCGGTGAAGAACACGTTGCCATCAACATCCGCCGCCGGGCCTTCGGTGAATCCATAACCTTCGGCCAACTTTTCTAGCTTTGCGCCAGGCGCCACGATGGGCGACTCCGCTGCAATGGTGGACTTGCTTGCAAGGAACATAATGATGACAAGTACAAAAGTGCGGCCGAGTGCTTTCATGAGCTGGATGTTGGTCAAAAACCGAAAGTCATCAGCGGCCTTGCCGGCCAGCAGTTTTGCCATTTTGTGATTTCCTCCCAATAAACCGGCGTTCCAACCCAGTGGCGCCAATGATAATTGACGACGTCCACCGGTTGTTCGGCGTAAAAATCATTATCGCGCTTACTCAAGCCTTCGGCAACACTGGCTCAGCCCGGTGCCGCTCCGTGTCTGGCGTATCGTCATACTCCTCTGATCCGCCCTCGTCCCAGCAGTCCTCGCGATCCTTGACGCGCTTCAGGACAATGGTCTCGCCGTGCGGGTGTTCGTCGAGGTACTCGATTCCGACCCCATGCTCAGCCATTCGATCACAAGCCGGGGACCGGGCCGGATGACCGTCGCCCTTGCAGCCCCTTCCACCGGCGCATCGATCTGCTGAGCCATCTTTGGCTTCAAAAATCTTGCTGTACGCGCGTGGCCGATAGCGGCTCTTTGTGCCGAGAACACGGTTGGAGCGCGTTACATAGATGTCGCCAAGATGCTCGGCGAGATGATGGTGCATGACGTCCGACAGCACGGCGTCAACGGACAGGTCGAACGTTTGCTGATCCCGATCGCGGCGCTTGTTCGTCCTGAGCCCGAAATGGGTCTCGCTGTTTAGGAGCAGCCCGATGTCTTCTTGGATGATACCCTTGGAGTACTCCGATGCGGCGAACCGATAGGCGTTGAAGGGACTGTCGCCCTCTTCCTCTTCATCATCGAACTCAACCACCGTCGGCGTAGTCTCGTCCATCTGCAAAACTTCTGGCCTTCAAAATAGCCACCTCGCATACGAGGGCAGATGAACAGCGAGGCAAGGTGTCGCGGCAGCTCTCCTCGCTACGCTGCCCTGTCCCGCTTTGCCAACTCGGTCAGCATGGCTGCACCCGGAGCCCAAGAAACTCGGCCTGCCAGCTGTCCGCCTGGAGAATGTGCGTGTGCGCGCCGCGATGTCGGCACAGCGCAACAAGACCGACAAGGCGGATGCTCAAGGCATCGTCCACATCGTGCGCACCGGCTGATTCCGCCAAGCCTGCATCAATTCGGAAAGCTGCTACTGAACGCGGCTTTTGCTGATGGAAGGGACAAAGAGAATAACATTGGGCCGCCGTTCGGTCTCTCAGTGCGCCCATTGCCAATGCCAGCCGCCGGTCCCACGAGGAGGATCGCAGCCATATCCGCCAGCAGCCGGCTGTCGATCACAGGCCATCGGTGTGAATACGTTGGACTGGACCGACGAGTGAGGCTCACGAAGTCATGCTTGCGGCTTCAGCAAATTGGACCGCCTCGGCCGACTACCTCTGATGCCGAGGGGGGAGGCTGCATTCCGGCTTGGCCGGAGCATGTTGCCATTCACTCACTCATATTCTGAAGCGAGTCGTGCTTGACGATTTCCACGCAGCGCAGGCTAGCCAAGCGGATGACGCCTTTCTCCTTCAGCCTGGTGAAAACCCGCGAGACCGTCTCGATGGTAAGGCCGAGGTAGTCGCCGATATCCATGCGCGACATCGGCAATTCGACCTGCGGCAATCCCCCTTGCCGTTCGGCCATATCAACCAGGAACGCGGCGACGCGTTCAATGGCGTTCTGGCGACCTAGGACCAGCAGGTGCCCCTGCGCCCGTGTCAGGCCTTTGAGCGCCAATGGCAGCAGCAGCTGCGACACGTCAGCTCCGGCGGCAAAACGGAAGACGCGGATGCCGGTGGCATTGATCGCTTCTGCGAAGAAATGATGCGTTGTGCCGCCTTCGAAGCCGAATGTCTCTCCAGCCAGATGAAAGGCACTTATCTGCCGGCGCCCGTCAGCAAGCAGGCGGTAGATGCGCACAGCGCCAAACTCGACCTGATAGAAGGCCCCGGCCTTTTCGCCCTGGGCATAGACTTCCGCACCGGCGGGAAAGAAGCTGAGCGGCTGCAGCAGCGCGGGTTGGAGTGCCTCCCGCGGGCTCGGCTGGGGCGACCGCGACCGCGCTGCGATTTGGGAGGTTGTGTAAGCGTGCATGGCTGTTTTCCCGGTTGATCCGTGTCACAGCAATCGCGCGAATCCTTGTGTCACGAAATTCGGTTATGTCCCTACGGGGAAGTACCTATACCACTGCTTGGGCCGGCCCAGCCGTCCCTTTCGGTGATCGAGGCGGTCGTTCTGCTATTCACTTGCCTCGCGGCCCGACACCTGCTCGACGAGGATGCGAAAAAACACATGCGGCGTGCTGTCCGACACAGGGGGCATAACCGGCTTGAGCGCTCCAGGCTCCCACCAGTCGGAGTGCTTGCTCAGCACTGACCATGCATGGTCACGCTCGAGCTTGTGGCCGTCCCGGTCCGGCAGTTCCTCATAGCGGCCATCGACAACAACACTTCGCCATCCTCGCCCTTGGCCGCGCTCGTCGACCTGGACGGATACAAGCGGATTGGCTTGCATCCATTCGATCTTCTTGCCCGGCATGGAAAATGCATAGAGGTGATTGTCCGCATGCGCGTAGTACAGGGGCACGACGTAGGGCTGCCCATTCTTTGCGCATGCGAGCCGGCCGACACGGTTGGCCGTCAGCAATCTCGTACATTCCAAGGGAGAAAGTGTGCGGATCAGCATCGATGCAGTCTCCTATTTCTCGCGGCCATCCCAAGGGTTGGTTGCCTTGCCGCTTTGAATCATGACCATCCTGGTGCTTTCGAGCTCATGGCGGCAAAGCGCACATTCGCGCATTTGGCAATTGCGGAAAATGATTCAGATCAAGGCGCAGTCAGGCGCTTCTGGGATCATGAGGAGATGTGGAAACCAATCCTCACCGCTCCGTTTGGGCGCAACCTCAAACTCGCCGTCTTCGACGAGGATGGCGAGCATGCGCTCGTGTTTCCCTGCATGAAGGAGCGGGAAGGTTGGACGAACGCCTTAACTGGCACATGGGTCGACATCCGCCCGACCCACTGGCGCGACTGGGAGTCTCACAATATGCCGGCACTCGACGGCAATCCCTTTGGCGACCATCCCTAGCCTACGGCTTGGATTCAACGATCAATGCCATGCGTACGAGGTGCGACAGGCTGCTCGCGCTCATCTTGCTCATGACATTGGCACGGTGGATTTCGACCGTACGTGGACTGATCCCGAGATCATAGGCGATGGTCTTGTTCGGCAGACCTGATACAAGCCCATCCAGCACCTGCCGCTCTCGCTCTGACAAAGTTGACAGACGACCAAGGATTTCCGCGGATTGTGGGTGTGCTGTATTTGCGTGATTACGATTATCCAATGCGGAGCGGATCGCACTTATCAGGATATCGTCGTCGGAAGGTTTTTCGATGAAATCGGTCGCCCCCTCCTTCATCGCCTGAACGGCGAGCGCCACATCGGCATGGCCCGTCATGACAATGACCGGAAGCGTATGTCCGCGCGTTCGGAGCTGCCGCAGGAATTCGATGCCGTCAATGCCGGGCATGCGCACGTCGGTGACGATGCACCCGTCGAGATCGCCAGTCGCGGTAGCCAGAAAAGCTGTCGCCGACTCGTGCAGCCGCACGGCAAAATCTGCCGTCCCCAGAAGAAAACCGAGAGACTTGCGAACGTCGACGTCGTCGTCGACCACATGCACCAGATCACTGCCGGCCATTTGTGACCTCTTCTTTCTCCACCATGCGTAACGTGAACCGGAAAGCGGTTCCTCCAGCCGGCATCGGCTCGGTCCAGATATGACCGCCATGCGACTCGACGATGGTACGGCAAATCGAGAGGCCGACACCCATGCCCTGCTTCTTGGTGGTGACAAATGGCTGGAAAAGTTGTGCCGAAACCTCCGGCGCGAGGCCGGGGCCGGTATCGATCACGCTCACCTCCGCCATCCCATCATCCCGGGCGACAGTTGTGACTTTCAACTCGCGGCGCGGCGCGCCTTGCATGGCTTCTACAGCGTTGCGCATCAGATTCAGCAGCACCTGCTGAATCTGGATGCGGTCGGTCAAAACCAGTTCGGCTGCCGGATCAACCTTGTAGCTGACGCGCACGTCTATTTCCCGTGCGCCGACCAAAGCCAGAGAGGAGGCTTCCTCGATGAGCGCCGGCAAGCGTTCGACCTGACGCTCGCTCTCGCCCCTGGCGACGAAGTCGCGAAGATGGCGAATGACCTCTCCGGCCCGCAAAGCTTGCTCAGCTGCTTTCTCGACAGCCTCCCTCAGCATCGGTGCGCTCTCTTCCGTACTCGTCTCAAGAAGCCGGCGGCTGCCTTTGAGGTAGTTTGTGATCGCCGTGAGTGGCTGGTTTATCTCGTGGGCAAGGGTCGAAGCCATTTCACCCAGCGCGGTAAACCGCGCCATGTGGAGCAGCTCCAGTTGCTGTTCCTGTATTCTCGCTTGCGCCCGGTGGCGCTCGGTCAGATCTCGGCAAAAGCCGGTAAAAAAGCGCCCGGTTCCGGCATGCATCTCGCCGACGGAAAGCTCCATCGGAAAGGTCGAGCCGTCCTCGCGCATCCCAGTGACGGTGCGGCCGAGCCCGATGATCCGGCGCTCCCCGGTCGTCAGATAGCGAAGCAGATAGGCGTCATGCTCGTCGCGATAGGGTGAGGGCATCAGCACATTGACGTTTCGCCCGATGACTTCACTTGCCTGGTAGCCGAACAGCGTTTCAGCAGCGGTGCTGAACGATTGGATGCTGCCTCGTTCGTCGATGACAACCATAGCATCGGGCACTGTCGCCAGGATCGAACGCAAATGGTCCTCGCGCAACAGAAGGGCTGCATTTGCAAAGGAAAGCTCGCTGACATCAGTGCCTTCGACAAAAATGGCGGTGATGCGTCCATCGTCGGCCTTGATGGGCTGATAGACGAAATCGAGGATGCGTTCTTCAATTGGCCCGTCGTGGTTGTTCCGAAGGCCGACCTTCATGCCTTGGCCCCTATACGGCTCGCCGGTCCTGTGCACATGGTCCAGCTGTTCCAAGAACGCTTGGCCCTCGAGTTCGGGAAGGGCTTCACGCACCGATTTCCCAATCACTCGCCTGTCCCCGATCAGCCGTTGATAGGCGGCATTCGTCAGTTCAAAGACATGATCCGGTTCACGCATGAGAGCCATGAAGCCCGGAGCCTGCTCGAACATTTGTGACAGGACCGACTTCAGAATCGTCCCCCCGGCCGACAAAATAAGCGCTTCGTCTTGGCTCACTGAGATTCTCGGGTTCGACACGCCACGAACAAGGCTACTATCATTGAGCCCCACACGCAAAATGGAGCGAGGCCGAAGTTTTTCGGGTGCGGAGCCCTTTGATGCGCATCAAGGCATCGGACGCTCGCGAATGCGATTGATCGTCCATTCCATCGCTTCAGCGAAAGGCGCCTCTGATGTCGTACAAGTCAGTTATCGTGAACCTGGCCGTTGATGCATCCCCTGCACCCATAGTGGAGGCGGCAGCCGAGCTTGCAGAACGGTTTGGAGCCCATCTTGTCGGCCTGGCAGCAGCTGATGTTCCTCCACTGGTCGCAACAGGCGATGGTATGGTTTACGAAGGTGAGATCATGCAGATCCAGCGCACTGAGATTGAAAAGCGGCTTGCAGAATTGCGAGCCGAATTTGAGAGATTGGTTCCGGCTTCGATTACAAGCGAATGGGGACAGGCGGTCTGCAGTCCGACCCGCTTCCTCAGCGTTTCCGCCCGAGCGGCCGACCTCATCGTTACCCGCGAGGCAGGAGACAATGTGTTTCGTGCCGTGGATATCGGCAGCCTGGTGCTCGGCGCGGGGCGACCTGTCCTTGCTGTTGCAAACAATGTCGACCGCAACCTTGCAAAAACTATCTTGGTCGCTTGGAAAGACACCCGTGAGGCTCGGCGAGCTCTGACCGATGCATTGCCTCTTTTGGCCAAGGCCAATGAGGTTATCGTTGCCACGATCGATACTGATCGTGACGTTCGTAACAGTCTCGCTGATGTCGCGGTCTTTCTGGAACATCACGGTATCATGCCGCGAACCGAACTGATCGCCGGCGAGGCTGACGGCGACAATTTGCTGTCATTCACGCGCTCCACCGGTGCAGACCTGATCGTGTCTGGCGCCTATGGCCATAGCCGATTGCGGGAATGGGCGTTCGGCGGCGTCACGCGCACGCTGATCGAAGAAAGCGGAATCAATCGTTTCATGTCGAATTGACCATCTGGCGCCTCGGTAGCGAAAAGTGGGGCGCGCTGTAAGCATCGCAGCCGCCAATTTGCGCTAACGCAAAGAACTTATGTCTCAGCATCGATAGTTTCTTGGCAACGGTCGAGCCTTTTCGGCGCTGCCCGCTGCAGTGCAGCGATCGGCGCGGCGGGGAGGTCGTGCTTGCAAGGGGAAATGACATCGACATGAAACGAGAGTCTCAGAGGCAAGACGTGATCGAAGAGTGGCCAAGCCTTGTGTTCAGCACGGAAGCAGCAAGTGGCGCAAAAGAAGGCAATTCCTTGCTGCCCATGCTGATCGCCGGGCTCGCTCTGATTGTCATAGGCGGGATCGCCGTGATGGCTTTCGTATAGAAAAGGCAAGTCTGCAGTTCACCCCTATGACACTGTGGAAATTGACATGGCTGCCGATGCCAAGCGTCGATCTAGGTCGCAACAGGTATGCATGAGCGGGAAGCAACAAAGTAAGACCACAACCGTCATCGACGGCGTCCCGCTGTCAACGGTTCTTGACGAGGAGATGATCCAGAGGGTCGTCCACGGCTTCTATGAGGAAATCCGCCACGACGTCCTGCTGGGGCCCGTATTCAATAACGCCATAGCCGCGGATGCGTGGCCGTCGCATTTGGCGAAGATGTGCGATTTCTGGTCTGCCACGCTCCTGCGGACTTCCCGCTACGCTGGTCGGCCATTGCCGCCGCATCTGGCTGTTCCCGGCCTTGGTGAGATGCACTTCCGGCGTTGGCTTTCCCTCTTTCGCGCCGTCGTAGAGCGCGTTTGCCCGCCCGAAGTTGCAGCAATTTTCATCGCACGGTCGTTGCGCATCGCTCACAGCTTTTGCCTTGCTGTCGCATTCAACAGGGGCGAAGACACAATCCAGGTCGAACCGATCCTCGAAGACAGCCTCTGAAGCCGCCCGTTGATCGAGATCAATGTCACGGGCTGCTGGCCGCGCAATGATCGCCACGCTAGGAGCAAATGCCATGAGTTTTCTCGAGTACCTGATTTCGGTCGACGCCAGGACGGCCTTGATGGGTCGCATGATGCAAAAGCTAGGCGTCGACAGACGATTGAAAGTCGTGGCGGATCATGGAGCCGTGATCAATCGAGCGGTGAATCGCTGCCGCGCCTGCGGCCACCAGGGCGAATGCATGACGTGGCTCGATCAACACGAAAATGCCAACGAGCCTCCGGACTATTGCCGCAACCGCGACCTGATTGCACAATTGCAACACGTATCTGGCGAAGGGTAACGGCTCCAACACTCGGAACGCAGCGGGTCAATTTCAGGCATTCTGTCGGCGCCCTGACCGCAGTTTGACGTTGCTCATTGTCGATCCAACGTGACCTATCAGCCGGTTGAGCGTCAGAGTGCGCCCGTGGTGCGATCGAGTAGGGCTCCACCCTTATTGGAACAACCACAATGTTCTGGGGCCATGGCTGCAATCCTCACGCTGGGCACCAGCATGGCGGTTCTTTTGCTGCTGTATGGGGGGCTGCGCCCGCAGGCGATCACTGCCTTGAAGTCTATCGCGACCAGATTTCCGGACCGCGACGTGGCGCGCGCACGTTTTCGGTCATCACCTCTTCAACCGGCCGTCCATTCGCGAGGACGTGGACCGGCAACGTCAACGTTGAGAGAATCCGTCCTGCAGATCTCTGATTTTGCAGACCTTTCCTCAGGTTGCGAAAGCGCAACGATCGCGGACCCAGTGAGATCTATGAAGACGCTTCGCAACCGTGGAGGCGCGACCGTGAAGACATCCGGTTCGATCAGACCCGACATGACCATTGACGAGATCATGAGACAATGGCCGGCAACGGTGGCTGTGGTTCTTGGCCGCAAGATGCTATGCACGGGCTGCCCCATTGGGCTTTTCATACCGTGACCGACGCATGCCGCGAGCATCGGGTCAACGAGACTCGTTTCCTCGTCGATTTGGAATTGGCTGTTCGGGGTGGAGGGTGACGGTCAGTCCTTTTGCCGGTTCTCGGCTAGAACTACCAGGCGATGCGCATCCTTGACCGTGACTCTTTGGCGCCCGCTGACAATTATTCCGTTCTCTTCCCACTTGCTGAGCAGACGGCTGACCGTGTGCAGCGTCGTTCCCGTCATTTCGGCAATGTCCTGTCGTGAAATCGGGAAGGCGATCTCGATGCCGCTGTCGGTCTTTCGGCCGGTCTGGTTTGCCAGCCGCAACAGCGCGTGCGCGACCCGCTGTTCCACCTGTTCCGTGGACATCTCCACCACCCGCGTCTGCGTCTCCTGCAGCCTGTTTCCGACCGTCCTGTAGGTGGCGGCGCCAAAAACCGGAAACCGTCGCGCAAGGTCAGGCCAAAGAGCGTTCGGCCACGCCAGCACCACGCAGTCCACCGCTGCTACGGCGGTGGCGGGGTAGGTCGTTCGGCCAAGTGCCGCGGCAACTCCAAAAATCTCGCCTGCACTGATGTACCTGGCGATCACCTGCTGTCCGTCCGGCGTCGTGCGGACGACGCGTATGTGCCCGGCCAGTAGAACGAAGAACGAGTGGGCCTCGGCTTCCTGCTCGAAGATCGCCGTCTCCTTGGCATAGCGGGACGACCGGGCGCCTTGCAGAATCTCGCTCTGCTCGTCGGGCGTCAAGCCCTGGAAGAGGGGCAGCTGCGATATCAGCGATCGGTCCAGCGCAGCCAAGCGGATTTCCCCACGACCGAGTGTTCCGCATCAACCGTGCGGGAGATCCTTTCTTATCCCGAGTTTGCGCCAGCGCAAATTCTCCCCGGGGCACATCAGGCTAAGTGGCATCGAACGGCGAAGGCCGCGACCTCGAAACAAAGGACAAATCGATGAGAATTTCCATCCTCGCTGCCGCAATCTCCATCCTCGCGCTCTGCGGGGCAGCAAGTGCTGAAGAGCATGTGGTGCAAATGCTCAACAAGGGCGAAAAAGGTGCCATGGTTTTCCAGCCGGCTTTCGTCAAGGCTGCACCCGGCGACACAGTCAAGTTCGTGCCGACCGACAAGACCCATGATGCCGAGTCGATCAAAGGCATGATTCCGGACGGCGCTGAACCCTTCAAGGGAAAACCCAGCGAGGAAATCACCCTCACCCTAACCCAGGAAGGCGTCTACGGCGTCAAGTGCGCGCCGCACTACGGTATGGGCATGGTCGCGCTGATCGTTGTCGGCAAGCCGGTCAATCTCGATGCCGCCAAGACGGTCAAGCATGCCGGCAAGGCTGCAAAGGTTTTCGCCGACCTGTTCACGCAGATGCCGGCGAACTGACCAAACCCACGCATGAAAACCTGCTCGACCCATAGCAGCCATTGGCCCGGAAACGAGGTCGCGGTTTATCCGACCTCTTTTTTGGAGATATGAAGCATGGGCATCCCACGCCTGCGCGCCTATGCCGGGCCTGCCGTTCTTTCCTATGGGTTCAGGCCGTTCTTCCTTCTCGGGCCGCTCTATGCCTGCCTCTCCATTGTGCTCTGGCTCCCAATGTATGCAGGGGAACTCGATACCCATAGTGCATTTGTTCCTGTCGATTGGCACATTCACGAGATGCTGTTCGGTTATCTGCCGGCGATCGTGACCGGGTTCCTGCTGACCGCCATTCCCAACTGGACCGGCCGGTTGCCCGTACAAGGGCTGCCGCTGCTGTGGCTGGTTGTCTTATGGCTTCTCGGCCGCGTCGCGGTCTTCTTCTCGGCAGATATAGGCTGGCAGGCAGCAGCCGTAACCGATGGATCTTTTCTGCTTGCGGTTGCCGCGGTGGCGGCCCGTGAAATCATCGCGGGGCGCAACTGGCGCAATCTCAAGGTTCTGCTGCCGCTTGCCGTCCTGGCATGCGCAAATGGCGCCTTCCATATCGAGGCGCATATTCAAGGCGCCTCCGATGTCAGTCGAAGGCTCGGCATGGCTGCGGCTATAATGCTCATCTCGATCATCGGCGGGAGGATTATTCCCAGCTTCACCCGCAATTGGCTCGTGCGCGAAAATCCCGGCAGGCTCCCCGCGCCTTTCGGCCGGTTGGACATGGCCTCGATAGGCATCTCGGTCAGCGCGCTGGCGGCATGGACGTTCGCTCCCAGCAACAGCGTCTCCGGACTGTTGCTTGCGACAGCCGCAATCAGCCAGACCTGGCGCCTGTCGCGGTGGGCTGGCGAGCGCACCTCGCGCGATCCGCTGGTGCTCATCCTTCACCTGGCTTATGCCTTCGTGCCGCTCGGTCTTGCCCTGTTGTCAGCGTCGATCTTTTTTCCTGGCATCGTGCCGGCTGAAGCTGGGCTCCATACGTTGGGCGCCGGCGCGATCGGGTCAATGACGCTCGCCGTAATGGCCCGAGCGACGCTCGGACATACCGGCCGGCAATTGCGGGCTGGACGACCAGCAACTTTTATCTTTACAGCTATTCTGGTCGCAGCCTTGTCACGCATCCTTGGCGTTTTCGTCCCGAACGACGCCATCATTCATCTGGCGGGTGCTGCCTGGGCGCTGGCATTCGGCGGCTTTCTTTTGACCTACGGTGTGGCGTTGACGACGCCAAGGGCCCACGCCGCCTGACGGTCACTCCCATGCATTGGGATGGCAGGGACGCGGGCAATCGCGTATGGCCGCGCAGCGTATTACATATCTGTTCTGTAAGCTTTTGGCCACAATTGCGGGAGGATTCGAGCCCACTTGAGCCAAGGTTCCCATGTTAATCAGCATCGCGACTGCGCGGCTGTTTTAATCAGGGGAATCAAAATGTCAGAAACCAGACTTGGCTATTCAACTTATCAAATCGCGCTTCATTGGGTCATAGCATCGTTGGTGTTATTCCAGCTGTTCTTCGGCGAGAGCATGACAACCGTGGTTGACGCGGCTGAAGAGGGAACCGCGGTCTCCCCAGCCGACCAGGCATTGGGCTCCGCCCATTACTGGGTCGGGATTTCGATCCTGGTCCTCGTGATCGCTCGGCTGGTCATGCGCCTGGTATCGGGTACTCCCAAGCCTGCGGAAGGCGGCACTGGCTGGATGCAGATCGCCGCGCAGATCTCGCACGGCCTTTTCTATCTGCTCTTGCTCGCAACGCCCTTTGTGGGGCTTCTTGCCTTCTACGTTGGCGACCCATGGGGCGACATCCATTCGCTCAACAAGCCAGTGTTTATGGTCCTGATTTCCGTCCATGCCTTGGCGACACTGTTTCACCAGTACTGGCTTCGTGACGGCACGCTCAAGCGGATGCTGTCGCCCGGCCGATAGGTCTGGCCTGTGAATTCTGGCGTCCCCGGCAGACAGATCGTTGCCAGACTCTGACGGGACTTTCCGTCAGATCGCACCCAGCTGGGCGAGAACTTTGTTCGCCCAACCTGGCGAGGCTCGGACGAGCCTAAACCCCAGATTGTCGGGCGGCCTGCCGACGGCACAGCCGCCGCTTTTTCCGTCGCTGACGAAGTTGGACATGTAGGCCCGGTGAAGGCCTTCAAGGACGTGCACGCCGCAATTGTCGACCGAACTCTCGACATTGCCGCCATCTGCATGCAGCGTGGTGCGGACGTAGCACGTCGACGTCCACTCCCAGACATTGCCGGAAAAGTCGGCGAGTCCCAAGGAATTCACACCAAAAGAGCCACGGCTCTTGGGCAGCGGGTCCGGCTTGCGATTGAGGTCCACCTCGGCCTTGTAGCTGGTCAGCCAGCGTTTGGACGGGTTGTTGGCGTCGCTTTCGACACCCTCGAATTCGCCGGCGAACCGCTCCGCCGCGGCAAATGCCCATTCCTCGTCGGATGGCAGCCGCCATTGGTCGCCGGTCGCTTGCGAATACCATCGGGCGTATGCGTTGGCATCGAGATAGCTGACGCCGGTCACGGGAGCGGTGGCGGGGATCGTGCGCGTCTCCTGTGCCGGCTGGCAGCTGCCTTCAGCGACGCAATCTGCATAGTCTTCCGCGCTGACCTGATAGGTCATGATTTCGAGCGGTTGGTCGAGCTGGCGTTTGAGGCGGGGATTGGCCTGCGGGTGGCCGTCCTTCAGGAACTCGCCGGGTATGGGATAGGTGATGGAGCCGGACAGCAAAGTCGTCGTGACAGCTACGGCGTGAGGCGGCCGGTCCCAACTGGCTGCCTTTATCGACAGAGCCGCCGGCACAGAAGTGGCCGCCATGGCGACCGCGACAAATTTCAGGATGTAAGGGGACATGGCTGTTGTCCTTGCCCGGACAGCGACACTGTCCGGGCAAATGGAGTTCCATCAGTTGGTGGCGATGGGTTTGGGCGCCTCGACCTGCGTCATCAGGTCGTCATTCCACTCGCCCTCGACCATAAAGTGAGCGGTCGCCCCGAGTTCCACGGCCTCGATCAGGTTGTGATTGACATAAGCGTAGACGCCGGGCTGCAGGAACCTATAGAGCGCCGAGCCGGCAGAGCCGCCACGGATGAACCAGGTTTCCAGATCCTTGGCCGGCGGGTTGGCGAATTTGCCCTGTTCCCAGACATAGTCGCCGTGGCCACCGATCAGATGCGGCCGCGTATCGCGGTTGGCCTGCGAATGGACGATCAGCACGGTTTCGCCGACCTTCGCCTTCATAGCGTTGTCGCCGGTCAACGAACCGACCTTGCCGTTGAACAGCACATGCGTCGGGATCAGCCCGCGCATGACCTTGACGATATCGTCGTAACCGTCGCCTGGCGACTCGTCTTGTAGTTGCCCTTCTCGTCGCGCGGAATGTAGAAGTCGCTCTCGCCGATGTAGAAGATCTTGTCGTATTTGACCGGCTTGCCCTTGTCGTTCCTGAGTCCGTCGCGCGGCAGGATCATGATTGCGCCGCTCATGCCGGAGACGACATGCCATGGGATCATCGCGCCGCCAGGTGCGCAGTGATAGACGAACGTTCCCGTCCGCGTTGCCTTGAAGCGCAGCGTTACCTGTTCGCCTGGATTGATCAACGTGAGGCCGCCGCCACCCAGTGCACCTGTGGCTGCATGAAAGTCGATGTTGTGGGCAAGCGAGTTGGTGTCGGGATTGATGAGCGTCAGTTCGACATAGTCGTCCTGGTGCACGACCATCAGCGGACCAGGAATCGAGCCGTTGTAGGTCATTGCATTGAGCTGCGTCCCGTCCGCGTCGATGACCATCGGCTTCTCCTCGATCGTCATGGAGTATTCGACGATCTTCGGTTCGCCCTTGGCGACCTGGTCGTGCGGATGGACAAAAGGCGGTGCCACGAGCCTGATCTTTTCGCGCAGAAGCCCTCGAATGTCCGCCTTTGTCACCGTTGCCGAAGACGCCGGCAGTGCCGCCACGGCAGCAGCGCCAATCGCTGCTCCAAAGAGGGCTTCGCGTCGCGTGATCATATCAATCTCCTGTCTCAACCGTTGCGGATGAGCAGAAGGTAACTGACCTGACGCAGCGGTTCCTTGCGCTGGCGCAAATTGGTGCAATTCAGTCTAGGGGCAACAACCCCCGGAAACAGCAATCGCGCGCGGCATAGTCGCGATGGGGAAGGGCCGTGGGAGCGGTTGGCCGCACCGGCACTGCTTGTCAGCCCCTCGGCCCTGGATCAGCGGTCCAGTCTATCTTCCCGATCGATAAGGATCCGCTCGGCAGCTCCGTCGAGATCCTCGTACTGACCACTTCTCAACGCCCATAGGAAGCCCCCCAGTCCAAGCGCACCGAGAAAGAGGGCGACGGGGATGAGGTAGGCAAGGGTGGTCATGAGGATTGCGCCAGTTTGCTGATGTCGGACACCCTGTCACGCTGAATATCCTTGGCCCGGATGTGCGACATCGAACCTTGCAGGCGCAGCGCATTTCCGATGACAAGCAGCGACGAGGCAGACATGGCGATCGCGGCGATCAGTGGCGTGACGTGCCCCAGGATCGCGATCGGCACGGCGACGGCATTGTAGACGATTGCGATCGCAATGTTCTGACGAATCAGGCTTCCTGCCTTGCGCGAGACGTCAATCGCGAGGGGAATCGCCACAAAGCTTTCGCGCAGGAAGACGAAGTCCGCCGCATTGCGGCCAATGTCAGCGGCCGTGGCCGGCGCGATCGAAACATGCGCCGCGCTCAGCGCAGGCGTGTCGTTCAGGCCGTCGCCAACCATCAGGACCTTGTGCCCGTCTTTCGCCAGGCCCTCGATGCGTTCGACCTTGCCGGATGGCAGCAGGCACGGAAGGAAGTGGTCGATACCCAACATTTTCGAGACTTCGCCGCAGGCGCTCGCGGTGTCGCCTGACAGCATTTCCACCGAAATCCCTGCATCGTTCAGCTGCTCGATCGCCGCCCTGGCGTCGGCACGCAACGCATCGTCGAAATTGAAGGTCGCGACAACGATCCCGTCTTTCGTCAGGACCGTCCCGCCATAGCCATGTTTGCCTTCGCCGCCGGTGCGGGCCTTCCATCCAGCCCATCCGCGTCTGCCCAGCCGCCAGATACTTCCGACGTCAGTTGCTTCGATACCGAACCCCGGATGCTCGGTGACGGCATCGAATTTGTGCTGCCCGCCGCCAGCGGCAAGACCGGCTATGGCCTTTGAAAAGGGATGACGCGAATGCCCGGCCATGTCGGCCGCAATCGTCAGCATGGCCGGATCGATCGAGGCCGCATTGACGAGCCGAGGCTGACCGAGCGTGAGCGTTCCGGTCTTGTCGAACACCGCTGTATCAATTGTTGCCAGGCGCTCCATGGCCGAACCATCCTTGACCATGATGCCGTTTTCGAACAGGCGCCGCGCGGCGACCACCTGGACGATCGGCACGGCGAGGCCGAGCGCGCAGGGGCATGTGATGATCAAAACGGCGATGGCGATGGTTATGGCCCGGTGCCAGTCGCCAGTTGCCGCCATCCAGCCAAGGAATGTCACGAAGGCGGTGAGATGAACAACTGGAGCATAGAGCGCTGAAACGCGGTCGGCGATGCGGCGGTACTGTGCGCGACCGCCCTCGGCGGCCTCCATCAGCCGAACCATTTCCGCCAGGAACGAATCCTTCGCGGCAGCTGTCGCCTCGATGGTCAGCGGGCCGGTAAGGTTGAGCACGCCGGCCTGGATGGCGTCGTTTGGCGCCACGCTTCTGGGCGTGCTCTCGCCCGAAACCAGCGAGCAGTCGACGTCCGATGTCCCACGCGTGATCTTGCCGTCGACGGGGATCCTTTCGCCGGCCGCGATCAGCAACAGCATGCCCGGTTCGATCTCGCCAACCGGCAGATAGTCGCGTGCGCCATCGTCGCGCAGCACCATGGCGCCACGCGCGGCCAGTTGTGACAGGCCTTTCACCGCGGTGCGGGCGCGTTCGCGCATCACGTGATCCAGCGTGCGGCCGATCAACAGGAAAAACAGCAGAGACACCGACGCGTCGAAATAGGCGTGGTCACCATGGGTGGTCGTCTCATAGAGGCTCATCGCGTAGGCCAACGACACGCCGACCGCGATCGGCACGTCCATGTTCATGCGGCCGTGGCGCAAGGCATTCCAGGCCGACTTGAAGAAGATGCCGCCGGCGAAGGCCAGTGCGGGGATGGCGATCAGTGCCGAGACCCAGTGGAACAGGTCGCGGGTCGCGCCCTCGGCACCGGACCAGACCGAAACCGACAGCAGCATGATGTTGCCCGCCGCAAAGCCGGCAACAGCGACGGCGCGGATGAGCTCCGAGAGCGTCTTGTCCTTTGCGTCGATCTCGGCTTCGAACAGATGGGCCTGGTAGCCCAGCCCCTCCAGCACGGCGACGAACGGTGGAACCTCCGCCCCACGCCACCGGACCGAGACACGCTTCGTCGACAGGTTCACGCGAGCGGCCTCGACGTGCTCGAGTTTTGCCAACGTCGTCTCGATCGCCTGGATGCAGGCTCCGCAGTGAACCGTCGGTACGGAAAGGTCGGTCTGGCGAAGATCATCGCCGAGCGATCGGCTCGCCAGCCTGATCTCCTGGCTGGAGGGCAGGACAGACGCGGCACTGACCAGGTCCAGCGCCACTTCAGCACCTGGTGCACAACAGCTCATTGCAGCGCTCTCTGGGAAATCATGATCCTGCGGACGTCGCGATACGGTCTTGCCAGACCGGCATCGGCGTCGATTTCGACAATCCAGACACCATCCCTTGGCATGTGCTGCACTGCAAACTCCTGACCCGAGGCGAGGGCGAGCGTGACGGCCTCATCCTCTTTCTCGTAAGCGGGATGGCGAAACAGCACCTTCACGCCATGCAAGGGAACCGACTTGCCGGCAGCGTCGGTGAGGCTATAGCGGACTTCGCCCCATGAGATGGTCAGCTTGCCGGTCCAGCCAAGCGCTGCCTGCGCGCGCCCTTCCTCAGCCTTCTTGTTGAATTGCTGGCTCGCCACATAGGTGTTTTCGACGACAAGACCGGTCCAGCTTGTGTTGGCAAGCGTCGCCATCGTCAGATTGACCGCAATGACCACGCCGAAAAAGGCGAGGATGATGGCCAACATGTGCCTGCCGGTGAATTCGCGGGATTTTCGCGTGGTGGCGTTCATCTGGCGATCTCCGGGGCGTTGAAGGTGGCGATGTATTCGTTCGACTCGAAACTCGCTTTGTCCTCGACCCGGAGTGTGAAGATCTGCGCTTCGCCAAGGATCTCATCAGCAGGCAGGCGCACGAAAACCTTCAACATCTTAAGCCGGTCGGGTTCGACCTGGATCGCGAAAGAACGATCGGCGGGAAGATCGACACCGACGATGCTCATCTCTGCGCCTGGCAAGCCCCCTATGGTGACGATGATCGTTCTTGGTTCGGGGATCATGTTCAGCAGCTTGACGGTGTAGCCATTGCGGATAGAGCCGTCGGACAGCGTCACGAATTGCGGATTGCGGTCATGCAAGACATTGATCTCGAGCCGGTCGCGCGTCATCAGCGAATAGAGCAGGCCCAGGCCGATCAGCCCCCACATAGCTATGTACACGTAGGTGCGGGGACGAAAGATCTTGCGGATGTGGAAATGAGCCACACTGTCTAAAAACAGGCCGTCAGCGGTTCTGACCAGCGACGGATTGACTGCAATGGAACCGCCCGCGGTCGCTAGCATCATGTTGGCGTTGTAGTCGGAGAGTGTCGCGTAGGAGATCAACCCGCGCTCCTTGCCAAGCTTGTCCATGACGCCGTCGCAGGCGTCGATGCAGAGCGCGCAGGTGATGCATTCAAGCTGTTGGCCGTCGCGAATGTCGATCCCCATCGGACAGACGGCGACGCAGGCATTGCAGTCGACGCAATCGCCGATAGCCTTCCCCGCGGCTTGCGCCTTCTTGGCGTGACGTGAGCGCGGTTCGCCGCGCCAGTCGTTGTACGTGACGGTGAGCGAGTTTTCGTCGAGCATGGCTGCCTGGATGCGCGGCCATGGGCACATATACGTGCAGACCTGCTCGCGCATCAGCCCGCCGAACGTATAGGTCGTCGCTGTCAGCACGGCGACGGTGATATAGGCGACAGGCGCTGCCGTGCCGGTGAAGAGTTCGCCGAGCAGGATCGGCGCATCGGCGAAATAGAAGATCCAGGCGCCGCCGGTCGCCGCACCTATGACTAGCCAGATGGCGTGTTTCGACACCCGCAGCACGAGCTTGCGGGCAGTCCACGGCCCGGCGTCAAGCTTCATGCGCGCGTTGCGGTCGCCCTCGATGGCCCGCTCGACGACCAGGAACAGGTCGACCCATACCGTCTGCGGGCACGTATAGCCGCACCAGGCACGACCGACGGTCGACGTGATCAGGAAGAGACCGACGCCGGCCATAACCAGAAGGCCGGCGACGTAGTAGAATTCCTGCGGCCATATCTCGATGAAGAAGAAGTAGAAACGCCGATTTGCGACATCGAGCAGCACGGCCTGATCAGGGGCAAACGGGCCACGGTCCCACCGCAGCCACGGCGTCAGATAATAGATGCCAAGGGTGACCGCCATCACCAGCCATTTGAACTGACGAAAATTCCCGGAGGCCCGTTTCGGGAAGATCTTCTTGCGCGCGGCATACATCGGCTGTCGCACTTTGGCGGAGTTGATCGCCTCGGCTTCGAGCCGTTCTACCTGCGTATTGTCCAGCACTGGTCTCTCCCGTCACGGAGCTTGTGATTTCGCCGGGCACGTGACCTGGCTGGGTGCAGACAGGTGCGCGAAATACAGCGTCGAGCGGATTTTGCCGTCGACTGGATTGCGCCGCGTTGATGCAGGTCAATCGCCGGGTACACGCAAACAAATCGAGGCCCGGCAGAGCCGGGCCTCGTCGCTTGGACGGTGAGGGCCGGAGAATAGCCCCCCGTTCCTATTCTCCACCGCCTAGCGAATGCACGTAGACCGCCAGCTCCTTGATCCTGGTTTCGCCCAGCCGCGCGCCCCAGGCCGGCATCACGCCCTGTTTCGGCGCGGCGACCTGGGCGGCGATGGCCGCTTCGCCCGATCCGTAGAGCCAGATGGCATCGGTCAGATCAGGAGCGCCGAGCTCCTTGTTGCCGATTGCATTGTCGCCGTGACAGGCCACGCAGTTTTCGGCAAAAACCTTAGCGCCGGGCACCACCAACGATTGATCGCCGACGGTTTGGGACAGGCTAGCAACATAGGCGCTGACCTGTTTGATCTGGTCTGCGGTGATGATGTCGCCGAAGGCTGGCATTTCCGACAGGCGCGTATCCGGATCGGAGGCGAAGCGGATGCCATGCGTAATCGTCTGCTGGATCTGGTCCGCCTTGCCGCCCCACAGCCAGTCGTCGTCATTGAGGTTGGGGAAGCCCTTGGAGCCCTGGGCGCCGGAACCATGGCACTGCACGCAATTGAGCTTGAACGCGGCGCCGCCGGCAGCGACCGCGAATTCGCGCAGTGTATCGTCGGCGGCAATCTCAGAGACGTTTTTCGATTCTATTGCCGTGACGTATTTGCCCTTGGCCACCTCGGCCGCCATCAACTCGTGACCGACCTCGTTGCGGCTCGAATAGCCAAGCACGCCCTTGCTTGCCGAATGCAGCAGAGGCCATGCCGGATAGGCGATGGTGTATCCGATCGCCCAGACAATGGTGATGTAGAAGGTAATGACCCACCAGCGCGGGAGCGGGTTGTTCAGCTCGCGAATACCATCCCATTCATGACCAGTGGTCGAAACGCCAGAGATCTCATCGATATGCTCGTCGCTCATGATCACTCGTCCTCAAGAGGAATCCGGGCAGCTTCGTCGGCAAGCTTGCGGCTGCCGGGGCGCAGGGCAAAGGCGATCGCGCCGACAAAGAACAGAGCCATGGCGACCAGACCCCAGCTGTCGGCGAACTCCCGCATCAAATTGTAATCCATGGGTAAAACTCCTCTCAGCGGTAGCCGGCGGCTTCGTCGTAGTTCTTGAAATCGACCAGCGTGCCGAGCATCTGGAGATAGGCGACGAGGGCATCCATTTCGGTGACCTGTTGCGGGTTGCCGTCGAAGTCGCCGATCTTGGCTTTGGGGTAGCGGGCATCGAGGCCGGATGTGTCGGCGTTGGGATCGGCTTGCGTCATCAGATCGGCGTTGGCGTGCGCGATCATGTCGTCGGAGTAGGGGACGCCGACCCGCCTGTTGGCGACCAGATGCGTAGAGAAGTCCTTCACATCGATCGGCGTGTCTTTCAGGAACGCATAGCTCGGCATGATTGATTCAGGCACCACCGAACGCGGATCCGTAAGGTGCTCGACATGCCATAGATTAGAGTAGCGGTCGCCAACCCTGGCGAGGTCCGGTCCGGTGCGCTTCGATCCCCATTGGAAAGGATGATCGTACATCGACTCGGCCGCCAGACTGTAGTGACCATAGCGCTCGACCTCGTCGCGGAATGGCCTGATCATCTGGCTATGGCAGAGGTAGCAGCCCTCACGCACATAGATGTTGCGCCCCACCAGTTCGAGTGGCGAGTAAGGGCGCATGCCTTCCACCTTCTCGATCGTGTTGTCGAGATAGAAGAGCGGTGCGATCTCGACGATGCCGCCGACCGTCACCACAAGAAGAGAGCCAACGAGAAGAAGCGTAGCGTTCTTCTCGATGATCGCGTGTTTGTCCATCAAGCCCATTGTCTGGCTCCTTATTCGGCAGGCTGAAGGGCGGGAACAGCGCCGGGCATCGGCTCCTCCTCGCGCTGGTAGCCGAGGATGGTCATGGCGATGTTCCAGGCCATGATCAGGGCGCCGGAGAGGTACATGGCCCCGCCGATGGCGCGCATGACATAGTAGGGGTGCATGGCGGCCACGGTTTCGGCAAAGGAGTAGACCAGGAAGCCCTGCTCGTCGTATTCGCGCCACATCAGGCCCTGCATGATGCCAGACACCCACATGACGGCCGCGTAGACGACGATGCCGAGCGTCGCCAGCCAGAAGTGCCAGGTGACCAGCCGCAGCGAATAGAGCCGTTGGCGATTCCAAAGCTTCGGCACCATGTAATAGATCGCGCCGAACGAGATCATCCCGACCCAGCCGAGCGCACCGGAGTGCACGTGACCTATGGTCCAGTCGGTATAGTGCGACAGCGAATTGACCGTCTTGATCGACATCATCGGGCCCTCGAAGGTCGACATGCCGTAGAAGGCGATGGCCATCACCATCATGCGGATAATGGGATCGGTGCGTAGCTTGTCCCAGGCGCCCGACAGCGTCATCAGGCCGTTGATCATGCCGCCCCATGACGGCATCCACAGCATGATCGAAAACACCATGCCGAGCGTCTGCGCCCAGTCGGGCAGGGCGGTGTAGTGCAGGTGATGCGGACCGGCCCAGATGTAGAGGAAGATGATCGCCCAGAAGTGGATGATCGACAGGCGGTAAGAATAGACCGGCCGGTTCGCCTGCTTGGGCACGAAGTAATACATCATGCCGAGGAAGCCGGCGGTGAGGAAAAAGCCGACCGCGTTGTGGCCGTACCACCATTGCGTCAGGGCGTCCTGGACACCGGAAAAGGCGGAGTAGCTCTTGGAACCCAGGAATGAGGCCGGCATCGACAGGTTGTTGACCACATGCAGCATCGCGATGGTGACGATGAAGGAGAGATAAAACCAGTTGGCGACGTAGATGTGCGGCTCCTTGCGCTTCAGGATCGTGCCGAGGAACAGGATGAGATAGGCGACCCAGACGATGGTCAGCCAGACGTCTACATACCATTCGGGCTCGGCGTATTCGCGGCTCTCGGTGATGCCGAGCAGGTAGCCGGTCGCCGCCATAACGATGAAGAGCTGGTAGCCCCAGAACACGAACCAGCCGAGATCGCCGCCGAACAGCCGAGCGCGGCAGGTTCGTTGCACGACATACAATGACGTGCAGAGCAGCGCATTGCCGCCGAAGGCGAAGACGACGCCCGACGTATGCAATGGCCGTAAACGGCCGAAGTTAAACCAGGGCTGAATGTTGAGATCGGGGTAGGCAAGTTGCAGCGCAATGACGACGCCGACCAGCATGCCGACGACACCCCAGAACATGGTGGCGATGGCGCCATAGCGGATTGGCCCATCCATGTAGGCGGACGGGTCGATCGGAGCAGCTACTTCGAAACTCGTGTTGCGAATGAGGATGGCGACAAAGCCGAGCAGCACAAAAAACAGGACCCACATATGCTGCCGGAATGGCTCGTCCACACCGAACCCGGCTGCCACAAGGGCCGCAAATGTGAACAGGCCCAAGGCGAAGATTTGCGTGCCGAACTTCATGAGATGTCCCCGACCTCGGATTGGGATGCGCGGATACCAATCCGCTTGACACCAATTCCGCAGTCGCGGTGTCGCCGCCTTGATCCATGTCAAAGCTCAGCCCTTTCGGATTGGGCAGCGTGGCCCTTGCAAACGACCGGAGGCCGACGTTGAACCGGAAGAAATGGCAGGGATCGCCGCTGTTCGACGAAGGCGATGAAAATCCCATACCAGCTGGTCGATCCAGCAGAGAAGCGGTCCCGGCTGCCGTCATGAGGCGCGCGCACAGGGAAAAGCTGCAGCTCTGCGATGCTTTGGAGACAATTGCAGATGCCTTGCCCAGGGTCGACCGTCTGAAGTGCCTCGGCACGGCCAACGCGATCATTCCGCTGCTGCGCGACATTCATCGATACGAAGAGACGGTCATCTTCCCCGCCTATGAGGAGGCCACGGGAGGCAGCAATGCGAACCTTGCCTCAACCAGGCGCTTGCGGGCCGAACATGTCGAGGATGAATGCTTTGCCGGCGAGGTGACCGAAACTCTGCTGGCCATCGGTCACGGCGAGACGGTCGAGAACCCCGAAGCCATCGGTTTCATGTTGCGCGGCCTGTTCGAGAGCTTGCGCCGGCACATCGCGTTTGAACGCGAGCACGTCCTGCCGATGATCGGGATCGTCGATTGATCCTAGTCGCCAGAGCGTCGTTGTAGCCGGGTCAGCTTGTCGACGGTGACTTCCCGATTGTTCTCGATCCGGATCACTCCATCTGATCGCAGTCGGGTTAGCTGCCGGCTCACTGTCTCGATCGTCAGGCCAAGGAAATCGGCGATATCGGCGCGCGTCAACGGCAGATCGAAACTTGTCGACTGAGCGGCCGGATCGAGCGTGGGATCGATGTTTCTGGCAATCATCAGCAGAAAGCTCGCCACTTTTTCCGCAGCGGTCTTGCGGCCCAGCGTGACCATCCAGTCGCGTGCCTCGTCGAGTTCGTTCAGCGTCTGCTTGAGCAGGCGGTGCTCGAGTTCTGGCGACTCTCTCATCATCCTTTCGACGGACGCCCTTGGAAACGAACACAGGGAAACGGACGTTGCGGCTTCGGCGTTGATTGCGCTTTCCACCTTGAAGGGCCGCCCCAGAAAATCGGGGGCGAACTGGAGGCCGACAATCTGCTGGCGTCCGTCCGACAGGCTCTTTGTCAGCTTCACCACGCCGGAAAGCACGTTCGAATAACTGTCGACGGTCTCGGTGTCGCCAATCAGTTCTGCGCCCGGTTCAACGGTATGCTTCGACGAGGTTTTGGCCAGGCCCACCAGTTGATCGGGATCGAGCGCACCGCATACACCATGGTGGCGCGCTTCGCATGATTGGCAAAGCACGGGAACGCCGGCGCTGTGTACATCCTGACGCACTGACACCACGATGGTCCGAGAAATCCGAAGGTGCCAGCAGGATATAGCATCCGCCCGAAAAAGCCTTGCGGCAGTTTGTCCGCGGCAAGATGGCATTGACCGAAATCAAGGCCGCCGGCGTCCAATGTGAGCAATGTCGCGCCATGCAAAGTGGAGCGGATAGAGACATGCGGTCAGAATTAGTTGCCAGACTTGGTGAGAACGTGCCGCGCTATACAAGCTACCCAACAGCGCCGCATTTTCATGCAGGCGTTGATGCTGCAATTTGTCGTGGCTGGCTGCAGGCGCTCAACGATGGCGATGAGATCTCGCTCTATCTGCACATCCCGTATTGCGACAAGCTTTGCTGGTTCTGCGCTTGCCATACCAAGCAGACACGCCACTACGAACCAGTGACCACATATCTGCGCTCACTGGATGCCGAGATCGCCACCGTCTCCAGTCTTGTCGCAGGCAAGGGCCGCGTGCGTGCCGTCCATTTCGGCGGCGGTTCGCCAACGATGCTCAAACCGGAGGATCTGGTGGCGCTGGGAACCGTCCTGCGCAACAGCTTCACGTTTCTGCCCGGTGCAAAGATCAGCGTTGAGATCGAACCCAACGATATGGACGATGCCCGCCTCGATGCACTCGCCGAAATCGGCATGACCCGTGCGAGCCTCGGCGTCCAGGATTTCGACCCGAAGGTGCAGAAAGCGATCAACCGCGAGCAGAGCTTTTTGCAGACCAAGACGGTTGTTGATGGCGTTCGTTCGCGCGGCGTCGAATCCGTCAATCTCGATCTGCTCTACGGCCTGCCGCATCAGACCAGGGAGAGCGTCGCCTCCACGGTTGCACAGGCACTGACCCTGGAACCGGATCGGATCGCGCTTTTTGGCTACGCCCATGTGCCGTGGTTCAAGAGACATCAGACGATGATCGACGAGGCGTGGCTGCCAGGGCCAGAGGAGCGATTTGCTCAATCGCAATTGGCGGCGCGGGCGATCGTGGACCAGGGATACGAAGCAATCGGCCTCGACCATTTCGCCAAACCGGGCGATGCCCTCGCGCTTGCCGCCCGCGCCGGAACACTGCACCGGAACTTTCAGGGCTATACCGAGGATCGCTGCGAGACCTTGATCGGCCTTGGCCCGTCATCCATCAGCCAGTTTCGCCAGGGCTATGCACAGAATATGCCTTCGACCGCCGAGTATGGACGTATGGTTGCTGATGGCGGGCTGGCCGCTGTTCGGGGTATCGCGCTTTCCGACGACGACCGTGTTCGCGGCTGGATCATCGAGCGATTGATGTGTGACTTCGCCTTCTCGGCGATTGAGCTGGTGGAGCGCTTTGGCGAAGCCGGCCAAAGACTTCTCCTCGAGGCGAGTTCCACGGCTCTTGATGGTCCTGCGCGGTTGCTTGAACTTGATGGTGACCGCTTCGTCGTGCCTGCGGAAAGCCGGCCATTTGTCAGGAGCATCGCGGCAAAGTTCGACAAATATTTCGAAACCGGCAAGGCCAGGCATTCGGTAGCGGTCTGAGCATCGGCTGCAGTCGGTTGGGAAGGCTACCTCCCGATCTGAACAGCGCAGATCTTCGACCGTGTCAGGAATCGCTTCTCCCGTCCGTTATCGAGGGAGAACATGCCGCCGCGGCCAGGCACTACGTCGATGATGAGATCGGTATGCTTCCACACCTCGAATTGCGAAGCCCCGATATAGAAGGGTGCGTCGCCGATGTGGCCGAGCAACACATCCTGATCGCCGACGATGAAGTCAGCACGCGGATAGCACATCGGCGAAGACCCGTCGCAGCAGCCGCCCGATTGATGAAACAGCACTGGTCCGTGCTCGGCAACAATCTCCGCGATCAGTTCAAGCGCTTCCGGCGTCGCCGTGACTTTTGCATGCATAATCTAATCCGGTTTCCAGCCATTATGGGCGCGGCCCCGCGCGGGGCCGCGCCTGTGGGGCAAAGAGGTGATCAGAAGAAGCCGAGCCTCTTCGGGCTATAGCTGACCAGCATGTTCTTGGTCTGCTGATAGTGGTCGAGCATCATCTTGTGTGTCTCGCGGCCGATGCCAGACTGCTTGTAGCCGCCGAAGGCCGCATGCGCGGGATAGGCGTGGTAGCAGTTGGTCCAGACGCGGCCGGCCTGGATCGCACGGCCGAAACGATAGGCACGGTTGCCATCGCGGGTCCAGACCCCGGCCCCGAGGCCGTAAAGCGTGTCGTTGGCAATGCTGAGCGCTTCGTCATCGTCCTTGAAGGTCGTGACAGAAACCACCGGCCCGAAGATCTCCTCCTGGAAGATGCGCATTTTGTTGTGTCCCTTGAACACGGTCGGCTTGACGTAATAGCCGCCCGCCAGATCACCAGGCAGAACATTGCGGGCGCCACCGGTCAGCACCTCCGCGCCTTCCTGGCGGCCGATGTCGATATAGGACAGGATCTTCTCCAACTGCTCGGACGAGGCCTGGGCGCCAATCATCGTCGCCGGATCGAGCGGATCGCCCTGCACGATCGCCTCGACGCGCTTCAGCGCGCGTTCCATGAACGTATCGTAGATCGATTCATGGATGAGCGCGCGGCTCGGGCAGGTACAGACCTCGCCCTGGTTTAGCGCAAACATGACGAAGCCTTCGATCGCCTTGTCGAAGAAATCGTCGTCCTCGGCGACAACATCCTTGAAGAAGATGTTTGGCGATTTGCCGCCCAATTCCAGTGTTACGGGGATAAGGTTCTGGCTGGCATATTGCATGATCAGCCGGCCCGTCGTGGTCTCGCCGGTAAAGGCGATCTTGGCAATGCGCGGCGACGACGCGAGTGGCTTGCCCGCCTCGAGACCAAAGCCGTTGACGATGTTGAGCACGCCCGGCGGCAGCAGATCGCCAATAAGGTCGGCCCACAGCAGGATGGCAGCCGGGGTCTGCTCGGCAGGCTTCAGCACGACGCAGTTTCCCGCGGCGAGCGCGGGAGCAAGCTTCCAGCATGCCATCAGCAGCGGAAAATTCCAGGGGATGATCTGGCCAACCACCCCGAGCGGCTCATGGAAATGATAGGCGACGGTGTCGTCGTCGATCTGGGAAAGGCTCCCTTCCTGGCCGCGCACGGCGCCCGCGAAATAGCGGAAATGGTCGATGGCCAAGGGCAGGTCGGCGGCGGTTGTTTCACGGATCGGCTTGCCGTTGTCCCATGTTTCAGCGCATGCGAGGAGATCGAGGTTCTCCTCCATGCGATCGGCGATGCGGTTGAGGATGAGTGACCGCTCAGCAACGCTGGTGCGCCCCCAGGCGTCCTTGGCGGCATGTGCCGCGTCCAAGGCCACCTCGATGTCCTGGGCATCCGAGCGCGCCACCTCGCAAAGTAGCTGACCGTTCACCGGCGAGAAGTTCTCGAAGTAGCGGCCGGCGCGGGGCTCGGCCCATTTCCCGCCGATGAAATTGCCGTAGCGCTTGTCGAAGGGCGCCTTGACCGAGCGTGAGAATTCAACCTTGTTCATGCGTATTCCTCCCAAAGCTGACGTCGCGGGATGCGACGCTTCGGAAGAGACTTGCGATTTCCGCCTGTGGTTGTCACCGTACCGGTCACAGTGGTCGGAGGCGATGTGTCGCAGAATTGCGACAGTCAGATCGAAAGGTCAGTGCGTCCGGTGAACATAAAGGCGGTTGAGTTTGCGGTGAAGCGTCGCGCGGCTAATCCCAAGTGCCTGAGCCGCAGCGGAGACATTTCCGTCTGCCCGTGCCAGCGCTCGCTGCAGAGCTGCGCGCTCTGCCTCAGCGAGAATTTTGGAGTCACTCTCGGCCCAGCCGAGCAGATCGGCGGCGGGCATTGGTTTGTCGAGGCACTGCTGCGTAATGCCAAGTGCCAGGCGGGCCGAACGGGTCGCGCCGACCACGAGCTCGTCGGCATCGACGGCGATGAGCGCGCCGGAGCCTTTGTCGCTCACCGGCGCCAGCAGAATTCGCGCCTTCGGGAATGCCATCCTGAAGTTCTCCGCCTCGATCCGGCGCGCCGCGTCGATCACGGCGATCGAAATGAGATTGGCGAAGGCCTCGATCAGGTCAGCCCGGCAGGAAGACACGTCAAGAGCAGCCACAAGATTCCCCTCGTGATCGTGGATCGGGGCGGTGGTGCAACTGAGTACCGTGTTGCGCGTATGGAAATGTTGGTCACGGTGAATTGTCAGCGCGCGCCCTTCGACAAGACAGGTGCCAATTCCGTTGGTGCCCTGGCTTTCCTCATTCCAGACCGAGCCAGTCCACAAACCCCAGGAATGAAACGTCTTGTCGTCTACGGGCGCGCCGCGCCGTTCGATCGGCACGCCGTCACGATCGGCGAGTAGGACGCAGCATCCGACGCCGCCTACCGCAAGATAGAGACGATCGAGACTTGATTGCGCGGCGTTGACGAGAGGTTCGATGCGTTGCCGGGCCTGCCCCAGTTCGGCCTCGGTCAGATAATGTGGAGGGCTGCGGTCAGCTGGATCGAGCCGATGCAAATTGGAAGACCGGCGCCAGGACGCAACCAACGCCGACGTCGCCGCAGCGTCCGAAGCAATCGCCGCTTGAATGCGGTCAGCATGATGACCGTATAGTTTTTCGCCCATACTCATCCTCCCGAAACTGATTTCTTTCCTCCGATTAGCACGTAGTCAATTCGCCGAAAGAAGCAGAAGGCAAGTCGCTCTTGCCTAAGCACCCATCGGGAAAGCCTACCAACAGAATGCCACGCAATCATTGATCGGGAGCAAGTCTGCGCATCGGTTGGTCAGAAATGCTCACCGGCCTTGAACGGTCCGATACGGGTGCCGGCTGCGATCAGGTAGGCGGTCGACCAGCCGATGAGCAAGAACCCGTTCACGCCCTCCAGCGCCGCCAGGACACGCCACGCGTGAGCTGGCACGATGTCGCCATAGCCGACCGTCGAGAAGGTGATGGTGGAAAAGTACAACGCCGTTTCGAAATCGGCGAAGATATCGAGCAACCGGTATAGCCCGGCCCAGAGCCACACCTCCGCGGTCATGACGGCAAAGAGGCCCATCACCACGCTGATCATCGCCACGATGCGGCTGCGGCGCCCGTGCATGCGAAAGCGGGAGACAAGATATCCCATCGCATGTGTGACGGCGATAAGGCCAAAGGTGTGAACCAGCACCGTCAGGCTTATGACGATCGTGCCGATGAGCAGATTTAGAGTAAGCGCGAATTTCCCCGCACCTTTTGCTGTTGAGTGCTCTGATGCATGAGGTGTCCACCAAAATAGGTGGACACCTTGTGATGGAAGAAGATGAGCAGAAA
>NZ_JAMYMO010000052.1:0-30251 GCF_040318575.1 Mesorhizobium sp. M1088 | reverse complement strand
CGCGCAGAGGCCGTGTCAGCGGGATCGGCGCGGCCGGCTCCGAACGCGGCACGCGGCCTTCGACCGGATGGCTCGGATCATTGAACCCATGCGTTGAGGCATGACCGGCAGTGACGAGGCGGTCGACAAAGGCCTCGTCCTCGGCGCTCAGCCTGAAGTCCAATGCCTTCGCATAGCTGTCCCACTGTTCCTCGGTACGCGGGCCGGCGATCGCCGCCGTGATCAGCCGGTTGTTCAACACCCAGGCCAGCGCGAAATCGGCGGCCGAGACGCCGCGCGACTTTGCGTGCGCCGCGATCTGCCTGGCGATCTCGATCGATTCCGGGCGCCACTCGGTCTCGGCGATGCGCTTGTCGCCACGGCCGGCCCGCGTGTCGGCGGCAGGCGCCTGGTTCGGCTCGTATTTGCCGGTCAGCACGCCGCGCGCCAGCGGGCTGTAGGAGACGACGCCAAGACCGTAATAGGCGGCCGCCGGCAGCTGTTCGGCCTCGGCGGTGCGGTTGACGATGTTATAGAGCGGCTGGCTGGCTACCGGCCGGTCGATGCCGAGTTCATCGGCCAGATGCGCGACTTCGGCGATGCGCCAGCCACGAAAGTTGGAGACGCCGAAATAGCGCAGCTTGCCCTGGCGGATCAGGTCGGCGATCGCCCGCACCGGCTCTTCCAGCGGCGCATCGAAGACGGCGCGGTGGAAGTAGAACAGGTCGATATAGTCTGTTCCCAGGCGCCGCAGGCTGTTCTCGACCGTCTGGATCACCCATTTGCGCGAATGGCCGCCGAGATTAGGCCCCTTGTCATGCGAGTTGACGAACTTGGTCGCCACGACCCAATGATCGCGCGTCGCCTTGATGCCGCGACCGACGACTTCCTCGGACTTGCCGTTGTGGTAGACGTCGGCGGTGTCGATGAAGTTGATGCCTTGCTCGCGCGCCTTGGCGATGATGCGATGCGCGACCGTCTCCTCGGTCGGCCCGCCGAACATCATCGTGCCCAGGCTGAGCGGCGAAACCTTCAGGGCGCTGCGGCCAAGATAGCGGTAGTCGGACATTTTTCTGCTCCGTTGAATTTCAGTTGATGGTTGGTTCGGCGTAGTGGCAGGCGACATGGTGTCCGGGCGAGATCGCCCGGAACGCCGGTTCCTGCGAACGGCACAGATCGGTCGCCAGCGGGCAGCGGGTATGGAAACGGCAGCCGCTGGGGATGTTCTGCGGGCTTGGCAGATCGCCATGGATCGGCGCGGCCTGACGTCGGCGCGCCGGGTCCGGCACGGCATCCATCAGCGCGCGCGTGTAGGGATGCTTTGGCGAGGTCCACAGCGCCGCATTGTCGGCGCTTTCGACAATGCGTCCGAGATACATCACCAGCACCCGGTCGGCGAAATAGCGAACGACTGATAGATCGTGCGAAATGAAGAGATAGGACAGGCCGAGCTGACGTTTCATGTCGACCAGCAGGTTCAGAATCTGCGCCTGGATCGAAAGGTCGAGCGCCGACACCGGCTCGTCGCACACAACCAGTTCCGGATTGAGGATCAGCGCCCGGGCGATGCCGATGCGCTGGCGTTGCCCGCCGGAAAATTCATGCGGGTAGCGGCCAAGCGAATCCCTCGGCAGACCGACACGCTCGATGATGTCCTCGACGATGGTGCGCCGCTCGGCCGTGTTGCCGATGCCATGGACCTTCAGTGGTGCTGTCAGGATGTCGCCGATCGTGTGGCGCGGATTGAGCGATGCGAACGGATCCTGGAAGATCATCTGGATATTACGGCGCGCCGCCTTCAGCCGGCGCGTGTCGAGAACGGTGATGTCGGTGCCGTTGAACTCGATCCTGCCGCTAGTCGGGTCGACCAGCCGCATGATGGTCTTGCCTAGCGTCGATTTTCCGCAACCGCTTTCGCCGACGAGACCAACCGTCTCGCCGCGTCCGACTTCGAGGGATACGCCATCGACGGCGCGCAGCGTGCCGCCCTGGGCGTGGAAATGGGTGGAAAGGTCAGAGACCGAGAGCAGCGCCATGCGCAACCTCCGGAATGAAGCTGTAGGGGCAGGCGACTAGACGATCCTCGCTCACCTCGACGAGGTCGGGTACGAAATGGGCGCAGCTGTCGCGCGCCACCGCGCAGCGCGGGCGGAACGGGCAGCCCTTTTCGCCGGCGGCCGAGACGATACTGCCGGGAATCTCCGTCAGCCTGGCGTCGCGGTAGTGGAGATTGGTCTTCAGCCGCGGCGACGCCGCCAGCAGGCCGCGCGTATAGGGGTGAAGGGGTGTTCTGAACAGTGCGCCCGGCAGCGCCTGTTCAACCTTGCGGCCGGCATACATGACGACGACCTTGTCGGCCCATTGTGCGACGACGCCAAGATCGTGGGTGATGAGCATGACAGCCATCGACAGTTCGCGGCGCAGCGTATCGAGCAGGTCGAGCACCTGCGCCTGGATGGTCACGTCGAGCGCCGTCGTCGGTTCGTCGGCAATCAGCAGGCGCGGCCGGCAGGCAACGGCGATGGCAATCATGACGCGCTGGCGCATGCCGCCGGAAAGCTGGTGCGGATAGTCGTCGATGCGCCGCTGCGGATCGGGAATGCGCACCAGATTGAGAAGCTCGATGGCACGGCTCCGCGCTGCCTTGCCGCGTATGCCTTCGTGCAGCGTCAGCACCTCGGTGATCTGCCGGCCGATGGTCAGCACCGGATTGAGCGACGTCATCGGCTCCTGGAAGATCATGGCGATCTCGCGTCCGCGCAGGCTCCGCATAGCCTTCTGGTCGAGACCGAGCAGATCCTTGCCGGCGAATTCGATCCTGCCATTGGGTATTTTCGCCGAGCGCGGCAGAAGCTGCATCAGGGCGAGCGCGGTCAGCGACTTGCCGGAGCCTGATTCACCAACGATCGCCAGCGTCTCGCCCTCACCGACCTCGAAGCTCAGCCGGCTGACCGGCTCGGCGGTCGGGAAGCGAACCGTCAGATTGTCGATCCTGAGCAAAGGAGCCGCCATCTCTATCGCTCCTGTGAGAAGCGCGGGTTGAGCGCGTCGTTGAGGCCGTCACCGATCAGGTTCAGCGCCAGCACGGTAAAGACGATCGCCAGTCCCGGAAGCGCTGTCAGATACCAAGCGGTGCGGATCAATTCCCTGCCCGCTCCGATCATCGAGCCCCAGCTGACGACGTTGGGATCGCCGAGGCCCATGAAGGACAGCGCCGATTCCATCAGGATCGCGGTCGCCACCATCACCGACGAGGTCACGATCAACGGCGGCAGCGCATTGGGCAGGATCTCGCGGAAGATAATGCGGACATGGCCGTAACCGAGGCTGCGGGCGGCCATGACGAAATCCTTCTCGCGGATGGCCCGGAACTCGGCGCGGGTCAACCGCGCCACCGTCGGCCAGGTGATGACGGCGATCGCCACTGTCACGACAGGCGCGGTCGGCTGCGCGATCGCCACCATGACGACCAGCAGCACGAAGCTCGGTATGGTCTGAAAGATCTCGATCAGGCGCACCAGCAGGTCGTCGATCCAGCCGCCGAAGTAGCCGGCGGCGGCGCCGACCAGGATGCCGAAGCTGAGGCCGAGCGCGGTCGCCACCAGGCCGACGAACAGCGAAATCCGCGCGCCATGCAGAATGCCCGAAAGCACATCGCGGCCCATGGAGTCCGTGCCCAGTGGGAAGGCTGGGTTCTGGCCCGGCCACAGGAAGGGCCGCGCCACCATCGATAGCGGATCGGCCGGATAGAGGACTGGTGCCAGCAGTGCGGCCAGCACGACCAGTGACAGGAACACAACGCCGAAGATGGCGTTGGGATTGCGCAGGAAAACCTTCAGCGCACGCCCGCCAGCGGCTATCGGCACCGACGCTGCCGAAGCGGAGCGTGCGTCGGGCGCGTGGAGATTGCTCCAACTCTTTGCCTCGGGTTCAGGCGGTGCCGCGGGCCCGCGGGCATCGGCATGGAGACGGCGGGAACGGGCATCGCCCGCGGCGAAATCGGTGGAAGCCATCAGCGTACTCCGATGCGGGGATCGAGCCAGGCGTGCAGAAGATCGACGGTCGCGTTGGCGATGATCACCAGCAGCGACGACAACAGAAGGATGCCGAGCAGCACGGTGAAATCGCGGCCCATGACCGCTTCGAAGGCGAGACGCCCGAGGCCGGGCCAGGAATAGACAGTCTCGACAACCACGGCGCCGCCGAGCATGCCGCCGACATGCATGCCGGCCATGGTGGTAATGGGGATCAGCGCGTTGCGCAGGACATGGCGAATGGTGATGATGGCCGGCGGCAGGCCCTTGGCTGCGGCGGTGCGCACGTAGTCCTGCGACTGGACCTCCAGCATCGCCGCTCGTGTCAGCCGCGCATAGATCGCCACGTAGAACAGCGCCAGCGACAGTGCCGGCAGGATCATGTAGCGCGCCCTGTCCCAGAGCCCGGCAAGGCCGGTCAGGTTGCTGCCGATGGTTCCCGAGCCGCCGCTCGGCAGCCAGCCGAGCTTGACCGAAAACAGCACGATCAGCATCAAGCCGATCCAGAAACCCGGGATTGAATAGAACAGCAGCGAAATAACGGAGAGCACACGATCCGGCAGGCGCCCGGCAAACACCGCCATCACCGATCCAAGGGCGAGGCCGAGCACAATGGCGACGGCCAGAGCCACCGCCATCAGCACTAGCGTGCCGGGCAGCCGCTGGCCGATCAGGTCGGCGACCGGCATGCCGTAGCGCGGCGAAAAGCCGAGGCTGAAATGCGCCAGATTGTAGAGATAGTTGAACAGCTGGACGAGAAGCGGATTGTCGAGCCCGAAGCGCTGGCGAAGCGCCGCCATCGTTTCGACTGTGGCCGAGCCAGCCTCGCCGGCCATGACATCGGCGGCATCGCCGGGCGCGAGCTGCAGCAGGAAGAAGTTCAGGATGACGATGCCCAGAACGGTCGGCACCGCCTGGATGGCGGTGCGCCGGAAGGTTCTGCCAATGCGCGTCAGGGTCGACATCGTTTTCGCTATCCCGGCTGTGGCTGACGATGCGGGTTTGCTGTTTCCCGGAAAGTTCCGCGCTTTTTAGTTGACAAGATTTATAGACATTGTCAAACCTGATTTAAGAAATTTTATCCTGCAAATGGCTTCATTGCAGAATAGAATTTTATTTCATACTACAAACTCAGCTGTTTGAAGTATGAAATCTTAAGCGCGGGAGCAGGTCGGCCAAATCTTTTCGCAAACGGGCCCGCTCTTGGAACGACGGATTTTTAGCCTGGTGGCCGACGATCGGCCGATCGGGTCCGGCAGCAAAAAAGGACCAGGACGCTATGTCTCATTTCCTCAGTCCGAACCGCCGCAGGTTCCTCGGCATCTCGGCGGCCGCGCTCGGAGCGACCCTGTTGCCTGCATCGCGCAGCGCCTACGCCGCCGAGCCGAAACAGGGTGGAACGGCGACGCTGGTGCTCTCGGCTGAGCCGCCTGTGCTGACGACCATCGCCCACACGGCATTCAATTCCGTCTACGTCTCGGCAAAGACCACCGAGGGCCTGCTGACCTATGATTTCGATCTCACGCCGCGCCCATCCCTGGCCAGACAATGGTCAGTCAGTGGCGATGGGCTGCAATACACCTTCAAGCTGCGCGAAGGCGTGAAGTGGCATGATGGCCAGCCGTTCACCGCCGCCGACGTCGCCTATTCGATCACCACGATCAGAGAGGTTCATCCGCGCGGCCGCAACACCTTCCTCAACCTTGTAGACATCCAGACGCCGGATCCGCTGACCGTAACGCTGGTTCTGTCGAGGCCGGCGCCTTACCTGATCACGGCCCTGGCTGCGGCCGAAACGCCAATCGTGCCGAAGCACCTCTATGACGGCACAAAGGCAGCCGAAAATCCGGTCAACGTCGCTCCGGTCGGCACCGGCCCGTTCGTCTTCAAAGAATGGGTGCGCGGCAGCCACATCGTTTACGAACGCAATCCTGACTACTGGGACGCACCGCGCCCCTATCTCGACCGGCTGATTGTCCGCTTCATCCCGGACGCTTCGGCGCGCGCGCTGGCGCTGGAGACCGGCGAGATCGATCTGGCGCCGGCAACGCCGATTCCGTACAGCGATTTGCAGCGCTTCGAAACGCTGCCGCATATCGGTTTCGAGAAACAGGGCTACCAATATTCCAATGGCATCAGCCGGGTCGAGTTCAACCTGGAGAAAGCCTATTTCCAGGATGTTCGCGTCCGCCGCGCCTTCGCCCATGTCATCGACCGCAACGTCATCCGCGAGACGATCAACTATGGCTATGGCGAAACCATTCCAGGCCCGATCAACCCCAATCTGAAGAAGTGGTTCGTCGCCGACCTGAAGACCTATCCGGTCGACACGGCCGCCGCCGATAAACTGCTCGATGAAGCAGGCTTGCCGCGCGACGCCAACGGTACCCGGCTCAAGCTTGTCCACGACTATGTCCCGAGCGGCGAAACCTACAAGCGCGGCGCCGATTACATCAAGCAGGCATTGGCCGCGGTCGGGATCGAGGTCACCGTGCGCAGCCAGGATTTCGCCACCTACACCAAGCGCATCTACACCGACCGCGACTTCGACTTCACCTTCAACGGCATGAGCAATCTGTTCGACCCGACGGTAGGCGTACAGCGCCTCTACTGGTCGAAAAATTTCAAACCCGGCGTGCCGTTCTCCAACGGTTCGAAATACAGCAATGCCAAGGTCGACGAACTTCTTGAAGCGGCCGCCGTCGAGGTCGACCACGAAAAGCGCTTCGAGCAATGGGCCGCGATCCAGCAGATCCTTGTCGAGGACCTGCCCGATATCGGCATCGTCAGCCAACCGGAAATCACCCTCTACAACAGGCGCATAGCCGGTCACACGGTGGGCGCCGAGGGCAATGCCGGCTCCCTCGCAACCGCCCATATCGTCGCCTGAGCCCTGACCCGTGCGCGGTCCTTCGCACGGGTTCCCTTCCTCCACCCGAGAAAGTTCGCCATGACGCTCGCCCACAAGCCTGGTTCCATCGTCGGCACGCCCTTCTTCAAGGCGCCGACCGACTATCCGGACAGCCCGCTGTCGAAAGCGCTTCAGCAGCCGGTGCTGCTCGGGCTATTCCTGCCGATCCAGGCCGGTGGCTGGACCAACTCGACCTTGCCGCGCTCGACCGACTGGCGCTTCGACTACAATCGCGACCTGACGTTGAAGGCCGAGGAGCTTGGCTTCGACCTCGTCTTCGCGCTCAGCCAGTGGCTGCCCAAGGGCGGTTATGGCGGTGTCTTCAACGGCCAGGCGCTGGACAGTTTCGTGTCCGTCGCGGCCATGGCCGCGATCACCAAGAAGATCATGCTGATCTCGACCATGCATGTTCTCTACGGCCCGTGGCATCCGCTGCATCTGGCGAAATTCGGCGCCACACTCGACCACATCTCCGGCGGCCGCTGGGGCATCAACGTCGTCACCGGCCATCGCGCCGTCGAACATGAAATGTTCGGCTGGAACCGTATCGAGCACGACCGCCGCTATGAACTCGCCGCCGAGTTCGTCGAAGTGCTGCAGCGACTGTGGCAGGACGACGAGAATTTCTCATTCTCCGGAGAATCGAGCTGGAAGCTCAATGGCGGCTTCGTCACGCCCAAGCCGAATTACGGCCGGCCGATCCTGGTCAACGCCACTGGCTCCGATGCCGGCATTTCCTTTGCCGGCCGCTATTCCGACATCGTCTTCGTCACCAGCCCGGCCGGCTCCGACATCGCCAGCGCGCTGGAAGCGCTGCCGGCGCATACGAAGAAGGTGAAGGACGCAGCCCTCGGCGTCGGCCGCAAGGTGCGCACGCTGCTCAACCCGCTGGTCATCAGCAGGCCGACCGAGAAGGAAGCCTGGGCGGTCGCCGATGAGATCGTCGCCCATGCCGACAGCCGCACGCCGAAAGGCTTCCAGACCTTCAACAGCGATGCCCAGGCCTGGAAAGGACGCGAGGGCCGCGACGATCCCTACGCCAAGGTCGGCGGCAACATTTATCTCATCGGCACGCCCGAACAGATCGTCGACCAGTTCGTCAAGTTGAAGGACGCCGGCATTGACGGCCTGCAGCTGTCCTTCTTCGATTTCAAGCCTGACCTCGAATTCTTCGGCGAGAACATCCTGCCGCTGATGAAGCAGGCCGGCCTGCGCAACACCTAAGGAGCCATCATGACCGCGACTGCGATCTCCGAAATCTGGTACACACGCTGCCCGGTGCCGACGCCTGTCGGGCTCGCCGCACAGCTCGGGCTTCTCGACGAGACCTTTCGCAAGGAGGGGATTGAATTGAAGTCGATCATCGATTCGCCCAATCGCGACATCCGCCAGAGCCATTTCAACCACACGCTCGACTGGTCGTTCCGCCACGGCGGCAACGTGCCGCCGATCCGCGCGCGGTCCGAAGGGCGCAAGACGCGTCTCGTCGGCATCACCTGGACCGACGAATTCCAGGCAATCATCGCCCTGCCCGGTTCCGGCATCAGGACAATCCAGGACCTGAAAGGCCGTCGCTTCGGCATCGCCCGGCGCCCCGAGGGAATCGTCGACTTCATGCGAGCGACGGCGTTGAAGGGACTGGTCTCGGCGCTCTCGCTCGAGGGCCTTGGCTATGGCGACGTCGAGATCGTCGACATAGCGCTGGCCGACAGCGTGCTCGACAGCCAGGAAGGACCGTCGCTGTTCGGCCTCAAGCGCAAGCAGGCCTATGGCGAGGAAGCCGCAGCCCTGATCCGCGGCGAGGTCGACGCCATCTATGTCAAGGGCACGGCCGGCATCAATGTCGCCAATCTGATCGGCGCCATCCAGGTCGTGGAATTCGGCTTCCACCCCGACCCGAACATCCGCATCAATTCCGGTTCGCCGCGCGTGCTGACCGTCGATGAACTGCTGGCGGAACAACGCCCCGATCTGGTCGCGCGACTGATCGAGACCATCCTGCGCGCCAGTGCCTGGGCCGAGGCGCATCCGGAAGAGACGCAGCGCTTTGTTGCCCGCGAAGCCGGGGCCACCGAGGAACAGGTGCTGGCCGCCAATGGCCCGGATGTCCATAAGCATCTCGGCCTCGGACTGCAGCCTGAGCTCGTCGCAGCGGTTTCCCACTACAAGGTTTTCCTGCGCGACTGGGGCTTCCTCGCCGGCGATTTCGACGTCGAGCACTGGGTCGATCGCCGGCCGCTCGATCTGGTGAACATTCGGGCCGCCGCCTGAGAGAAAGCCAACGTCATGATGTCGACAATTGCCGAGTTTCCGCAACTCCTCGAGAAAGTGGCCGGCCTCGCCGACGACTTCGCGCTGACCGCCGCGCATCACGACACGACCGGGGAATTCCCATTCGCCAATTTTGACCGGCTTCACCAGGCGGGGCTGCTTGGCCTGGTCACGGCGCGCGAACATGGCGGCTTCGGTGGCGGGCTGACGGAAGCACAGGCGGTGATCGCCGAGATCGGTCGTGGCGAGCCGTCGACAGCGCTGGTGCTGGCCATGCACTACAACAGCCAGTATGCGATGCGGAAATCCGGAAAATGGCCGCGCCATCTGGTTCAGCGGATTGTCGAGGCCGGGCGTCTTGGCCCTGCCCTGATCAACGCCGCCCAGGCCGAGCCCCGGATCGGCTCGCCAGCTCATGGCAAGCCGCCCGAAACCATTGCCCGGCGGGACGGCAACGTCTGGCGGATATCCGGCCACAAGAACTACGTCACCGGCATTCCTATTCTGAAATGGGTGAACTTGCTGGCGCTGACCGACGAGCCGCAGCCGCGTCTGGCTTCATTCCTGGTGCCGACCGACGCGCCTGGATTTCGCGTCGAAAAGACATGGAACGCCGCCGGCATGCGGGCGACGGCCAGCGACGACATCATTCTGGATAATGTTGCGGTTCCTGCCGAAGACATCACCGAGGCGCAGCCCGCATCCGAGCCGCTGAGGCGCGAGGAAGGCGCGACGGCGTTCTTCTTTTCGCTGATCGGCGCTGTCTACCACGGTGCCGCCCGTGCTGCCCGTGACCGGCTTGTCTCCTTTGTCAGCACGCACGCGCCGGCAAGTCTTGGTGCGCCGCTGTCGACCGTGCCGCACATCCAGGCAGGGCTCGGTGAGATCGAGGTCAGGCTTGCGAGCAGCACGCGGCTGCTGCGTTCGCTCGCCGAAGATGTCGACGCCGGCCGGCCTGTGGGCACCGACGGCATGACGGTCAGGCATGTCGTCATCGACAATGCCGTTGCCGTCACCTCGCTGGCGCTGGAGCTTGCCGGCAATCCAGGCCTTAACAGAGATTTCCAGCTTGAGCGCCACCACCGTGATGCGCTGACCGCCCGTTCCCACGCACCGCAGAACCACATGATCCGCACGATCGCCGCCAAGGCGACGCTCAGCCGCCATATCGCCCGGCAGTTGGCCGAGACACCGGCTATTGCCGCGGGCAAGCCCAAGCTCGCGGCGGTCGGTTGAGCGCCATGACAACAGAACATGTCGAAGTCGCCATCATCGGCGGAGGCCCCGGCGGCCTGACACTGGCGCAAGGCCTGAAGAAGAACGGCATCAGTGTCGCGGTCTTCGAGAAGGACCGCGCCCGCACCGACTATGTCCAGGGTTTTCGTCTGCGCATCCGCCAGCGCGGCATCGATTCCCTGATCGCCAATTTGCCGCCGGAACTCTACGACGCTTTTGTCGCCACGCTCGGCCAGGCGCCGGATCGCAACATCCTGCTCGACGAGAATTTCAACATCCTGGGCGAGGATGCCTGGGGCGGCGGCAACGCGCCGGGCGAGGCCGACGACACGCATATCGAAAAATCGGTAAGCCGTATCACGCTGCGCCAGGTGCTGTTGTCCGGCCTCGACGGCATCATGCGCTATGGCAAGGTCTTCTCTCGCTACGACGAGCAGCCGGATGGTTCGGTCGTCGCGCATTTCGAGGACGGCTCGGCAATCCATGCCGACGTGCTGGTCGGTGCCGACGGCGCCCGCTCGCGGGTGCGCCAGCAACTGGTGCCGCATGCGCGAAGCTTCGACACCGGCGTCAGGCGTCTGGCCGGCAAGATGACGCTGCATGCCGCAGCCCTTCACCAGATCTCGCCGCTGCTACTCGACTACAATGCCGGCGTCAGGCCAACCGAAGGTCATGGGCTTATGGTCACCAGCCACAGAGTCAATGTCGACGCATTCCGAAAGCATGGACTGATCGGGCTGGACGACGCCACTCACAAGGATTTTTCCGGCTTCCATTTCAACAACACCACCAGCTATGTCTGGTGGAACACCGCCTATGAAAAGGACGAACTTGCCACAGACGACGCGCTGGCAAAGCTCTCCGGTTCAGAACTGATTGACCTGCTGATCTCGAAGATCGCCCACTGGCACCCGGAAATCCTCAACCTCATCCGCTACACCGACCCATCGACGGTGGCGCTGCTTCATGTCCACAGCTCCGAACCTGTCGATCCCTGGCCGACGAAACCGGTGACGCTGCTTGGCGATGCCATCCACGCCATGACCTATTTTCGCGCGCTTGGCGGCAACACCGCGATCTACGACGCCGGGCTGCTGGTGCCAGAGCTGGTGGCCGCCAAACGCGGCGACAAGCCGCTTCTCCAGGCGCTGTCGGAGTATGAGGCCAAGATGCTGGAACACGGCGCCAAAGCCGTGCGGTCTTCGCTGACGGCGATGCAGAAGAACGTGCTGGCGGGCCGTCGCCGCCAATCGGAAGCCGCCGAATAGTGGCCCCCGAAAAAATCGCCTGACAGTGCTCCTGCCCTACGCCGCTTCCACCAGGCTGGTCGACTGGAAGTCGTACAAGAGGATCGCGATCTCGAAGCCGCGCCGCTGCAGCCAATGCGCCGTCGTCGCCGCGCGGACACCGAGCAGATCGTCGATCAGCACGACGCGGGCGCCGCGCACGGCGATGGTGCGATAGGCGACACCGAGCAACTGCCCGCCCTCAGACGCGATCGACCCCGGAATATGCGCTTCGGCGAACTCGTCGGGCGTGCGCACGTCAAGCAGGTAGGTCGTCCGCGTTTCGTCCTTCGCCCAGTTTGCGGCCGTGGCCGCATTGATGCGGGGAAAGCTGTCGCCTTCGGCAAGCTTTGCGATGTGCTCCCCGGCGAAACGCTTGGCATCCTCGCTTGCCGGACCATAGATTGCGGTCTTGCCGGTTTCGAGTGCAAGACCGGCCTCGCGCCATGCCCTGGTGCCGTCGTGCAGATAGGCGACCCGGTTGGGCACGCCGGCATCGATCAGTGTCTGCGCCCCGATGATGGCGCGCGGCAGGCCGGCGCAGGAGACGACAACCTTCGTCTCCGGTGAACGCACCAGGTCGGCGAAGCGTAGCACCAGCTCGGCGCCCGGCACGCTGATGGCGCCCGGCACATGGTCCTTTTCGAACTCCGCCACCGTGCGGCTGTCGAGCACCACCACGTCGGCGCCTCGGCCTCTGAGCACCGCGAGCTCTTCAACGCTGACGACCGGGGTTCCCTTCTCGTCGCGGATCGCCAGCGAAAAATCGACGCCCGGCGTATCGAAGGTCGGCAGGTCTTCAACGCCGCTTTGCGTCCATTCCGGAATTCCACCGTTCAGCGAAAACAGCTGAGTACGGCCATACCCCACCAGTCGTTCGACAAGTTGCTCGGCAACGCCGCTGCCGTCGTCCGCCAGCACGGTGCGCACCGATTTGCGCGGGATGAAGCGGTCGATCTCGGCCTCGACCTGAGCCGCGGGCAGGTTGGTGGCGAACAGCGGCGATGCGTATCCGACAGTCGCGCTGTCGCGAATGTCTAGTACCGCCAGTTCTTCGCCATCCGCCAGCCATTGGCGAAACATTTTCGAATCGATCGTCCTGTCGCTCATGATGCTTTCCTCTCTTGCTGTTCAGCGGCGCCACGGATCGGACGCGCAAGGCCGAGGTTCTCGCGCAACGTCCCGCCTTCGTAAGCAGTCCGGAACAGACGCCGCCGCTGCAGCTCCGGAATGACGAGGTCGACAAAATCGGTGAGGCCCGTCGGCAGGATCGGCGGCATGACGTTGAAGCCGTCCGCCGCGCCACCGGCGAACCACTCCTCCATCATGTCGGCCACATCCTTTGGCGTGCCGACGATCTGGAAATGGCCGCGCGCGCCGGCAACGGCGAGATACAATTGGCGGATGGTCAGGTTCCGGCTCGCGGCCAATTCGGAAACGACTTTCAGGCGGCTCTTCACGGCATCGGAACTGCCCAGTTCCGGCAACGGTCCGTCGAGTGAATGGCCGGAAAGATCGACACCGCCGAGCAATCCTGAAACCAGCGCCACACCAACCACAGGATCGACCAGGCGCTGGATCGCATCGAACTTGTCCTCGGCCTCCGTGCGCGTCGGCGCGACGACCGGGAAGACACCGGGCATGATCTTCAAAGAATCGGCAGAGCGACCAAAGGAGCCCAACCGGCCTTTCAGCTCGCTGTAAAAACCTCGGGCCGATTCGATGGTCGGATGGGCGGTGAAAACCACCTCCGCCGTCTGCGCCGCCAGCTGCTGGCCGGCATCGGAAGAGCCGGCCTGAACGATGACGGGATGGCCCTGCGGCGGGCGGGCGACGTTGAGCGGCCCTTTGACGCGGAAATGCCGGCCGACATGGTCCGGGGCGTGGATGCCGCGCCGGTCGATGGCGATCCCCGAAGCCTTGTCGGCGACGAAGGCATCGTCGTCCCAGCTGTCCCAAAGCTTCTGCGCGACAGCGACGAATTCCTCGGCGCGGGCGTAACGGTCGGCATGAACGGGATGCTGGTCGAGGCTGAAATTCGCCGCCGCCGGCGCATCGGCTGAGGTGACGACATTCCAGCCTGTCCTGCCGCCGCTGAGATGATCGATCGAAGCGAACAGCCGCGCCAAGTGGAACGGCTCCCAATAGGTGGTCGAGGCGGTCGCAACGAGCCCGATCCCTTGCGTGATGGTCGAGAGCGCCGACAAAAGCGTCAGCGGCTCGAAATGCACGACATGGCCGGTGCGCTCGAAGGTCTCGATCGGCTGCTCGCCATTGCGCGCGCTGAGGCTGTCGGCCAGAAACACCATGTCGAACAGGCCACGCTCGGCAGTGCGCGCGGCGTCCGCATAGTGCTGGAAGCTCAGGCCCGGATTGGCAGGCACATCGGGATGGCGCCAGGCAGCGACATGATGGCCCGGTCCGCGAACAAAGGCTCCAAGCCTTATCTTTCGATTTTCAGTCATCAGCGGTTCTCGGGCTGGTCGCAAAGGGCGTTCCTATCTAGCGCCTGCCAAACCCGCTGAGTGAAAGAATGCCTTTCGCCAGCTGGCAATTATTGTTTTTTGACATCGGGTTACGGGAAAGCACGATGATCGTTGCCGGGGCGATGGGCTGGAGCCACGACCACCGGCGTCGCAAAGGTTCTTGATGCTTCATACCCCTTCCTCCCCGCTACGCTCGATCCCTCGTTCAATCATCATCGTTGGCGGCGGCTTTGCCGGCGCGGTTACCGCGATCAAGCTGCTCGACCGTTCAACTGAGCCGCTGGCAATCACCATCATCGAGCGCCGGGCCGAGCTTGGTCGCGGCGTTGCCTATAGCACCGTCGATCCACAACACCTCGTCAACGGCGCGGCGCGCATCTTCTCGCTGCATCCGGACGATCCCGATCACCTCGTTCGCTGGCTTATGGCGAATGGGCCGGAGCACGGCTGGACACCGCCCGAGGATGTCCCGGACTCAAGCCCGCCGCGCTGGCTGTTCGGCAGCTATGTCCTGTCGGAACTGACGAGAGCGATCAGAGAAGCAGATCCGCGTTCTTCGCTGCGCCACATCAAGGCATCCGCCGTCGACATGCTGACGGGTCCGTCCGGGGTATGCGTCGGCACCAGCGATAGCCAGCAATTGCTGGCGGATGAGGCGGTACTGGCAACCGGGGTGTTCCAGAGCCAGCCGTCCACCACGGAAGCAGCCGTCGTCGGCGATCCCCGTTATGTCGCCAATCCCTGGGATTCGGCGGCGCTCGATCGGCTCGCTGGCAGCAAGGAACTGCTGCTGATCGGCTCCAGCCTCAGCATGGTCGACGTCGTCGCCAGCATGGAAGCGCGCGGCTTCAAGGGCGGTTATCGCGTCGTGTCGCGGCGCGGACAGATCGTCGAACCTCGGCGCAACGTGGAAGCGTGGCGCGATTTCCTCGCCGGGCGGCCGCTGCCGAAAACCACCAGGGCGCTTCTCGCACTGGTCAAGGCCGAACGCCGGGCAATCGAACCCACCGGCCTGGACTGGCAAGGGCTGCCGCTGACGATCCGGCCGTGGATCCTGGCCTTGTGGCAAGGCGCCACCGACAAGGAGCGCTTGAAGTTCGCACGCCATCTGCGCGCCTTCTGGGATGTCACCGCGCACCGCGCGGCGCCACCGAGCTTTGAGCGCGTGGCACTGGCGCGAAGCCAAGGCCGTTGGACGGGTCGAGCGGGACGGGTGCTGGCACTCCATCCGCAGGCAAATGGCATCGTCGCTGAAATCCGCTGGCGTGATACCGGCGCGGTCGAACGGCTGCGCTTCGACGGCGTCGTCAACTGCCGCGGCCATCAGGAGCATGATTGGCGGCGGATCGCCGATCCATTCGTCCAGAACCTGCTCGAGAACGGCATCGTCAGGCCGCATGCGACCGGCTTCGGCATCGACGCGACGCATGACTGCCAGGTGATTTCCCGTGATGGCGAGACCCATGGCAATCTGTTCGCCATCGGCCATCCGCTGCGCGGCGTCGCCTGGGAATCGAGCTCGATCGGCGAACAACTGGCGCAGGCCATAGCCCTTGCCGGCCTTCTGGTCGGCGCCAGCCCAAGGCTGCGTGCTTTGGCCTGAAGTTACCAGCTTTGCGAAATGGAAGAAACGAAAACGGCCGCAGCTCTATGCGGCCCTTCTCTCATGATTGCCCGGCAGATTTAGGCGTTCGGGTCGAGATAGGCGTCGGCGAAATTCGCTGACAGGCCTTCGGCGCCAGGCGCGTAGTTCTTGACGGTTTTGCGGGCGATGATGATGGTCGGTGGCGCGATCAGATTGATGATCGGCAACTCGTCGGCGATGATCTCCTGGAACTTGAAGAAGAGCTGCTTGCGCTTGGCCTCGTCGAGCTCGACCGATGCGGCTTCCAGCAATCGGTCAACCTCCGGGTTCTCATAGTGCGCGCCGTTGGAGAACGGCAGCCCTTTCTTGATGTTCTTCGACCAGTAGAGCCGCTGTGCGCCGGCGCTCGGGTCGAAGATGTTGCCGCAAGATTCGGTCGACAGGTCCCAAGTGCGGTCGGTGTAGATGGTTTTGACATAGGTGCCGAAGTCGAACTTCTGGATCTCGGCGTCGATACCGATCTTGGCCAGCGCCTGCTTGAGGAAGTCGGCATAGCCCCACGGATTGTAGGGATTGTTGGTGAGCCTTAGCTTGAAGCGGATGCCGTCCGCTCCTCGCTTGAAACCGGCCTCGTCTAACAGTTTTTCCGACAGCGCCGTATCGACGGTCGCGGCCTTCACGTCGGGATCGAAATACTTCTTGTTGACGACGCTGATGGGTGTCGGCGACACTTGGCCATAGCCGTAGAACACGATGGCGTTGACCGCATCGAGATCGATCGCATGTGCGATTGCCTGGCGGACTTTTTTCTCCTTCAGGATCGGGTTTTCGAGATTGATGAGCAGCTGATGCAGCGGGCCGCTATAGGCGAAGACCGTGCTATCGACGGCGAATTGCGGCAGCGCCTTGAACCTTTCGAGGTCCGCGAAGGCCACCGGGTTCGGCCCGATGTCGACCTCGCCGGTTTCGAGTGCTGCTGCGCGCGCGCCCGGATCGGTGATGAAGCGGAAGATGATCCGGTCGAGATAGGGTTTAGGCGCATCCCAATAGGTCGGATTCTTTTCGACGAGGATGTGGCTGCCCTTTACCCATTCCTTCAGCACGAACGGCCCGCTGCCGATGATCTGCTCGAAGGACGGATCGTCGGCCGGCTTCAGCTTCTCGTAAATGTGTTTGGGCACGACAGGCGATTCCGTCGCGGCCAGCCCCGAAATCAGGGCGGCGGATGGCTTCGACAATTTGATCTTCACGATATGCGGGTCCGACGTGTCGATGTCGGTGACGTTCTGGAAGGTGATGCGACCGCGCGGATGCGCTTCGCGCAGCCGGGAGATAGAAAAGGCGACGTCCTCGGAGGTCAAATCATGGCCATCGCTGAACTTCACCCCCTGGCGCAGCTTGAAGACGTATTCGAGCCCGTCGTCGCTGATCGACCATTCGGTGGCCAGTTGCGGTCGCGGATTGAGATCGTAGTCGTAGGCGAGCAGGCCGTCGAAAATCTTCGGACCGATGGTGGCCGGTCCGCCAGCGCTGGTGTTGATGGAAACGATCTGGTTAGGCTCGGGATAGTAGACGAAGTTGAGCGTGCCTCCGGCCACCGGCTTTGCGTCTTCTGCGAATGCCCCGGCGGGAAGTGCAGCACTCGCGCCGGCCAGCAGCAGGAACTGATTGAACAGGCGTCGGTTGATGGTCATGGTCGGTACTCCGAATTGGCGCGATTTATCTTTCATGGAGAAAAGTCGGGATCGTCGTTTTCACGCGCTGGTCCCAACCAGAGGGCTTGCAGAACGCTTAGGCGTTTGGCGCGAGCCATATCTGCGCGAAGCTGTTGTTGATCCCCTGAGCGCCGGGCGCAAAACCCCGGACCTTCTTGTTGGCGACGATCTGGGCGCCGGCGGCGACCAGATCGACCGACACCACGTCGTCATGGATGATGTGCTGGAATTTGTACCAGAGCTCGCGCCGCTTGGTCTCGTCGGGCTCGATTGCCGCGGATTCGAGGATCTGGTCGACCTCGGGGTTTGCGTAGTGGCTAGCGTTGGAGAAGACGAGGCCGATCTTGAAGTTCTTCGACCAGTAGGCGCGCTGGACGCCGAGCGTCGGATCGAAGGTGTTCGACAGCGACTCGACCACCAGGTCCCAGGCGCGGTCGGTGTAGACGGTCTTCAGGAACGTCGACAGGTCAAGCTTGAGGATCTCGGCATCGATGCCGACCGTCGCCAACGACTGCTTGATGAAATCGGCATAGGACGCCGGCAGGAACGCGTTGTAGGCAAGCCGGAGCTTGAAGCGCGTCCCATCGGCGCCACGCGGATAGCCGGCGTCGTCGAGCAGCCTCTCCGCCAGTTTGGTATCGGGCTCGCGCGCCTTGATGCTGGGGTCATACCATTTGGGCAGCGCCGTGCTGATCGGGCTCGGCGATACCTGCGCATAGCCGTAGAGCGCGATGTCGACCAGCTTCTGCAGGTCGATTGCGTGGGCGATGGCAAGGCGCACATCGCGCTTGGTCAGGATTTCGTTCTCGTAATTGAAGAACAATTGCTGCTGTGGGCCGGAATAGGCGTAGGTGTTGGTGTCGACGACCAGAGCGGGGTTTGCCTTCAGCCGTTCGATGTCGGCCAGCGGCACGGGATTGGCGCCGATATCGATCTCGCCGGTTTCAAGAGCCGCCGAACGCGCGGCCGGGTCGAGGATGACGTGCAGGACGATGCGGTCGAGGTAGGGCCGAGGCGCGTCCCAATAATCCGGATTGCGGTCGAAGATCAGATGGCTGCCGGGCACCCATTCCTTGAGAATGAAGGGACCGGTGCCGATCGTCTGTTCGAGCTTCGGCTGTTCCGCCGGCTTGAACGTTTCGTAGACGTGCTTCGGCACAATCGGTGATTCCGAGCTGCTCAGTGCCGTGATCAGATAGGGCGCCGGCTTTGAAAGCACGATGATGGCGGTGTGCGGATCGGGCGTCTCGACCGCGGTCACGTTTTGGTAGGTGATGCGGCCGCGCGGATGCGCCTCCTTCAGCCGGAAGATGGTGAAGGCAACGTCTTCCGACGTGAAGTCCTTGCCGTCATGCCATTTGACGCCCTCGCGCAGCTTGAAGGTGTAGCGCAGGCCGTCATCGCTGATCGACCACTCCGTCGCCAGCAGCGGTTTCGGGCTGAGGTCATAGGCGAAATCAAGCAGACCTTCATTCACCTTGGGACCGATCGCCTGGCCGGTGCCCGACGAGGTGTTGATGGCAATCAGCGACGTGGGGTCGGGATAGTAGGCCCAGTTGAGCGTGCCACCCTGGACCGGCGTTCCTTCGGCAGCGAAGGAAACCCCGGGCAATGCGAAGCTCGCACCGCCAAGCAACAGCAGCTGGTTGAAATGACGACGATTGACAGACATGGCCTTGAGCTCCGGAAAACGGCTACGATGGCATCCGGCGGCCGAACACACTCCGGCGCCTCGACGCGATGATCCCTGCCACGCCGCAAAACCGGAAGAATGATTTTCTATCGTCTGCCGAAAGCACTGCTTCGCACGACCGTTTCATTCCAGGATCTGGCAAAGCTGCTCGACGCCCAAATCAGCGCTCCGATCTTATTTCTACAAGAATTGTAGACATTACGATTTTTTAGATTTCCGTTCCCGCTGCCGCGACGCTGCGGCAAACGAAATTTTCCACCGGGCACTTTGGCGCAAAGCCCGCCCTCGTCGCGCCCGGCCTGAACGTGTTGAATGCGCTCCATGGTCGATCTCATTCGCGCAAAATCAAGGAAGCTGCGGCCGACGCTGGCGAGGCTTCCGCCGCTGACGTCGCTTCGAGCTTTTGTCGCAACCGCCCGCCACCTGAGCTTTACGCGGGCGGCCGAAGAACTCCATGTGACGCCTGCCGCCATCGGCCAGCAGATCCGCCTGCTCGAGGATCACCTCGGTCAACCGCTGTTCCATCGCAACCGTGGCGAGCTTCTGCTGACGTCGGCCGGCCAGGCGCTGATGCCCGGCCTCACCGAGGCTTTCGACGTCGTTGTCGAGTCGGTCGCGCGGATTTCCGGCGACGAGGAGGATGCGCCGATCAAAGTGTCGGTTGCGCCCTCCTTCGCCAGCAAATGGCTGATCCCGCGCCTCGACGCACTGCGCGACGCGGTACCCGGCCTAGAAGTGCTGGTCGACGCATCAACCAGGCTTGCCGACTTTGCCAGCGAAGACGTCGACTGCGTCATCCGCTACGGGTCGGGCGCCTATAGCGGCCTGCTGACGGAACGGCTGTTTTCGGAAGCGGTGCTGCCCGTCTGCAGCCCGGAATTTGCTCGCATGCACGGTCTCTATCGCGGGCCGGAGGGGCTGCGTGACGCACCGATCCTGCATGAGGACGGTCCGGAACGCGATCCAAGCTGCCCTGACTGGAAGGGTTGGCTGAGATCCAACGGCCTGTCCGGCCGCTTTGTCGAGGGCGGTATACGGCTTAGCCAATCGTCACTGGTGCTCGACGCAGCTGCTGCCGGCAAGGGCATCGGTCTCGGCAAATTCCGGCTGGCCGAGCCTGACCTCGCCGCGGGGCGTCTGGTCAGTCCATTCGGCTCACCGCAGCCGGTCGAGTTTTCCTATTATTTTGCGACGACGCCGCACAAGGCGAAGCTGGAGACGGTCGAGCGCTTTCATGGCTGGCTGAAGGCCGAGGCGCGCCAGCTCGGCGCTCTCGACGTCCCACCGCCGGCGGCGCTTCCGGCGCGCATCGCCATTGTCGCGGCCGAATAGCCTCGCCGCGGTCTCGCGAGCAGGCGCGCGCCTATTTGAGCTTGAAGCCCAGCGCTTTGAGCACTTCGCCCAGGCGATCACGGCCTTTCAGCGCTGCTTTGCTGCCGATGCGGTTCGAAACCAACTCTGTCCAGTCCACCACAGGCATCGCCTGCTCCTGCTGGAATGAACGAAGCCTCTGGTTGTAGGCTGCAAGATCGTCCGGATCGGGCTCTGATCGATAGCGCTCGCGGTGCAGCACCGCAGCCTGCGGCAGTCTGGGCTTGATGTCAGTCGCAGCCAGGAGATCGGGATAGCCGACGGTCAGGCCGAACACCGCCACGGTTTCCGGCGGGAGGCCGAGTTCGCGCGCCACCTCCTGCGGATGATTGCGCATCGCGCCGATGTAGCAGGAGCCGAGCCCGAGCGCGTCGGTCGCCACCACGGCGTTCTGTGCGGCAAGTGCGGCGTCGATCACGGCCAGCAGAAAGCTCTCCTGATAATCGAGCCCCTCGCCCACCCGGCCGTTTGCCTCGGCAATGGCGCGCAGCCGCGACAGGTCGGCCAGCCAGACCAGCAGCAGCGGCGCCTGCTCGATATGGCGATTGATCGCCGCCAGTTCGGCAAGCCGCGCCTTGCGCGCCGGATCCTCGACTGCGATGACGCTCCACGCCTGGAGATTGGAAGAAGTCGGCGCCGACTGGGCGGCGGCGACGATCAGTTCCAGCGTCCCTTCGGGAAGAGGCTTGGCGAGATAATTGCGGACCGAGCGATGTGAAAGGATCGCCTCGAGGGCTTCGTTCCAGGTTCCGGTATGCGCGCTTTGCGGCGCTCGATAACGCCGCCGTAGCGCCGCTTCACCACGCAGGTCAGCGTCGGAAGGGCGGATGCTGAAGGCGGCCGGCTGTGACATCGTCTTCCCTACTGGCAATCTGGCTTATCCGGTGTTCTGACGACCCCAGGTCATTCAAGAAGCGCGGCTTAGGCCCCGTTGCGCAAAAGCGGAAGCAACTGATCGCCTTGCCGCTTGATCTCGGAAAGATACGGCGTGTCCGAGAGCACGAAATGCGTGATGCCCAGATCCCGGTATCTGCCGAGCGAGCGGGCGACGTCGGCGGCCGAGCCGACCAGCCAGGTGGTGCCAGCGCCGCCGCCGCCATATTTGCCCGGCGCAGTATAGAGATTGTCGTCCAGCACCTCGCCGCGCGCGTGCAGATCGAGCAGACGCTGCTGGCCCACCGCTACCGCCCGACCGTGATCGTTCCAGCCGGCTCCCTGGCCCTTGGCCATCTCGTCGACCTTCGCTTCTGCATCCGCCCAGGCCTGCCCAGCGGTGTCGCGGACCAGCGTGGTGACCCGCAACCCGAACTCCAGAGGCGGGAGGTCTCGGTCGAGTTCCCTGCTCAAGGCTTTGAGCCGCTCGATCCGCTCCCGGACGCCGTCGAGCGGCTCACCCCAAAAGAGCTGGACATCCGCCTCGCTGGCCGACACCCGCTCCGCCGCCTCCGACGCGCCGCCGAAGTAGAGCTTGGGATGGCGACGATCGCCACGGACATGGATGCGGGGCATCACGGTAGAGCCAGTGACCTGGAAGTGCTCGCCCGCAAAGGTCACGTTCTCTTCAGTCCAAAGTCTGCGAACCAGGCGCATGAACTCTCTGGTACGGGCATAGCGATGTATCTGGTCACCTTCGCTGTCGCCATAAGCAGCGAGGTTGTCCTTGCCTGACACTATGTTGATACGCACGCGACCGGCGGTCAGCTGGTCGAGCGTGGCTACGGCGGATGCGAAGTGCGCCGGCCGCCAGTACCCCGGGCGGATCGCGATGAGCGGCTCGAAGGAGGTGGTCCGCGCGGCGAGCGAGGCCGCGACAGTAAAAGTGTCGGGCCGACCCCAGCCGGTACCGATCAGCGCGCCCTTCCAGCCGTATTCCTCAAGCGCCTTCGCGTGGCTGGTCAGCGTCTCCAGGCTGTTGTGGTTCTCGACGGCCGGCTCGCCGCGGTGACCGGGAGCGACCTGGTTCGGGATGTACCAAAGAAATTCGGTATCAGCGCTCATTGTCGGGCCTGTATTTTGGCCGGGCATGGAGGTCAATGGCAGGACCCTCCGCTCCGTTGTATTTTGATGATCATTCAAAGGGCTGCCCCTAGCAGCCCTGACGCCTTGCTCGGCTGCGGTGCAAAGCGGCTTTCGGGCCTGATAAGGCCGAGATGGTCGCGCAGCGTGCGCCCTTCATATTCCGTTCGGAACAGCCCTCGCCGGCGCAGGATCGGCACCACCGTATCGACAACGACCTCCAGTCCGGTCGGCAGCACGTCCGGCATCAGGTTGAAGCCGTCGGCGGCGCCGGCGACAAACCATCTTTCGATATCGTCGGCGATCTGCTCCGGCGTGCCGACGATGGTGCGGTGGCCAGTGCTGCCGTTCAGCGCCCGGATCAGCTGGCGAACCGTGAAATCATTGCTGCGGGCGAGCGCGAGCGTGGCCTTGAAGAAGGTGTGGCCGCCGTTGGGGGGCAGTTGAATCCCTTCCGGCAACTTCTCATCGAGCTTCAGCCGCTCGCGATCGATGCCGAGCACGCCGGACAGCCGCCCAAGGCTGTAGTCGAGCGGAATGCGATCCCACAGCTCTTCTTGCCGCCGCTCCGCTTCCCCCTCTGTGCTGCCGATGATGGTGGCTAGGCCGGCGAGGTTGAGCGGCACGCCGCCGGTGCGGCCATAGGCGACGGCACGCGCCTTAAGTTCCCGCGCATAGCCGAGCGCTTCCTCGAAAGATTGCGATGCGGAAAACACGGCTTCGGCGTGGCGGGCGGCGAGGTCCTTGCCGTCATCCGACCCGCCGGCCTGGACGACCACCGGATGCCCTTGCGGCGAACGCGGCACATTGTGCGGCCCGTGCACCGAGAAATGTGCGCCCTTGTGGTCGATGGCGTGAACCTTGGTGGCATCGACGAAGCGCCCGCTGGCGACATCACCGATGAAGGCATCGTCCTCCCAGCTGTCCCACAATGCCTTGACGATGTCAGCGAATTCCGCCGCCCGCTCGTAGCGCCGGCCATGATCGATGGCACCGTTGAGGCCGAAATTGCGGGCCGAGGCGGGATCGGCCGTGGTGACGATGTTCCAGCCGATGCGTCCGCCGCTGACATGGTCGAGCGTCGCGAAGCGCCTGGCGATATTGTAGGGCTCGTTGAAGCTGGTTGAAGCGGTGGCGATCAGGCCGATGCGCTCGGTTGCGGCGGCTACCGTCGCCAGCACGATGGTCGGCTCCAGCGACGTGATCGGACGATAGTCAATGCGGTCCGATATCGCCGCTTGGTCGGCAAGGAATACGGCGTCGAGCTTTGCGCGCTCTGCGATCTTCGCCACTTGCACATAGTGGTCGACGGTGAAGGCGGCATAGGGGTCGACGCCGTCCATCCGCCATGCCGCCGGCGAGAAGCCGGCATGCAGGATGTTGACGTTGAGATGGAGCTGCCGGCCGCTCATCGAAAGACGCCGGGCTCGGGATAAGCGCCGGTCAGATACCAGGTGCCGACGGTGCGGGTCTTGTATTCGGCAGGGTTGTGCAAGGTGTGAATGCGTGCGTTGCGCCAGAAGCGGTCGAAGCCGTATTTGCGCACTGCGGAGCGGGCACCCATCACCTCGAATATCTCGGTCGTGACTTCGAGCGCAACATCGCCTGCCAGCACATTGGCCGCGGCGACGGCAACCGCCGCCTCACCGCGTTCTTGCTCGGTCAGCGCCTTGCCGCGCGCGATCGCATGATCGATCGCCGCCGCCGCGCGATCGGCCAGCGCCGTCGCCGCCCGCGTCTTGACCCAGAGCTCGCCATACTGCCGCTTGATCCATGGATCGTCGATATGGCGCTCGACGCCGGAATACATCCACGGCCGCGAACTGTTGAGCGTATAATCTCGCGCCGCCAGCAGCGCGCCCTGGGCCGTGCCGACAAAGACATTGAGCAACACGCTCTGCTGCTGCAGCGGGCCGATGGTGCGGATTGGCAACGACGCGTCGACCCAACCGCGCACCAACTCGCTGTCGTGGATCCTGACGTCCTTGTAGGCGACCTTGCCGCTGCCGGTCTGCGTCTGGCCGATGCCGTCCCAGTCGTCGAGAACGGTGATGCCTTCGCGATTTGCGGGGATCGCCGCGAATTTCCTCTCGCCGCTGACCTCGTCTTCCCACGAGGTCGAAAGATAGTCGGCGACATGCGAGCCGGAGGCGAAGGGTTTGAAGCCGTTTACGATCGTCCACTCGCCATCTTTGCGGCCGAACAGCGTTTTGGAAAAACTGTTGCCGGTGTTGCCCCAGAACCAGTCGCCGGCAGCCGAACGCCGCAGCAGATCGGCTGAGCGCGGTTCGTCCGAATTGAGCCTGGCGGCGATCAGTGCGCTGAAATGGTAGCCGTAGATATGGCCGATCGAGCCGTCGACCTTGGCGAACTCGCGCCCGATCTTCAGCGCCGTCGAATAGGGTTCCCCGGCGCCGCCGAATTCCTTGGGGATCACGATGGTGAGTAGGCCGCTTTGCTTGAGAAGACGTATCTGTTCGGTAGGCCTGCCGCCAAGCTGGTCGCGCTCGACCGCATCGCGGGCAAAGATGTCGCGCAGCTCGACCGCCTTGGCGATCCATGGATTGGACGTATCGGGATCGAAGGTCATCGTCTCACTCATGCAGCTGCGGGAAGCCGTGGCGCTCGGCAAGCAGTGCAAGAATGCGCCTGGTGTCATCGGCGAAGACCTTGCCCTTGGCCGTCGGCAAGTCGGCGGGCGGATCGCTGCCGATGATCAGCACCGGCAGCGACTGGTGCCGTTCGCCGAGCGCGTCGATCACCTTGCCTCTCGGCCTCGAAAACGGCACGCGCTCAACGTCGAGTCTGGCGGCGAGATCGGGAAAGGCTGCGAGCAATCCCTCAACCTGGTTGCAATAGGGGCAGACGAACGTCTGGCCCGGCTGATTTGGGTCGGCGAAACCCGGCTGGATGAGAAAGAGCGTGTCGCGCGCCATTGCCGGCCTATTCCGCAGCTGCCGCGGCATGCCGCGAAAAACGGTTTGCCGGCCGCTTCAGGCCGAGATTGTCGCGCAAGGTGCTGCCCTCATACTCGTCGCGGAACAGGCCACGGCGGCGCAGTTCCGGCACCACCAGTTCGATGAAATCCTTCAGGCCGCCAGGCATGATCGGCGCCATGATGTTGAAGCCGTCGGCGCCGTAATTCTCGAACCGCTCTTCCATGGTGTCGGCGATCTGTTGCGGCGTGCCGACCACTTGCCAGTGGCCGCGGGCGCCGGCGATGCGCAGATAGAGCTGCCGGATCGTCAGATTCTCGCGTCGCGCCAGATCGATCACCAGCGCTTGCCGGCTCTTGCCGGCATTGGTCTCCGGCAAATCCGGCACCGGCCCGTCGAGCGGATAGGCGCTAAGGTCGAAGCCGCCGGCCAGCGCCGAGACCAGACCGAGGCCGACTTCCGGCTGGATGAGATCCTGCAGCTGTTCGAACTTCCCCCGCGCCTCGGCTTCGGTGCGGCCGACGACCGGGAAGATGCCAGGCAGGACTTTCAGGTCATCCTCCGAGCGGCCATATTTGCCGAGCCTGCCCTTGACGTCGGCATAGAAGGCAGTGGCTTCGTCGAGCGTGATCTGCGCGGCGAAAATCGCTTCCGCGGTACGAGCCGCCAGCTCTTTGCCCGGACCCGACGCGCCGGCCTGGACGACGACCGGATGACCTTGCGGTGAGCGCGGCGTGTTCAGCGGACCACGCACCTTGAAATGCTGGCCCTTGTGGTTCAGCACGTGGAGCTTGTCCTTGTCGAAATAGCGTCCGCTCTCCCTGTCGCGCGGGAAAGCGTCATCCTCCCAACTGTCCCACAGGCCGAGCACGACATCGGCGAATTCCTCGGCGCGGTCGTAGCGCTCGCCGTGCTGGATATGCGTGTCGTGGCCGAAATTGAACGCAGCCTCCGGATCGGAAGAGGTGACCAGATTCCAGCCTGCGCGCCCGCCGCTCAAATGGTCGAGCGACGCGAACTGGCGGGCCAGATTGTAGGGATCGGAAAAACTGGTCGACGCCGTGGCGATGAGGCCGATGTTCCTGGTCACAGCCGACAGTGCCGACAGCAGCGTGATCGGCTCGAACGGATAGACGCCGCTATGCGCCTTGCGGCTGGCGGCCTCGAGGTTGCTCAGCCGCGCCGCGACGCCATCGGCAAAGAAGATCGCGTCGAATTTGGCCGCTTCCGCCAGCCGGGCAAGTTCGACGTAGTCGCCGAGGCTGGTCCCCTCGCCTGCCGCTGGATGGCGCCAGGCCGCCACATGGTGACCAGTGAAGAGCAGAAACGCTCCCAGCTTGAGCTTGTCCTCGCGCCTGGCCATTTTTTTCGCCTCCTCAGCGGTACAGTCCGCCGGCCGGGAATTCCCCGGTCAGCAACCAGGTGCCGATCGTGCGCTTCTTGTATTCGGCCGGATTGTGCAGCGTGTGCGTGCGCACGTTGCGCCAGAACCTGTCGTAGCCATTGGCCTTGGTGGCTGAGCGGGCGCCCATCACCTCGAAAACCTCGCTCGACGCGTCGAGGCCGATTTGTCCGGCGTAGACATTGGCGGTGGCGAGATCGATCGCCGTCTGCCCGCGCTGCTCCAGGGTCAACGCCTCGCCTTGGCCATAGGCGGCATCGAGGCTGCATGCTGCTATATCGGCCAGTTCGGCCGCCGCGAGCGTACGGATATAGAGGTCGCCATATTTGCGTTGCACGAACGGATCGTCGGTATGTTTCTCATAGCCGGAATAGACCCAGGGGCGCGATTGCGAGACCGTATAGTCGCGGCCTTCGCTCAGCGCTCCTTGCGCGCTGCCGACGAACAGGTTGAGCAGGACCGCCTGCTGGAACAGTGACGTCAGCGTCTGGAACGGCGTCAGCGGCACCGCGGGCGAGCCAATCAGTTCGTCGTCGCCGACATGCACGTCCTTGAACGTGACCTTGCCGCTGCCGGTCTGCCGCTGGCCGACACCATCCCAGTCATCCTCGATGACGATGCCCTCACGGTCAGCCGGGATCGCTGCCGCTAGTCGATCCTGGCCGTCCTCCCAGGCAACCTGGATGTAGTCTGCGATGTGTGAACCGGAGGAGAACGGCCGAAAGCCGCTCAGGATCCAGCCCGTGCCGTTGCGCCTGGCCGTCGACGTCTTCGACATGGCGTTGCCGGAATTGCCCCAGACCCAGTTCTCCCTTGCCGAGCGTGTCAGCAGCCGGTCCCTCTGCGCCTGCGTGCCACGGAACAGCACGCCATTGAGCGGCAGATGATGGTATCCGTAGAGATGGGCGAGCGAGCCGTCGGTGCGGGCGAATTCGCGCACGACGCGCAGCACCGACAGCCAGGGTGCGCCCTTGCCGCCATAGCGCTTGGGAATCTGCGCCGACGGCAAACCACTTTCCTTCAGCAGGCGGATCTGTTCGACGGGCCGGCCGCCGGCCTTGTCGCGCGCCACGGCATCCCGATCGAAGATTTCGCGCAGTTCGACCGCCGTGGCGACGAACGGGTCGGAAAGGTCAGGGCTGAAGGTCATCGGCGTTTGTCCATGGAAATGCGTCTATTCCGCCGCGATGGTCTGCGCCGGCCGCGAGACGGAAGCGGCATAGGCGTCTTCGCCGAACTCGGCCGGATGGCTCCCGGTTATGCGGCTCTCATGGCTGTCGAGATCGGCGAGGAAGAGATCGCGGCTGATGCGCGCGACAACGGCCGGCACATCGCGCCTGATCGACGGCACATCGCCGATCGGCAGGCCGAAACTGACAAAGCCGCCGGGATTGAAGACATGGATATTCCTCAGGAATGGCGCCTCCCCCGGCGCCTTCTCGAGAAATTCATGGCCGAGGCCGAGATAAGGATGGGCGCCGAAAAATTCATCCAGCTCTGCTTCCGGCGGCGCGTACTGGTCGCGCCATAGCCGGATGGTGGCGGCGAAATCGGCGAACTCAGGCTTGCGCGTCGGGTCGGCGAAATAGCCGGTGCCGGCGACGACGAAGTCGAACGCAAACGTCTCGCCTGCGATATCGGTGACGACCTTGCCGTCTTCGACATCCGCATTTGTCCAAGGGGCACCGAGATGGAGATGAAAATTCTGGTGCCGCACCGCCCGCTCCACCGCATCGAGCGGCGGCGTTGACCCGGCCTCGCGGAAGCGCAATGCCTGGCGCCAGCGCACCGCATCGGGCAGCCGAGGATAATTGTCATAGGCGCCGGGATAGCTTCGCACGCGGTTGATCGGCACACTGGCAATGCTGTTGCGGCGGGCAAAGAGACGCACCGATTTCGCGCCGGCCTCAAGGGCAGCTCCGGCCGCATCGAATGCCGAAGCCGCCGACCCGACGACAGCCATTGCCTTGCCCTTGAGCGAGGCAAAATCGATTGCCGCCGAACTGTGTGCGACAAGGCCCCGCGGCAAGGCGGCAAGTACCGCCGGTATCACTGGACCGCCGCTGCCGCCAAAGCCATTGGCCAGAATGATCTTGCGCGCCGTTTCGACCGATGGCGTGCCGTCGGCTTCGAGGTGGAGGCGAAAAAGCCCGCCGGCCGGCTCGATGCGAATGAGACGCGTGCCGTAACGGATCCCGATACCGAGGAACGCGCGATACCATTTCAGGTAGTTCGCCCAATCCGTCCGTGCGATGCGGTCGAATCCGGCATAGGCTTCCGCACCGTGGCGGGCTTCGTACCAGGACTGAAAGCTCAAGCCCGGCAAGCCGAGTTCCGGCCCCGGCAAGCCCTTTGGCGTTCGCAGCCGGTTCATCCGTGCATGAGTGAACCAGATGCCGGCCTTGCTTTCATCCGGTGCCGCGTCGACGACAGTAACCTTGCCGATGCCGGCACGCCTCAACGCGAAGGCAAAGGTCGCCCCCGTCTGCCCACCGCCAACGATGAAGACATTGTGGTCGATGCCTTCCCGGTCCGGCACCCAGTTCTGCGGATCGGGGCCGATCAACCGGAGCGTCTCCCGGGCGTGGTGATCTGGATCGGTCGGTAAGGCCATTTCGGTCCCGGCTGAAGTTGAGCCTCATCAAACTCCGCCTCGGTCGGCAAACAGTCCAGAAATGTTCGCTTTGATTGGCCGGTAGTTTTTTTCACTTGCATTGCAACGACGCGCTTTCACAGCCGACGAATGGGCGGCGCGTGTGGCCTCCCTGAAGCCGGGGCATCTTTTTGATATTGCAGCGGGCTCAAGCGCACTGGTCATTTTATTCTTACGGCTCACGCGTAATGCGCCGACGCAGTCGGGCATTGGTGTCGAGCACATCAGCGGCGTCGCGTGGTCAGCGGGATCAAGCTTGATCTTGGTCGACCGACATGGGTGACGTCCGCCATCTGAAAGACGGCAGATCGCGGATACACCAGCAACGGTCCTCGCAGGATAGGACAGCGCAGCTACTCAACAGGCGTCCCAAGGTAAGCGCGATTTTCCCTGCACGTTGACGCCGGCGCTTTCGACGGATGGCCTTCGAATTGGGAACGGTATCTGGTCTGATCAGGCTGCTGTTGCTTTGGCGAAGTTGAAGGGCAGCAGATCCTCGATGGCTGCGTTCTCGGGGCGCTGAGGTAGTTCAGTGAGGACGTGGCGCAGCCACGCTAACGGCTCGACGCCACAGGCGCGGCAGGTCAACATCAGGCTGTAGATGACGGCGCTGGCCCTGGCTCCGTCGACGGTATCGCTGAACAGCCAACTTTTCCGGCCAGTGGCAAAGATTCTGA
>NZ_JAMYMO010000051.1:0-30450 GCF_040318575.1 Mesorhizobium sp. M1088 | reverse complement strand
CCGTACTTCCATCCTATCGGGGAACAACCACCCGCTCTTCAATATGTGACCGTTTCCGGCTTCAGGGCGACTCGCTCCGCGATTACCCCATGTTTGAAATTTCGCGTTCGCTTTCGTTACGCCGTTTCCTGCCTTTGCGTGACAACCGCGTCATCCAGAGGGCAGTGCAACATCACGACCGATGCGGAATCCGTCAAAGCGGTGCGAAACTTCGTAGGAGCAAGGTCTTCGCGAGTGCCGAGCAGGGGATATTTGTCACCACCGCCTCTCGTTCTCGAAAGTAGCGCGAGCGCTACCGAGGAAGGCCAGAGAGACGAGTCAAAGCTTTATCTGGAGCTGATCGACGGAGAGCAGTTGCTTGAGATGCTTTACACAACCAACGCGCCGAAGCCTGCCCTGCCTCCGCCGCAACTCAAACACGACCAGGAATGGCGGGACGTCCATGGCCCGGGCCATTCTCGCATTCGACTTTTACCGATTACATGAGCGGATGGCCCCGTTGGGGGTGCCGCAGACGCGCTCGGCCGAAAGTGTCTGGCATTTGGTCTGAGATCGATCGGGTCGAAGCCAATTTCCGCCTGCCGCGCTTCACGCTATTTGCAAGACATTCAAATTTGAGCTTCCGCACTCATGCTTTGTCGAAGGTATCTCCGTAGGTTTTAGCCGTTCTGAATCGCCGTCGGCGACGATGACGACGAAATAGGAGAACGCAATGGCTCGCAATCACGTTGAACGTCTTGGAGAGTTTAGGGAAATCTTGGTCGCGACTCGACGCGAAGGAGTCCGTAACGTGCACCATACTCGCGACGCAATGCGAGCAAGTGGCTTTCAGATCGGGGACAGCGACGGCTCCAGCTACGGAGCCGAGCTGAAGGTGCTCCAAGAGGAAATTGAGGCAGTCGATCGCGCTATCGAAGACGAGAAGCGGTCGGCCTTGGCCCTCGAGAGCGCGGCTCAATCCCGCCGACCGACTAAACCGAGAATCGTGAAGGGAACATAGAGTCAGGTAAGGCCCTTGGCGCCCGTCGCGTCGATCGCCTTCGGTACAGTGTCGGGCCGTCGCCGCCGTGGTGCAGTGCCCTAAGCGGACGTTTCGCTTTCGGCCCCTAGTGCGACGTAGAGCATCTGCTCGGCAAAAATCGCTCCTGTGAACTCCGACCTCGTATGGCGGAGCAACAGGTTCGGCCAACATCAGGTGAGACGTAGTCCCAACAAACATGCAGTTCAGACAATCGATTACGCGTCTTTGTTGAAGTCGTGCCATGCGGCCGATCCGAGAGGGTCGGCCACCTCCGGCATCCTTCACTGACTGAAACACGCTTGAAAAAATCGGGCCCGTGTAGATTAAGTTGCATGGACTAAGTCACAGGCCCGCAATGCGCACCGTCAATATCGACGAGGCCAAGACGCATCTGTCTGGTCTTGTCGACAGGGCGGCCAAAGGCGAATCCTTCATTATCGCCAAATCCGGCAAGCCGATGGTCAAGGTCGTTGCCATAGACGCACCTGCGGCCGGCGAAATGCGTCGGGTGGGGTTTATGGCCGGGCGGTTTTCAGTTCCGGACGATTTTGATCGCATGGCCGATGACGAAATCGAGAAGCTGTTTGGCGGCCATGAAACTTCTTCTCGATACCCATCTTCTGCTCTGGGCGGCGGGCGAGCCCGAAAAGCTTCCGCCCGCAGCCCTCGCTGAGATCGAGATGCCGATAACCACTTGACGTTCAGCGCCGCAAGTCTCTGGGAGATTGCCTTTAAACGCGGTCTGGGGCGCCCCGACTTCAGGGTCGATGCGCGTCTTTTACGTCGGGGCCTGATAGACAATGGCTATCATGAGCTGCCAATCACCGGCGAGCATGCCATTGCGGTGGATGGGCTTCCACCCATCCACAAGGACCCCTTCGATCGGATCCTGATTGCTCAATCGATTGTGGAAGGCATTACTTTGCTGACCGTCGACGATCTGGTCGCGCAGTATCCTAAGCCCGTCCGTCGTCTCAGATCAAGCGGACCCCAAGCCCCTCGGTAGGGTAGTCCAGTTATCGCTTCAGACCACCCATGAAAGCCTTTACTCGAGCAGAGTCGACTTGGTTCCACCAGACGCCGTCGTGCTTCAGCGCGCTGGCGATGATGACCCCGTCGACGATGGCGAGGATATCCTTGGCATTGTCCGGCGTGACACCGCTGCCGACGAGCGTCGGCAGGCCGGCGGCCTGCTTGATCATGCTTATGTAGCCCAAATCTGCGGCGTGGCCGGTGCGCTGGCCAGTGGCGATGATGGCGTCGGCGTCGAAGAAGACCAAGTCCTTGACCAGTTCCTCCACCGGGCGGTCGGCGACGATGGCGTGTGCGCCGTGCTTGACATGCGCATCGGCGAAAATGCGGATGCCGTTGGCGCGCAGCCTGGCGCGGTAGCGCGCCGCGCGGCCGGACTCGCCTTCGACAAAACCCTCATTGGCGACGTAGGCATTTGCCCATTGATTGACGCGGACGAAGCCGGCGCCGGCTGCGCTGGCGATCGCCAGGGCCGGGATCGCGGCATTGGCCAGCACATTGATGCCGATCGGCCTGCCGAGTTCGCGGCGGATGCGGTCGGAAACGACCGCCATGTAGGCCGCCGTCTCCGGGCCGATATCATCAGGCTTGGCGAACGGGATGTCGCCATGGTTCTCGACGATGACGCCGTCGCAGCCGCCGTCGAGATAGGCCTTGGCGTCGTCGAGCCCGCGCTGGTAGATCGCCTCGATAGCCTCGCCGTCATAGCGCGGCGCGCCGGGCAGCGGCGCCAGATGAACGACGCCGATCACCACCTTTGTGCGGCCGAAAAGGTCCACGAGCGCGTCGCCGCCGGATTGGCCGAGCTGGGTCATGAGAGCTCCATTTGATCGATGAGCGCCGCCATCTCGGAGGCGGAAGGACAGGATGCCAGTGTGCCCGGCCGTGTCACGGCGATTGCGGCGGCGGCGAGCGCCAGCTTCAGCGCCGAGATGACCGGCATGCCCCGGGCAAGCCCACCGGCCAGACAGCCGCAGAACACATCGCCCGCGCCGCTGGTGTCGAGCGCTTCGACTCGCGGCGCCGGCAAACGAAGCGGTTCCGTCCGGTCCGTGCCAAGCACGATACAGCCTGCGGCGCCGAGAGTGATGACGACGGTGCCTGCGCCTTTGGCCACCAGCGCATCGGCCGCCGCCGCGATGTCATCCCGGCCGGTCAGGGTTTTCGCCTCAGATTGGTTGACCACCAGAACCTCCGCCAGGCCGAGATCGGGCAGCGAGGCCGTGTCGATCGGGCTGGCGTTGAGAACGGTGCGCGCACCGTTTTTCTTTGCTGCTCTGAGGCAGGCATTGGTCACGGCAGTCCGCAAATTTCCCTGGCAGACGAGGATGTCGCCGGGAGCGATCCAGCGGACAAGTGCTGTCTGCGTCACCGGATCGAAGGCTTCGCTGCAGGCGACGCCGCTGACAATGAAATTCTCTCCGCCTTTATCGACGACGATGGTCGAGCGGTCGCTCGGCAGCTCGAATTCGATCACCTCACGGTCTGACAGCTCGCCGTCGAGGCGGCTCCTGATCCATGCGCCTGCGGGGTCCTTGCCGAGCGCCGTCCAGAACGTCACTTCTGCACCAGTCCGTGCTGCTGCGACCGCCTGGTTGGCGCCCTTGCCGCCGAGCCCGTCGGCATAGCTCACGGCATTCAAAGTCTCGCCCGCGGCAGGGAAGCGGCCGACGCGAAACACGGTATCGACGCAGGCATTGCCGACGACGTGGACATGCATGGCTCAGCTCTCACCGGTCGCCCAGCCAAGCATCTGTTCGAACAGGGTCTTGTAGCCCGGCCAGGCGATGAATTGCGGCGGCAGCCAATGCGGCCCGACATCGGATGTCCAGGCCACGGTGCGGCCCTTGCCGTAACGGCCGGTGACAAGCAGCGGCAGCGAGCCATAATCCGACGACACGCTGGCCAGGACCTCGGCCCCGTCCTTCAGCGTCACCTCGTTAAAACCGAGCAGGATCGGCCAGTCCGAGCCGAGGCCCCTGAGGATGGGATGGCTCGACCCTGGTTTTGGCACCGGCGCAAAACCTTCGGGAACCTCGACGCGGTCGTCGTAGGCCAGGCAGTTCACCGGCAGCACGTCCTCGACCGGGGTCTTGTGGTAGCGCGCGCCGCCATTGATGCCCTGGAAGCTGTAGTAACCGCCGAACATCAATAGACCGCCGCCGCCGCTGACGTAATCGCGGAGCAGGCGCAGGCGGTTCGGCGTCGGTTTGGAGTGGACCCAGGTGTCGGGATGCAGCAGCAGCGTGTTGGCGCCGATGTCGGAGAGCACGACCGCGTCATAGGCCGACAGCGCCTCCATGGTCTGTGGAAAGCCGCGCTGCGCCTCATGCGCCGGCATGAACGTGACGTCGAAGTCGGTCGCCTTCAGCGCGCCCAGCAACTCGTCTGCGCCGGTGTGGTAGGTAACGGTCGGAAACTGGTCGAAACCCTTGATATGGGTCGCGGTCGACACCCAGGATTCGCCGGCAAGCAGGATCTTCTTCTTGGACATTTGAACTCCAGTGTAATTCCAGGCCGCTTAGAGCCGCGCGAATACGCTTTTCGGATTGGCGATCAGCATGCGGTCGATGGCCGGCTGCTCGACGCCATGGCGTTTCAGGCGCGGTATGAAATGCTTCAGGATGTAGCCATAGCCGAAGCCGCCGAAGCGCGTCAGCATGATCTTGAGGAACACATCCTGCGACAACAGCAGGCGGTCGCCGAAGCCCGCCTCGACAAGGGCGGCGACGGCGCGTGCGTTCTCTTCGTCGGAGGGCGATTGCGCGTCCTGGTCGGCATAATAATAGTCCATGCCGATCATGTCGTATTCGAGGAACGCGCCGCGCCGGGCGAGGCTTTTCTGGTAGTCGGGATCGTCGTGGCTCGGGTTCATGTGGCAGAGCACGGTGTGGCGAAGATCGGCGCCTTCGGCCTCGACGATATCGAGCACCTCGTGCGCAAGCCGCTCCCAGCCGGGCAGATGGATCGACAGCGGCACGCCGGTTATGCGCGAGGCGCGTGCCGAAGCTCGCAGCGACTTGCGTTCCTCGGCGGTGAAATCCTTGCTGACGCCGACCTCGCCGATCAGCCCGGCCATGATCGGCGGCTGCGTCTCGCCGCCGCCGACATCGTTGACGATGAACTCGGTCACGGCGTCCACATCCATCGCCTTCAGCCATTCGGGATGGGTGTGCTCGAGATAGAAGCCGGTGCCCATGACGATCTTCAGGCCGGACATGCGGCTGATGCGAGCGAGCTTTTCGGGGGCGCGGCCGATGCCGATATTGGTGGCATCGACGACGGTGTGGCCGCCCAGCGCGCGATAGCGCTGCAGCTCAGACAGCGCCAGGTCGGCGTCGTCGAGCGAGACGTTGTCGCGGTTGACGTATGGGTTCATGCGCAACTCGCCGATGATCTCGATGTTCACCGGCTGCTCGGCGATCGCCATGTCGTCGGGATGGCAGGGGCATTTCCAGCTGCGCGCGCCATCGAGCAAGATGTGCTCGTGCATCAGCGTGATGCCCATGTCGTCGACCGGAACTGGGCCGAGCACGGTCATCACATGGCCTGTTTCGACCCCGATCGCCAGCCGCTGGCCCGGCACTGCGTCATCGAACAGACCGCTCATCGGCTCAACGGCTCCGCACGGCGCCGCGAAACAGGCGGAAGTTCAGCCAGATGGCGATCAGGATGATCGTTCCGGTGACTATCGGCGTCAGGAAAGGCGACAGATGCGCCAGGATCAGGCCGTTGCCGATGACGGCCACGGTCAGCGCGCCGAGCACCGTGCCGATGATCGTTCCGCGGCCGCCGAACAGGCTGGTGCCGCCGAGCACGACGGCGGCGATGACTTCCAGCTCGAAACCCTGGCCGGCATTCGAAGATCCCGATCCAAGCCGGGCAGCAATGATGATCCCGGCAAGGGCTGCCGCGGTGGCGGAAATCACATAGACGAAGAGCGTCGTCTGCCGCGTGTTGACGCCGGCGCGCCGCACCGCCTCGGCGTTGGCGCCAATGCCGGTGACATAGCGGCCGAATGGCGTCTCGTTGAAGGCGAGATAGGCGATGGCCAGGATCGCCAGCGCGATCAGCGCCGGCACCGGCACGCCAAGAAACCAGGCGCGGCCCAGCACGGTGAAAGCGCTTCCGGGCTCGATGGGGATGGAATAGCCGCCGGTGATCAGCAGCGCCACGCCACGGATCACCGAAAGCCCGGCAAGCGTGACGATGAAGGACGGGATGCCCTCATAGGCAATGAAATAGCCCTGTACCGCCCCAAGTAGGGCGCCGAGCGCTAACATGGCGAGGATAACGACTGGCCACGGCAGGCCAAACTGCAAAACCGTCGCCGACAGCGTCGCCACCAGCGCCAGCACGGAGCCGACCGAAAGATCGATGCCGCCAGTGGTGATGACGAAAGTCATTGCCGCGGCGACGATCAGCAGTGGCGCCGACTGCCGCAGGATGTTCAACAGATTGGGCGATGTCAGAAACGCGTCGGTCGCAACCGAGAAGATGATGCAGACGACCAGAAAGAACAGCGCGATTGAGACGACGCTGCCATTGGCGAGCAGCGCATCGCGCCAGGTGCCCCTGCGTACTCGTGAGGGCTGGGCGGTGTGGATCGCGTCGCTCATGCCGGCGCTCCACCGCGATAGCCATTGGTGGCGGAACGCGCACTGAACTTGCGGCCGACGATCAGATTGACCACGTCTTCGATATTGGTCTCGCCGATCAGCCGCTCGGCGACATTGCGCCCTTCATACATGACCTGGATGCGATCGCAGACGAGGAACAGATCCTGCAGCCGGTGGGTGATCAGGATGACGCTGACACCGCGCGCACTGACCGCGCGGATCAGTTCGAGCACCGCCTCGACTTCGGCCACGGCAAGCGCTGCCGTCGGCTCGTCCATGATCAGCACGGCCGGCTCGAACGAGGCGGCGCGGCCGATCGCGATCGACTGGCGCTGCCCGCCGGAGAGGTTTTCGACCTTGAGCCGCGTGTCGGCAATGACGATGCCAAGCCGATCGAGCATCTGGCGCGTCTCGTCATGCATGCGCTTCTTGTCGAGAAAGGAAATGCCTGCGATGCGACGCCGCGGCTCGCGGCCAAGAAACAGATTGCCGGCAACATCGACCGTGTCGCACAGCGACAGGTCCTGGTAGACCATCTCGACGCGCGCCGCACGTGCGTCCGCCGGGGAGCTGAAGATCATCGGCTTGCCGTCGATCTCGATGGTGCCGGCGTCGGGAACCACTGCCCCCGACAGCACCTTGCTCAATGTCGACTTGCCGGCGCCATTGTCGCCGACCAGCCCCAGCACCTCGCCCGGCTTCAGCGTCAGCGACACGTCATCGAGCGTCTGGATGGCGTTGTAGCGCTTTGAGATGCCGCTCATCCGCACCCGATAGGTCTGGCCACTGCTCATCTGGAATTCCACGCGATTGCAAGGGATCCGCGGCGCAGCCTCGGGCGGCGCCGCGGCTCGGTCGCCGACGCAGTTTACTTGAACATCGCGCGATATTGGTCGACATTCTTCTTGGTCACGATCGTCACCGGGATATTGATGATCGGGTCGATTTTCTCGCCCTTCTTGATCTTGCCCAGCGCTTCGACCGCGGCCTTGCCTTCGCCGGCCGGATCCTGCTGCACGACCGCCACCACCCAGCCGTCATCGATGCCCTGAACGGCCTGCTTGGTCAGGTCCCAGCCGAACACCTTGACGTCGCCGGTGCGGCCCTGGCTGGTCACCGCCGAAACGGCGCCGAGCAAGGCCGGCTCTCCGGTCGCATAGAGCGAGTTCATGTCCGGATTGGCCGTCATCAGGTTTTCCGAAGCGCTCAAGGCGGTCTCCTGAACGTTCTGGCCGTCGACTGTGTCGAGGAAGGTGACGGCCTGGCCGCTTTCGGTCACCGCCTTCTTGAAGCCGTCGAGGCGCTGGTTCTGGATGAATGAATTGAGTGCGCCGACGATACCGATCTTGGCCTTGCCGGCCATATCGGTCTTCACATAGTCGGCGTAGAATTTGCCGATGTCCTCGCCGGCCTTGGTGTTGTCGACGCCGATGAACGAAATATTGTCGCCGTCGGGGATCTGCGCGTCGATGGCTATGACGGGAATGCCGGCCGCCTTGGCTGCAGTAATCGCAGGCTTGACGCCGTTGACGTCGATGGCGACCAGAATGATGCCGTCGACTTTCTGCGTGATGTAGTTCTCGATCGCGTCGTTCTGCGCGCTCGGCACATTGTTGGCGTTGAAAATGACCAGCTTGGCGCCAGCGGCGTCGGCAGCCTTTTGCGCGCCCTCGTTGATCTGGTTGAAGAACAGGGCCTGCTGGTTGATGTTGACGAGAGCGAACGTATCGGCAAGCGCCGATCCCATGGCTGCCGAGCCCATGGCAATGGCGGCGGCACAGCCGGCGAGAAGTTTGAACAGACGCATTTCGGTTCCCCTTGCTTGCGGACCAGACCTCGGCTGGTCCCGTTGGTGCTACAGGCACGAGGCAAGCATTCAAGAGACTTGAATATTTGTCAATCCAAATGAACGCACAGCGTTGCTCAGAAAGTCGCCGGCGTGTTGACCCAGAAAATGCTAGCGCGTTCCTCGCCGATGTTGCGGTAATGATGCGGCAGCTCCGACCTGAACACGAAGGCATCACCCGTGGCGAGAGCATGGCTCTTGCCGTCGACGATCAGTTCGATCCGCCCGGCGAGCACGTAGCCGACTTCCTCGCCGGCATGCTGGATCGGACCTTCGCTCGAGCCCTCTGCCTCGATGTGATGGATGTTGCATTGTAAGAGGTGGCCAGGCGAATACGGGATGATGCGTTCGAGCGAAATTCCTTCGCCACGCCGTAGCGCGTCGAGCGCGATCAAAGGCCTTGCGCCCGCCCGGAATACGATCGCCTCGTCGTCGTCGACTTGCTCGAACATCCAGCCGATGTTGGTGTCGAGAACCTCGACCAGACGGTGAAGCATGGGCAGGGACGGCGAAGCCTTGCCGTTCTCGATCTTGGACAGCAGGCTTTCCGAGCAATTCGCAGCCGCGGCCAGCGTCTTCAGCGTCATGCCGCGTGTCTGGCGGGCGAGGCGCAGCCGAGTTCCAAGTCTTGCGGCATTTACGGTGGCGTCCGTTTCTGATTCTGGCCGCCGTCGATCGATTTTGTTCATCTGTTCGCCAACCATTCAACGGTCAAGGGCAACTATCGCGCGAGCAAAAGACCTCGGCTGACGATTTGCAAGTGCTGATGCGTCAAATTCGAGACTGCAGCCGTAGCTGCCTCATCCGGCGAATGCCGCTCCCGCATGAACCGTGCTGATGATCCCGCGCCAGTTATCCCCTATCGCTTGGCTGTCCATCGTGGTCGAAATCGCCAGCCGTTACCGCGTTTGCGTCACGTGGCGAGTGGACTTGGAACGACAATGCGGGCAAGGCGGGCCACGCAGCCAATCTACACAACACGGCCGCGCCGACACGATCAAATCTGGACTGTCACCGAATTGCGCAGCGCGCCCAGAAGTCACCCGCGGCAGCGCCCCATGGAGTTACGCCCAGGGGCGTAGGCTCTCGATAGCCGCGATGTATCCAATGAAATCCCTGGGGCAGTCGCGCACCGCTGAAGCTTCGGCAATTTTGAAGAAAGTCCAACAGAATTAATGGACTAGCACCTTGCTTATGTAAGTTGCGGAAGTGACGCGCGGTTAATGCTTTAGAAGTATAGACACATCGACACGAGGTGCGAAGAAGCAACGCCAATACAGCTGGTTGGTTACAACATATTTATTTTCGCAGATATGGTATTGCCCGTCCGGGGATTCCTGTACCCGGTCCCGTGGGATGGTGAAATTATGCGGCAAATAAGTGTACCCGCCGTCCACCCTGGACCGCACCGAAGACCGGGGTATGGCGCGGCAATCTGAACCGCCGCAGCACTTGAATTTGGTCTGGGGGTCAATCTTGTCTTCGTACCAATCATGGGCGTTAGCGGCTGTTGCGGCGGCGATACACATCGCCGTGAAGATGAGCCTTCGCATGGCATTCCTCAAGTATCTGGCAGGCGCTGCTCGTTGGGGCTTCCATGTATATTAGCGTTCCATTGAAAATACCATTGGCCTCCGACCGACTTAACGCAGCTCCAGCAACCGACGCTCGCAACGGAAGACCGCATTGGGTCACGTCAGGACGACACTTGCGCCGACCAACGGTCAGCTCTTGTCGCTCCGCGTTGGAAACCCGACCGTTTGCTCTGCGCCAATGTCGGCCGTAGACGTCGGTCTTGTCATTGCCCGGAAGCAGACGTCGCCCAAAGCGGGAGCGATCGTGGTTGCGCGACATCTCGAGCACAGACTAGCTATAGTGGAGCGTTACGGCGACCCAGCAGCAGAGCGATGCCCAACGCCGGAAGCGTCGCCGTCGCGACGACGAGGAAGACGAATTGCAGGCCGGCCGACGCGGCGACCAAGCCGAGCGCCGGGCTGCCGAAGCCGAGCGCCACGTCGAGGAAGACGGTGTAGAGTCCCATGGCCAGGCCGCGGCTGCGTTGCGGAAGACGGCCTACGGCCTCGGCACCGAAACCGGGATACACCAGCGAGTAGCCAAGGCCAGTCAGGCCCGCTCCGATGGCGGCGAGAACAGGCCCGGGCGCAAGCCAGGTCAGCATCAGCCCTGCCGCCTCGACCGCCACGAAGATCACAGCGACGCGCGCGCCCCCCAACCTGTCAGGCAGGTGGCCGAAGCACAGCCTTGCCGCGATCAGCGACGCGGCATAAGCGGTGAAGGGAAGCCAGACCGGCTGCCAGCCGCGTTCGGCAAAGAGCAGCGCGCCAAAGGACAGGATCGCGCCATAGCCAAGGCTGCTGAAAGCAGCTCCGACGCCGGGAAGCCAGACCGCTTGCGCCACGCTCGTCCATGACTGTCGCGCGGCGCTCGCGGCGAGGCTGGTGCCACGCATAGGCAGGATGGCAAGCAGCGTCGCAAGCGGCAGGCCGACCGTCGCGAGTGCGATCGCGGCGAAGCCGCTCGCCGCATAAAGCGCAGATCCGATCGGCGCGCCTAGCGCGAGCGCCGCGAACATCGCCGTGCCCACCCAGGCTATGACCTTTCCGGAGTTCTGTCCGCCCGCAAGGGAAAGGCCCCAGGCGACGCCGCCGGTGATGATGAAGCTCTCAGACGCGCCCAGTACCGCCCGGCCGGCGAAGAGCGCCGATGCGGACGCTACGGGCCGGTCGAGCAATGCCAGCGAGCCGACGTAAATGAACCCCGCCAGGGCAGCGGCAATGAGGCCGACGACGACGGCCCGCTTGCCGCCGCGCCCATCGGCATAGTTTCCAGCCCCAATGCGCGACAGCATCGAGGCGACGAACTGGCTGCCCGTCACCAGCCCGACTGCGAAGGGGCCGAAGCCGAGCTGCTGGTGAAGATGCAGCGGCAGGACGGGTAGCGCCAAGCCGATCAGGAGGAAGCCGGCGAAGACAGCCGCCATGATTGGCGCCAGTTCCGCTGTCGCGCCATTTCGGTCTGAAGTCCGCGCCATTGTGGCCATCGATGACAGGTTGACAGTCGGGCTGTTCCGATCAGTAACGTTCGTAGGTTACGCGCCAGCCTTCGGCCGGATTGTCCGGGGTGAGGACCAGTTTGTTGCACAAGACTTCGAATTTGCGTTTCATGCTCTTCCCGACAAGGTTGCGGACCAGGGAGGACTCGATCGTGATGACGAAGGTCTTGTCCTGGTCGTTGATGGCGACCGGCCCGTAATAGGCTTCGTAGCCATTTGCCGTATAAGGCGTGTCCGGCGCCTTGGCGTCGGGGTTCTGGGCCTGCACCGAGAGGGTGCCGGCCTCGGTGAAGATGACCTGGCCGGAATATGGCACGGGCTTGAGATTTCCCTCGGCGCCGGCCTCGAGCGACCTCATGCGCCATGCGCCGATGATCGGGGACTCTTGGGAGAAAGCCGGCGTGATAACTGAAAGCGCAAGGGCGGCGATCTTCAATCTCATCGTCATATGTCGTTGTTCCTTTTCTGATTTGCGGGTGCGCACAGGCCGTCCGCCCAATCTTCGCTCACACCGAAAGCATGACCTTGATGGCGCGCCGCTCGTCCATGGCGCGGTAGCCTTCAGCGACCTCGACCAACGGCAGCTTGAGGTCGAAGACCTTGCCGGGCTTGATCCTGCCGTTGAGCACACGGTCCATAAGGTCGGGCAGGAAGCGGCGCACCGGCGCGGGGCCGCCCAGCATGCGCTTCTGGCCGAAGAATAGTCTTTGGCCGTCGAAGCTCACGCCATGCGGCACGCCGACATAGCCGATTGTGCCGCCGGGGCGGGAGCAGGCCAGCGCCTGGTCGAAAGATTCCGCCGTGCCGACGCATTCCAGCACCGAGTCCGCGCCGACGCCCCTGGTGAGGTCCTGGACGCGCGCGACGCCTTCCTCGCCACGCTCGGCCACAATGTCGGTGGCGCCAAACTCGCGGGCGAGTTTTTGGCGGCTGACGTGCCGGCTCATGGCGATGATGCGCTCGCCGCCCATCTCCTTGGCCGCAAGCACGCCCATCAGGCCGACCGCACCGTCGCCGACCACCACCACCGTCGATCCTTCTCGGACCTCGGCTGCGTCGGCCGCATACCAGCCAGTGCCGAGCACATCGGACACGGCCAGCAGGTCGGGGATGAGTTCGGCCGGCGGCACCTCGGCGGTGGCGACCAGTGTGCCATCCGCCAACGGCACGCGGGCATAAGGTGCCTGCGCGCCCGACATGAATTCGCGTTGCACGCAGGACGACTGGAAGCCGAAGCGGCAGTGCGGGCAGGTATTGTCGGAGAGACAGAACGAGCCGACGACGAACTGGCCGGGACGGACGGTGCGCACCTCTGCGCCGACCTCGACGACGATGCCACAATATTCGTGGCCCATATGCATCGGGCCGTCGACCGGCTGCAGCCCGCGATAGGGCCACAGGTCCGAGCCGCAGATGCAGCTTGCCGAGAGCTTGATGATGGCGTCCGTTGGCCGCATGATTTTCGGATCGGCGATTTCCTCGCAGCGGATGTCGCCCGGTTTGTGAAGAACAGTTGCGAGCATTTTGGTTCCTTTCGAGTCGAGAAGATCAGGCGCCGTAGTCGGCGTCGCTGACATGTTCCAGCCAGTCCACGACCTTGCCGTCTGTGACCTCCTGGAGGGCAATGTGGGTCATGGCGGTCTGAGGCGACGCGCCGTGCCAGTGCTTTTCGCCGGGCGCGAACCAGACGACGTCCCCCGGCCGGATTTCTTCGACCGGGCCACCCTCGCGCTGCACGCGGCCAAGGCCGGAGACAACGATCAGCGTCTGGCCGAGCGGATGCGTGTGCCAGGCGGTGCGGGCGCCGGGCTCGAAGGTCACCTGTGCGCCTTGGACCCGCCCGGCATCGAAGGGATTGAAGAGCGGATCGATCCGCACCGTGCCGGTGAACCAGTCAGGTGGCCCCTTGCCGGAAGGCCTCGTGCCAGCGCGAAGAATGTCCATGGTGATCTCCATTGGGTCCTCAACTGCGTTCGATGCGAAGCGGGAACGCGCCGCGAATGTGCAGGGCCTGCTCGCCCTCGTCGAAGCGGCCGAGCCTGATCAGCCCGGGATGGCGATAGTCGGCGTAGAACATGGCCAGGTTGCCCCAGGGCATGAAATAACAAAGGTCATAGGGCTGCTCGTTGGCGAACGGACCGCTTCCCTCTTCAGTCAGCTTGGGCGGCAGATAGGCGATCTTCTCGTTATGCGCGTAGTCCTCGATCTTGAGGTCGAGCGGCAGCATGGAGAAGAAGTCGCGCGCCGACGGATTGTCGTAGAGCGTGGCGGTCATGGTGCGGCCGTTGAAAACCATCCTGATCTTCATGTCGGTGGGCTCCTGGCTGACTGAGGCTTCGCGGTCTTGGCCGGCGGCTGCGCGAGGCAGGGCCGCCACCGCGAGCGCGGCGCCGAGCAATGTCCGGCGGCTGAGCGGCGCACGCTCGATGGTCATGGCAAAGACCTCCGGGCCATATGCGATGCGGCAAAGGCGGCGAGCGCCGATCCGCAGAGCAGCACCGCGCCGAAAGTGAATGCTCCCCACCAGCCGACCGTATCGAAGAGCGTGCCGCCGATCGCGGCACCGCCTGTAATGGCGAGCTGGATGACGGCTACCTGCAACCCGCCGCCGGCCTCTGCGTCGTCCGGCAACGTTCGGCTGAGCCACGTGCCCCAGCCAACCGGCGCGGCCGTGCCGAAGAAGCCCCAGGCAACGAGCAGCAGCGCTGTGGGAACCGGCAAGGCACCGACGGCGATGAGCACAGCTGCCAGCGCGGCCATGACCAGCGGGATGACGATGAGGATGCTGAACAGGCGCGTGCGCAAAAGCCGGCCGACGCACCATGTGCCGAGCACCCCTGCCAGCCCCATCGCCAGCAGGATCGCCGAAAGCTCGGCGATGTCGAGCCGAGTGACGCTCTCGAGGAAGGGCCGCAGATAGGTGAAGAGCGCGAACTGACCCATGAACAGCATCATGATTGACGCCATGCCGGTGGCGACAGGAAGACCGCCGAGGAGCGCCAGCGGATTGCCTGGACGCTTCCTCCGGCGCGGGGGCAGCGCCGGCAGGCTTGTCCACTGCCAGACCAGCGCCAGGACCCCAAGCGGCACGACGAGGAAGAAAGCGCCGCGCCAGCCGACATAGGCGCCAAGAAAACTGCCCAGCGGCGCGGCGAGCGTGGCCGCAATGGCATTGCCAGCGTTTAGCATGGCGAGACCCTTCGGAACCATGTCTTGCGGCACGAGGCGCATGACGATCGCGGTCGACATCGACCAGAACCCGCCGATCGCAATGCCGAGTAGCGCCCGGCCGACCATGAGGAACGCGTAGTTCGGCGCGAAGGTGACAGCGAGCCCGGACACGATGAGGAGAAGGGTAAAGCCGGTCACGACCAGTCGGCGGTCGATCCGGCGCGTGAGGCCGGCGACCAGCAGGCTGGTCACGACGGCGAAAGCGCCCGAAATCGAGATCGCCTGTCCCGTGCGGCCCTCGGTGATGCCGAGATCGGCCGCTAGCGGCGACAGCAGGCTGACCGGCATGAATTCCGACGCGATGAGCACGGAAACACACAGCGCCATCGACAGCACCGCGCCCCATGCGGCGCGGTCTTCGACAAGCCTTGTGTCGTAGGTCGTTTCCATAGTTTGGCATCCTTGCAAGGCGACTGGGGCGGATCAGCCGCCCATCCCCGTCGCCATGCCGGAAGATATTGCAGAGGAACCCATTCTATTAGACTAAGTAATTCGCATGGACTTATCTGCTCATGATATAAATGTCCGACCGGAGGTGCCCTATGCAGCGCGATGGCATGAAGGATCTGCTCTGGTTCGTGGCGGTCGCGCGGGAGCGCAGCTTCACCAAGGCGGCGGCCAAGCTCGGAACCTCGCAGTCGACCCTGAGTTCGACAATCAAGGAGCTTGAAGCTCGTCTTGGCGTCCGCCTGCTGACACGTACGACGCGGAGCGTCGCACCGACCGAGGCCGGCGAGCGACTTTTCCAATCTCTTGTTCCCCGCTTCGAGGAAATCGAAGCCGACCTCGCAAGCCTGGTGGCCTTTCGCGACAAACCCTCCGGAACGGTCCGTATCTCGCTGTCCGACCATGCGCTCCAGACGACCGTCTGGCCGAAGCTGCAGCCCTTGCTCGGCGACTATCCTGACGTGTGCGTCGAGCTCTACAGCGACAACGGCATGCAGAACATTGTGGAGGAGCGCTTCGACGCAGGCGTGCGGCTTGGTGAGAGCATCGACAGGGATATGATCGCAGTGCGCATCGGGCCGGATTGGCGGCTCGTCGCCGTGGCTTCGCCGGAGTACTTTTCCCGCCATCCGGTTCCGACCGCACCGCAGGATCTGGTCGATCATGACTGCATTAATATGCGGCAGGCGACGTTCGGCGGATTATATGCCTGGGAATTCGCCAAGGATGGCCGCGACCTTCGTGTGCGGGTGGAAGGCCAACTCACCTTCAATTCGTCCATTCCCATGATCGAGGCTGCGATAAGCGGTTTCGGGATCGCCTATGTCCCGGAAAACCTCGTCAGCCACCAAATCGCCAACGGATGCCTTAGGCTCGTGCTTGATGACTGGAGTCCGCCGTTTGCGGGCTATCACCTCTACTACCCGAGCAGGCGACAGCTCTCGCCTGCGATGGCGGTGATCGTTGAGGCGCTCCGCCATCGCATCTGACGGGAGGTCGGGCAGTTTGCGTCTCAGCGCCGCAAGAACCGATTTGGCTGCCTCGGGGTCGTCCAGAGTGATCGCCAGGGCCTTTGCGCTGTCAATTTTCGCGGCGGCCACCATCTCCTCCTGCGAAGCGTTGCCGAAAAAGACCGGTAGACGTTCTTTCCGGGACCGCTCTACATTTTTGGCGTCGAGGTCGACTGCAACCCACCTGTATCCACGCTCGTCGAGCAATCTGCCGATCACCCGGTCTACCCGCCCGAACCCGGCAATGACGAATGTCCGGACACGGCGCACTGAAGCAACGCAGCATTTTCCACTTTGAGGCGAAGTAATTCTCAACTATGGTCCGCCATGCTTTTGGCATGAGGGGGAATATTGCCGATGGTTTTATCACGCAGGGGTGTCGTGCTCGGCGGCCTGGCGCTGGTCGCGATGGGTGCAACCGGCAATATTGCTCAAGCAGCGGCGGCAAAATCCTTTTTCGCCGGTACCGCCAGCGACAACAATTTTGTGTATCGCAAGACCAACTTCGCGAAGATCGACAAGAGATGGCATCGCCAGATCGTCAAGTATTTCAGTAGCGAGCCGGTCGGCACCGTCGTGGTCGATACCCGCCACCATTTCCTCTACGTTATCATGGAAAACAAGACCGCCATCCGCTACGGCGTCGGCGTCGGCAAGGACGGCTTCAAATGGTACGGCCGCGCGACGATCGACCGCCGCGCGCTGTGGCCGGACTGGGTCCCGCCTCCCGAAATGCGCAAGCGCAGGCCGGAGCTACCGGACATGATCGCAGGCGGCGCGTCCAACAATCCGCTCGGGCCGCGCGCGCTCTATCTGCACCGCGACGGCGCCGACACTGGCTACCGCCTGCATGGCACGCTGGAGCCATGGAGCATCGGCACTGACGCTTCCAGCGGCTGCATCCGCATGTTCCCGGAAGACATCATCGACCTCTACCAGCGCTGCCCGATCGGCACCGCGGTGCAGGTCCTGCCGCACATCGCCGACCAGGCGCCCGCTTCCACCACTGTCGAATGATTGGCGCCTCATGAACCGCATCATTGAAAACACGCGCCGGCTGCTCGCCGCAGGCCTGCTGGTGCTGGCCGCATCCTGCTCGACCAGCAACACGCTGGCCCCTTCCACGCCCGACGTCACCAACACCGAGGTTGCCGGCTTCCAGAACGTGCAGCCGGGCAGCGAGGAGGATTTTATCCTCAATGTCGGCCGCCGCACCTATTTCACGCAAGGTTCGGCCGCGCTCGATTCCGTCGCCAAGGCCACCCTCGACACCCAGATCGCCTGGTTGGCAAAGCATCCGCGCTGGCTGCTCAAGCTGCAGGGTTTCGCCGACGATCCCGGCGCAAAGGAAATGGCGCTGTCGCAGCAGCGCGCCGATGCGGTGATGGACTACCTCGCCGCCGGCGGCATAGACCGCAACCGCATGTGGGCCAAGGGCTACGGCAAGGACAGGCTCGTCCGCGAGTGCCCCGACACCGCCTGCAGGTCGCAGAACCGCCGCGTTGTGTCTAATTTGCGCGATGAGAGGGACGAGCCGTAGGGGGCTGCTGTTCTGCTTGTGACCCGAAGCAGAGTCTCGCACGCGACGGCGGTATGGCTGCTTTGCGCCGCAATGTCGGCCATAGAGGCGAACTTTGCCTCCCCCGGAAGCAGACACTGCGATTGACCGCGCTGAAGGTCGTGATCGCGCCAGAGCCTGCAAAGGCACAACTCGGCACACGAGGGCGAACATTCCGCTGCGGAAACAACTTGAAGAAACGCTTCGCGACCCATAGCATGCCGCGCCATGGTGAAATCTGAGGTCAGTGAGATCGGTCGGGTTTTTGAGCCAGTGCAAGGTAGGGAGGATAATAATTATGGCTTCCGAAGTACAGGCAAACAACGGTGTTAACGTAGAGGCGCTGCTCGGCGCACGCGAAGCGCTCACCAACGCCCCGGAGGCAGCGCAGTTCAAGTGGCGCGCGGCCTGCGAATGGAAGGATGGCACCCACAGCCACTCGTCGGTCGAGAGCTTCTACGGTCTCGGCGAGGATCAGCATCGCAAGACCACCTTCACATTCGACGCAGACCATCCGGAGGTCTTCGCTTCCCAGGACAAGGGCGCCACGCCCGTCGAATACGTGCTGGTCGGACTGGCGAGTTGCCTGACCGCCGGCATCGCCGCGGTTGCCCAGAACCGGAACATCCAGTTGAAGTCGGTGAAGGCGACCATCGAAGGCGACATGGATCTCGCCGGAATTCTCGGCATCGACAGCGACGTGCGCAACGGCTTCAGCGGCATCACGGTGAAATACAACATCGACGCCGACGCCAAGCGCGAGGACATCGAGGCTATCGTCGCTCAGTCGCAGAAGCGGTCGGCGGTCTATGACATTGTCACCAATCCGACGAACGTCACGGTCGTGGTGAATTGAAAGGCGCTTCGAACCGTAGACTCTCCTGATGAGAGGGTGCGATTAGTTCCGTCACCACAGCGATCGTCGGCGCGGGGCACGCGGGGCTCGCGATGAGCCGCTGCCTCGCGGAGCGCTCTATCGACCATGTGCTGCTGGAGCGCGGCGAGATCGCCCATACCTGGCGCACCGAGCGATGGGACTCACTGCGGCTGCTCACCCCGAACTGGCAGAGCCGGCTGCCGGGCTTTCGCTATGACGGCGACGATCCCGACGGCTACCGGACGATGCCTGAGGTGATCGACTTCCTCGGGAACTATGCCAAGGCGATCTCGGCTCCGGTCAGAACCCACACGACCGTCACCTCGGTTCGCAGCGACGGGGCGGGATATCTTGTGCGCACGGACCGCGGCGAGTGGCGGTGTCGGACCGTCGTGCTGGCGTCGGGCGCGTGCAACATCGCGCGCCTGCCCGACGTCGCCAGCCGCGTGCCGCCGTCGGTCGCCATGCTGACGGCACAGTCCTACCGCAATCCGGGTCAGGTCGCCGACGGTGGCGTGATGGTGGTGGGCGCGTCGTCGAGCGGCACCCAGATCGCACAGGAGCTGCAGCGTTCGGGGCGTCAAGTGACCCTGTCGGTGGGCGAGCACATCCGGGCGCCCCGCGTCTATCGCGGCAAGGACCTGGAATGGTGGATGGACGCCGCCGGCGTGCTCGACGAGCGTTACGACGAGGTGGACGACATCAGGCGGGCGCGACGGGTTCCTTCGCTACAGCTTGCCGGCACGCCCGACCGCATCACCCTCGACCTCAATGCGCTCGACGACCTCGGCGTCCGGCTCATCGGTCGTCTTGCCGGCATCACCGAAGACGGCAAGGCCCAGTTTGCGGGGTCGTTGCGCAACATGTGCGCGCTTTCCGATCTCAAGATGGCCCGGCTGCTCGACCTCATCGACGAATGGGCGCGCGCCAACGGCCTGGACGCTACGGTCGGGCCGCCGGATCGCCCGCCGCCGACCCGTGTCGAGGACAACCCGCCGCTCGGCCTCGATCTTGCCGGAGACGCTATCAGGACGATCATCTGGGCCACCGGCTACCGGCCGGACTACTCCTGGCTGGAACTGCCGGTCCTCGACCGCAAGGGCCACGTCCGTCACGACGGCGGTGTAGCGGAACATCCGGGCCTGTACCTGATGGGGACGCAGTTTCTGCGCCGCCGCAAGTCTGCTCTGATCGACGGCGCTGGCGACGACGCGCGGGATCTCAGCGATCATCTGGCATCGTACCTCGGGCAAAATTCAATCTGATAGCAGAATCAACGTCTGAGACTCCAGAGGGAACAGGTTGGTTGCCGCGACACCCCCGAATTCTGCGCCCCTGCAGTCATATTCCCAAATGCAGCTTTGGCTTCCAGAAGGGGCGGAACAACTCAATCTTTGGACAGCGGTTCATCACCACTTTCAAGCCCGCTTCCTCCGCCAACTGGGCGGCAGCGTCATCGCGCACCCCAATCTGACCCCACAGAACCTTGGCATTAATTGCGATGGCCTCCTGTGCAACTTCCAACAGATCTTCGGAGCGGCGAAAAACCTCAACCATATCCACAGGCCGGTCGATGGCCGCTAGTGACGCGTACACCTTAAGCCCTCGAATCTCATCCAGACCGGGACTGGGGTTGACCGGGATCATGTCGTAGCCGATTTCGTGCAGCACCCTGAGTACCCCATAGGAAAATTTAGTTTTATCGGGGCTGGCCCCAACCATCGCGATGGTTTTGACCGAATTCAGAATGTCTTGCAGATAAGCCTCCGAATAGGGCTCATCATGATTCATATGGGTCATTTCTTTGCTTCCAACGGGGTCGCAATATCGGCTTTCAATTCCTGAGCGGCCAGCGGGTCAAGGAAGGGGTTGCGATAGAGCTTGTCGTGGCTCTCAACGCCGACCTCCAGCGTGCAGTCGCTCAAAGGGCGGGCGACGCAGAGGATTATATAGCCATTGTTGATCTGGCGGTTGTTCAGCGCCCGCTGCGCTTTTTGATCGACTTTGCCGCTGATTATTTTGGCCGCACAGGTTATGCAGCCGCCATACTTGCACCCATACGGCAGATCCACGCCCTGCTCGCGCAAGCTTTGCAAGAGGGGCTTGCGGTGATCGACGTCAAAGGCCGCACCGCCTTGATTGGCGAGAATGATGGTGAAGCAGGTCATACCCAGATGTCACTCGTGCAATCACCCCCGGGATAACGGGTTTCGTGGCAGCGGCTTGGTCCATTTGGTTCCTTACCAAAATCAACAACGAATAGCGGATCGATTTCCATGCCGCCGTTTTCCGTATCGCAATTGACCATCAGCATGCATCCGCCATTGGTGCGGATTTCCGGATAGAACTGATTATCCCACGTCGAGAAGAGTGAGGTCGTCACATAAAGGCGCTTGCCGTCGAGGCTGAGCTGTATCATCTGAGGCCCGCCAGTCACTTTCACGCCATTGACCTCAGGCGCACGGCCGAGAAGTCCGCCCATCCACACTTGTCCGGTAAGCTTGGCGTTGTGAGGGTCCGAGATGTCGTACTGACGAATGTCGCCATGCAACCAGTTGCACAGATAGAGGTATCTATCGTCCATGCTGAGCAGAATGACCGAGATCACGCCCGGTATTGGTATCGGCCATGCGGGATGCGGCTCATTGCCGACATCGACAATTTTTTCCCATTGCCAGTCACCCGCCGCGTTCTTCCACCAATGGATGATATTTGCAGAAAGGGCCGCGCCAACAAAGCCGTGACTGCTGTCGGGGTTATGATGGAATCGCACTTCCAGTGGGATCAAGCCATCTTCACCGAGATAGAATGTTTGCTTTGGCTCCTTCTTTTCAAAATCCCAGAAATGGATCTCTCGGCCATATTTCAGATGACCAACCTCTTCCAGGTCAAAGCCAGGCATGAAGGTATTGGGCGCGGCCCATTCCGAGCTGACCATTACGTTGTGTCGCGGCTGGTACCAGAAATCATAACCAAACTTGATCCTGCCCATGGAATTTTCCCAGCGGCCGACAATCTCGAACTCCTTGCTGAGTTGCAAATAGCCGCCGGGGGCATTGCCCTGGGCGTCACCAAGCATGGAAACGATGATGTCCGAGCCCAGGCAATGCACCGTGTGTGGCGCCGACAGGTTAGTCCTGGCTTTGATTTCAGCGCCGTCTATCACCTTGAACAGTGTCGGGCTGCGCGGATCGGTACCGCAATCGACAATATGCAGATTTGACGAGCGCACACCCGGCACGATCAGATATTTCCGCTCCATGCTCGCATCGCCATGGCACGACGAACAGGCATTCCAGCCCGAGTGATGAAGCTCATCGCCAATACCCGGCATTTGCAAACGCGAAATCACCTGGCTGTAGGTCGAACTCTCCGGGTCGACATCAATCGTGCACAGATAGTCCGGCTTCTGAATGCCCGTGCCGGTGTAGATGGCAATCGTATAGAGCAGCTTTTCGCGAGGTGCCGTCATCGCCTCGGCTGGAGAAGCATAGCCCGGTCCACAGCAATGATTGGTCATGGGTACTTCCCTTTGAACAGATCACTCGCCAGCCCCAAAGGGGCAAGCTGGAATGTTAGTGCATGCTTGGCATTGGCGCTATGGCCGGGGAGGCGGAGGCGGCATAATAGGCGCGCCCGACGGGGTTGACAGCCAGATGATCGTGCGCGAACGGCTCGACGATCATCCACCTGCCGTCCGGATTGAGCGAGCTACGAGCATGCGTGACATGGCGTCGAGGCTGCCGATCTCCCCCACAACAACGGTACAACAACGGGGAAGTTGCGCTCTCTCCCAAAACGCGGCTCCGCCTCGCTTTTTTATTGATCACGGCAAAAAAACAACGCTAACTGGCTCCCGCGAGGGGCCATGCTGACAAGTGATGAAGTGGGAGCAATCCCGTTGTTTTCGGGTTTGCCGGCGGCAGAGCTGGAGCGGCTGGCGCGGACAGCGGCCGATCTTCACCTCAGCCCCGGAGAGTTCGCGATTCACGAGGGTGGAGAGGCCGCGCTGTTTGCGGTTCTCGCCGGCAAGATCGAAGTCGTAAAGACCTTCGACGGCATCGAGCGAACGCTGGGTTGGCGTCTGCCGGGAACGATCTTCGGCGAGGTGCCGATTGCGCTTGGCTCGGGTTTTCCCGGTGGCTATCGCGCCGCCGAATTTTCCCGCGTCATGCGCATCGACGTTCAGCAGTATTATTCCATCGCCGCGGTGTCAAAGGACGTGGCCCAAAAGGTCAGCGCGCTTGCCCGCGAGCGGATGGGCGGGCTGCAAAGCGTCACTGCCGAGCCGCAGAGGCCGCGCGTCACATTGGTCGGCCATCGCTGGGACACGGCGTGCGGCGAACTGCGCCGGTTTCTGGCCCGCAACCAGATTTCGTTCACCTGGCTGTTGCCCGACACGTCGGATGCCGAGGCTTTCTGGTCTGCCCTCAGCAGGCCGGCTCTCGATGGTCCCGTTGCCCGGCTGGCGGACGGGGAGATTATCGAAGCACCCGCCGTGCGCGATCTTGCCATCCGCCTCGGGCTGCAGACGCGCCCGCGCGGCGCCGAGTACGACGTCGCGATCATCGGCGGCGGACCGGCCGGTCTTGCGGCTGCGGTCTATGGCGCCTCCGAGGGGCTGCGCACCATCGTCGTCGAACGCGAGGCGCCCGGCGGGCAGGCGGGAACATCCTCGCGCATCGAGAACTATCTCGGCTTTCCAAGCGGCATTTCCGGCGACGAGCTTGCCAGCCGCGCGCTGCAGCAGGCAAAGCGGCTCGGCGCCGAAATCCTGGTCACCCGTTCGGTCGCCGGCATCGACCCGACGACGCACGAGGTGGTGCTCGACGGCACCGATGTCGTGCGCGCCCGCAGCCTCATCCTGGCAACCGGCGTCGCCTGGCGCCGTCTTGCCATCGACGGGTTCGACCGGTTGATCGGCAAAGGCGTTTATTATGGCGCCGCGCGCAGCGAGGCGAGCAGCACGCATGGGCAGGATGTCTACCTGATCGGCGCCGGCAATTCGGCCGGCCAGGCGGCGATGCATTTTTCCGGCCATGCGCGCAGCGTGACGCTGCTGGTGCGCGGCCCCTCGCTTGCCGACAGCATGTCTCACTATCTGATCGAGCAGCTCAGGGCGAAATGCAACGTAAAGGTCCAGCTTCACTCCGAAGTCCAGGCGGTGCACGGCGAGACGCACCTGACGGCGATCGACATTCTCGACAAGACCGGCAACGAGGTGAGCCGGCACCAATGCGGCGGGCTGTTCGTGTTCATCGGCGCCAACGCCGAGACCGAGTGGCTGCCGGCCGACGTAGCGCGCGATGCACGCGGTTATGTGCTGACCGGCGACGACGTGAAGAAGGCCGGGCTCTGGTCGCATGGCCGCGACCCCTACCTGCTCGAGACCAGCGCGCCCGGCATCTTCGCCTGCGGCGACGTACGCCTGAGCCCGGTCAAACGCGTTGCCTCGGCGGTCGGCGAGGGCAGCATGGCCATCGCCTTCGTCCACCAGTATCTGGCCAATGAAGAGAAAGTAGACCGCAACCAAAGCTAGAGGGTCAAGTAACCAGAATGTCATCAGCCGGTCGATTCGGCGTGAAAACCGCCAATTAAGCATCGAAAGCACGCTTGACGGCTGGCCGCACTTCGCCGCGGGCTACATAAGCGGAGAGGTTCGGATATTCGTCCAGTATACCCGATCCGTTCAACCTGCGCAGCACCGCCACCATCAGAAGGTCACCGGCCCTGAACGCACCATCGAGCCAGTCGGCATTGCCCAGGCGATCGGAAAGTTCGCCGAGCCGGCCACGGATGCGATCCTCGACCATGGGCAGGCGCTGCTTATGCCAGGTCTCGTCGCGGGTCGTCAGCGGCCCCAAGGCTGGCGGGCGGCAATGCGCCCCTTCCTGGACATTACCAAAGCAAGACCACGGGGAATTCTGACCCACGTCCCGAACTTCATGGCCTTCGTCTCGCTGGAATGTCTAACGCGACTCCGTCATGATCTTCCGGCCCTGTCGAGCGACGCTGCCAAAGCCGTTGACGCCAACGCAGGTGATGAGGGCAGGCTAGACCAGTGCAGCAGATCCGCCCGGCGACTTTTCTTTTTGCGGCCCGAGCCCTGCGCGACATGGGCGATGGCTTCGTGGCCGTTCTGTTGCCGGTCTATCTCCTCGCATTAGGCTTCGCGCCTCTGCAGGTCGGCATCATTGCAACCGGATCGCTGCTCGGTTCAGCTCTCTTGACCATCGCCGTCGGACTCCTTGGTGCCCGACACGATCACCGCCAACTCCTGCTTGCCGCCGCCAGTCTGATGGTGGCCACGGGTGTGGCCTTTGCTGTGGTCCACGACTACGCGCTGCTTTTGGTGATCGCCTTCGCAGGCACCATCAACCCGTCGGCCGGCAGCGTCAGCGTGTTCGTGCCCTTGGAGCATGCCGTGCTCACACGCGAAGTCACCGACGCCGCGCGGACCAAGATGTTCGCGCGCTACAGCCTTGTGGGTGCGCTCGCAGCCGCGGTTGGCGCGCTCGCTTCGGCAACCCCTGATCTTCTGGCTCCAGCCGGCCTCGACCAACTCACCGGCATCAAGGCGATGTTCGTGCTCTATGCGTTGCTGGGCCTGCTCGGCGGTCTGCTTTACGCGCAGATCCCGCGGCGCCGTCCAACGTCGGACTCCGGCAGCACGTCCGCGCTTGGCCCCTCGCGGAATATCGTTTTCAGGCTTGCGGCCCTTTTTAGCCTTGATGCCTTTGCCGGCGGCTTCCTCGTCCAGTCGCTGCTTGCCCTGTGGCTTTTCGAAAAATTCGACCTGTCGCTTTCGGAAGCGGGCTTTTTCTTCTTCTGGTCCGGGGTGCTTTCGGCGTTCTCATTCCCCGTTGCCGCCTGGCTGTCGCGGCACATCGGACTCATCAACACGATGGTGTTCACACACATTCCGTCCAGCATCGCCCTGATGCTGGCGGCGCTTGCGCCGACGCTTCCTCTGGCGCTCGCCCTGCTGCTGATCCGTGCCGCGCTTTCGCAGATGGACGTCCCAACGCGCTCATCTTACGTCATGGCGGTCGTCACGGAGGCGGAGCGGGCAGCCGCCGCGAGCTTCACATCGGTACCGCGCAGTTTGGCTGCCGCAGCCAGTCCCGCCCTGGCGGGCGCTCTGTTCGCTGCCTCGTTCCGGGCTTGGCCCCTGATCATCTGCGGTGCACTGAAGATCGCTTACGATCTGCTGCTGCTGCTGCAGTTTCGGCACCTCAAGCCGCCGGAGGAACGGTGATGCAGCCGCCGGTTTGGGGTGTTTGACCAGGATGGGTCAATCGCGAAGGAAAACGTTGGAAAGTTGTCGATCACTTCCGGCTGTCGCGGAGCGTGAAATGTCGCCTCGCTTCCTCGTGACATTGTCTGCCGCACTTTATCTGACATCATCGGTGTTTGCCGGGGCAGGATCACCCGTTCCGTCGAACGTCTGCTATGCGTGGAAAAGCCGCTGCAGAAGGTCCGCATCGGTGAATGTTTTTCGATGTGGGCCGCAGCGCGAGGGGTGCGGGCTGGGTCGACATCGGCCCGCGTTGAAAAACCTCCCAAGGAGGACGCCGCGGGGTCATCTTCGGCTCTGCCGAGATGTTCGGCCCGAATGATTGGGTCGCGCGCAAGGGGATCGAGTCCCGCTCGCGCCCCGATTATCGGCCGTTACCAGCCGTAGCTGAAGATGGCGCCGCCACCACCGTCGCCGTTCTGCACGACATTGGCCTCGGTGTTCCTTCCGAACTGGAAAATACCGTAGGCGTTGTCGTTGCCGTTCTGCCTCAGGATGGCGGAATGGCCGTTGCCCTCCTGATGGATGATGCCCAGATTGCCGCGGCCGTTCCGGCCGAGGCCAGCAGCATTACCGTGTCCGGACTGACGGATTCTGGCGCCGTGCAGGCCGCGATACTTCGAATAGACGCGCAGGCCGGTCGCCAGGGCGCCGGCGCCGCGGGCGTTGGCAGGAGCAAATGTCACCGACACCCAGCCTCCTGCGTAGGCCGGTGCGGACAGCGCCACCTGGCCGATGCTGCCGGCAACGAGAGCGGCAGTAAGGGTTATGAACATATTGCGGGTCATCTTGGTCTTCATTTCCGGCTGCCTCAGCCTATGGCCAACCTTCCCGAATTGCGGCTGAACCATCCCGGAACCCGTCGTTCAGCTGTCGTTCAGTCATTTTTCCCGGCTCGGCACACATAGAAAAGGCGCCGAACGCCGACGCCCTTTTTCGTGAACTGGCCGGTGCGATCAGGTCGCGCCGCCGACCCGCGCGGCGCAGCCGATGCTCTTGCCATCGACCGCAACTTCGAGCTTGGCGTCGTAAACGCCGGCCTTTGCGTCGAGCGTGACAGCGCCGAGCGTAGCTGGCTTGCCGGGCGCAGCGCTGAAGGCGCCGCCCTGCTCGATGCTGGTGCCGCCGGTGCGACCGGTGCTTTCGACATGGAAGGAATAGGTGCCACTCACGTTTCTGTCGGCATAGGCAAGCGCCTCAAGCAAGACCATGCCCCCTTCCGGCGTGGCGCGGATCTCGCAGCGCACCGGCCCAACGGACTGGTCGGCGGTGGCCATGGTCGCCAGCGCGCCGGCCGGGACCAGGACCAGGGCGAGTGCCGCCATGACGCGGCGGGAATGCTTGACGATGCGGGGCATGGTTCGTCTCCTTGGCTTGGCTAGCGGCGGCCGCGGAATCTTTCCGCGGCCGCCTGGCCGTTGCCGTGTTTATGGGCAGGCCTGGACGAAAGCTGCGACATTGCCGCTGCCGCCCTGGCTGACATTGGCATCGCAGCCGTGGCCCACCTGCACGCCGGCAGCAATGTTGCCGTTACCGTCCTGGGTCAGAATGGTGGTGTGGTTGGAGCCGAACTGGCCGACGCCGGCCACGTTGCGGTTGCCGTTCTGGTAGGTGGCGCCGTAGTTGCCGGCCCCGTCCTGGCCGATAGCCGAAAGGTTGTGGCGGCCGCGCTGCTGGCCGATCACCTTGTTGAAGCGGCCGTTCTGATACACCCGGATACGGTTTTTGAAGCCGTTCTGGGCGCCGCCGGCCGAGTTCGACCAGCCATATTGCTCGATGCGCACGTCATTGGCCATGGCCGGAGCGGCGGCAGTGATACCGACAAGAGCGGCAAGCGCGGTTGCGATGAAAGAATTGCGGATCATGAGAGCGTCTCCTTTGGCGGACGGGACCGCGGTTGAACGGCTTCTTTTTAGGAGATGCCGTTCGAACTAAGGCTGAAGGCGGCGTTCAGCTGGGGTTCAGGAGGGCTTGCGCGGGTCGTGGCTGCGGCGGTCAGGCCGCTATTCGCTAGGGCAATGGGTGGAGCACACTCGCCAAGGGCGGCCGGTGTTGGGTCATTTCTATACTTGGGGTTGGCCGCTTCCGGCCCACAGGCTGCCGGACGGCAATGCGCCTCATGTCGGTCGTCAAAGTTAGCTTTGCAACTGCCTTAAAGAGGACATTACCGGCCACCGCATTGGTGATCGCGGTTGCGCCACAAGCGGACCACGTGTTGCCGTTGGCCACACGAGCGCCTCCACCTGTCCAGCAACGAGTCCGGTCGGCTCAGTGGAAGGTCGTTTTATAGTGGAGGCCCGGAAACGACGCCTCGCCGGGTCGCAGCGCCGCCTGCCCCATGGGATCACCTTTTAGAATACTGAGGAAGAATGCCGCGGTCAGCGTCTTGGCTTGATCGAACTGCGGGCTGGAACCGGAACCGTATGCGAACATCATGTGCCCACCCTTGTCGAATACGGCCAACGCCTTATCTCGACTTCCGATGCTATCATGCGCCCATAGGGCATTGAATTCCGGCTTCACCATCTCGTCGTCAGAAGTGACCAGTATGAGCGTCGGCACTTTGACAGCCGCAATGCCAGTGGCGCCGAATACCTGCAGCTCGCCGCCCGGAGCTGCGAGAACGAGCGCCGCCACGCGGCTATCCCAAATGGGTGGCATCGGCTCCGCAAACGGGTCTGCAGCGCCGTAGAGTTTGGCAATCGTTGGCTCGAAACCTACAAATTGGCATGAGTCGCCATACTTCTGGGCCTCATTTGCAGCGCACCAGCTATCCAGGGCTTTAAAGTCGACCCGAGCGCCTCCCGCCTGGAGCGCAGTCGCTCCGCCCGATGAATGCCCCCAGACGCCGATGTGGGAGGTATCTATGAGTCCAGCGAGTTTGCCACCCGGGGCTGTCAGTGTATCGGCGTAGCCGATCACACGAAGCACGTTGGCAGAACGATAATAGAGCAATCGGCGAACGTCGAATCCGGTATCATAGCTCGAAGCGAAGACAACGAACCCGTAGGTCGCGAGAAACTGGCCCCAGCGGGTGTAGGCTATGCCCGGCATCGAGGATCCGGGGATCAGCACAAGCAGCGGATAGGGACCGGTCGTTGCCGGCGGTGCGTCCGGCGTCGTCTTCAGGATTGCGCCGGCGGGAGCTGGCGCAGGACCAGCAGCGGGATACCAGACCCATGTTTCCAGCGGGTGCTCACCAGTCACGTCAGGTATCGTGAACTTCTGAATACCGATCGCGAAAGGACCGGGCTGGCTGAAATCGGTTGCGATCGCGGGTGTCACTGCGATCAGGGGCAAGATGACAAGCCAAGGCAGTAGAAGAAAACCCAAGACAGCCTTGATCATAACGTGCTTTCCTGCGCGGTGCCAGGCTGCCGCTACCGTTCACCCATGACGGCAAGACGTCAAGCCCGAGTGCTGCCCACGGTCCATCTATATGGTACGTTCGATCGTTTTGCTGCCCTGAGTCTTCGCTTGAGTGGACTGAGAGGAGTTGCAGCTTTAGGAACGTGCGGAACGGGTCAGTTCGAGACTCGGACCCACCGGATTGAATATCTGCATTCTCACGCGTTCATACCAGAACCGGCCGGACCGCTCCCGGCCCCTCCCGAACGTTTGTGCTCTGGCCAATAGTGGTCTGAGGAGAAACGATATGGGACATTCGCAGTATGACCTCGCCGACAAGGCCGTCCCGCTTGGAATGCAGGCAAGAGAGTAGGCGTCAAACGACCTCTGAAGGTTCGTCAAATCTGGGAAATCCGGTTCTTTCTCGACCGCGAAGGTCGATCACGGGACCGAGCGCTGTTCGACCTTGCGATCGATAGCAAGTTGCGTGGTTGCGACTTGGTGAAGCTCAAGATTGGCGCGCTAGTGAGTGGCGCTGAGATTCGGACTCGGGCCATGGTTGTGCAGCAAAAGACTGGGAGGGCAGTTCAATTCGAACTGATGGCAGACGCCCGAGCAAGCCTACTTGCATGGCTCGAACGTAGAGGTGGAGCGGTCGACGATTTTGCCTTTCCCAGTCGGGTCGATCATGCTGGCCATTTGAGCACCAGGCAGTATGCGCGCCTGGTCGATGAATGGGTTTCGGCGGTTGGCCTTCGCCGTGAGGATTATGGCACCCACTCGCTTCGTCGTACCAAGGCCTCCATTATCTATAAGGCCACCGGGAATCTCCGAGCAATTCAAATTCTGCTCGGCCACACCAAGATTGAGAACACCGTCCGGTATCTCGGCGTCGACGTCGAGGATGCATTGACGCTGGCCGAGGGAACTGAAATCTGAAAATGGACGACCTCGCGTGGGTCGCGCGGGTGCTGGGTCCAGCGGCTTTGCGCCCAATGCACGAACCCGCTTCGCGGGAGGGGCGCCTCGTTCTGAGATGGCGCGACTGCCATTTTGACTTGAGCGGGTAGAGGGGTCGATCTGACCATGGA
>NZ_JAMYMO010000050.1:0-32553 GCF_040318575.1 Mesorhizobium sp. M1088 | reverse complement strand
AATATCACACCCCTCTTCTTGGGGTCGTCGTTTTGGGGGGGGGTCGGGTTTGGGGTGCCCACAAAATCTGGGGGGTTACTAAAACCCTCGGGGCCCGGTTTTCCCCGGGGGCCCCCGAGCCGGAAGTTGAGATCGTGGACCTGGATAGCCGTCAGCTCACGCCGGCAAAAGTGCCTCGCATGAGCAGATCCGGCAGATAGCTTGCCGGCTTACCGCCAACCGCCTGCCCACCGGTCAGGCCGCCTTGTATTTCAGGGCCGAAGAACGAATACGGAAAGGGCGTGACCGGCCGGCTCACCGCATCGAGCCGTGCCCGAAGATCTTCGGGAATGTCGAAATCAAGCGCGCCGAGATTGTCCTTGAGCTGGTCAAGCCTGGTGGCGCCGACGATGACGGACGCAATGCCTGGCCTGTTTGCCGTCCAGTTCAGGGCGACCTGGGCCATGCTGCGGCCGAGCTGGCCGGCAACCCTCTCCAGTTCGGCGACGATTTGCCAGTTGCGATCGGTGAATTTCTGGAAACCGGGATTGGTCGAACCACGCATTGTCTCCAGCCGGCCACCATCCTCGACGATTGTATCGAAACGGTATTTTCCGCTGAGCAGGCCGCTGGCCAATGGACTCCAGACCATGATTCCGGCGCCATAGCGCGTGCCGAACGGCACGAACTCGTGCTCGATGTTGCGCTCGGCCAGCGAATATTCGAGCTGAAGCGCCGAAACCGGTTCATAGCCGCGATGCTCGGCGACGGCCTGCGCCCGGCTTGCGTACCAGGCCGGCACGTCGGACAGACCGACATGCCGGATCTTTCCGGCGCGCACCAGATCGTCCAGCGTCCGCATCACCTCCTCCGGCGGCGTCAGCCTGTCCCAGGTATGGAGGATGTAGAGGTCGATGTAGTCGGTGCCGAGCCGCTTCAGCGAACCGTCTATCGCCCGCAGGATGTTCTTGCGGCCGTTGCCCCCGGCGTTCGGGTTGCCCGGTTCGGCGTTGTAGGTGAATTTGGTACTGATCACCGCCTTGTCGCGCAGCCCGCGCTCGGCGATGAATTCGCCGAGCCAGGTTTCGGCCGTGCCACCGGTATAGAGATCGGCGGTATCGAAGAAATTGCCACCGGCTTCGATATAGGCATCAACCAAGGCGCGCGCGGTTTCCTTCTCCGCGCCCCAGCCCCATTCCGTGCCGAACGTCATGGTGCCGAGCGCCAGGCGGGTGACACGCAGCCCGCTGTTGCCGAGCGTGTAGTAGGACATGGTCATGGATTTCTCCTGCAGTTTGAAAAGCGGGATTGAGGTCTTGCCTGGGATACGCAGTCAGGCCTTGGCCAGAGCATCGACCACCACCTGGAAGCGGCGCGGATCGAAATAGTCGTGGTAGGCGCTGATCAGACCGCTCTTGAAGTGGAAAATCGCGATATTGCTGTTGGTGTATTCAGTGCCGCCGATCAGCACCGCGCGGTTCTTGTACTCAACGACGATCGCGTCCGAATCCGCTGCCGGATAGATGGCTGTCAGCTGCGAATCGAAGGATTCGAAATTACCGAAGAGGCCTCGGAAGGCCGCCAGGATCGCGGCCTTACCATCGATGCTGTTTCCAAATCCTGCCGGTGGGTAGAAGACAAGTATACGGCCATCTTCAGCCCAAAGGTCGCCCCATGCCTCAATGTCGTTGCGGTGCATCAGATCAAAGAATTTACGCACGGTCTCGAGATTACGGGTTCGTTCGGAATCGAGGTCGGTCATTAGACGTCTCCTTGGCTGCTCGGCGATTGCCGTGTGATGCAGCCAAAGATGCGCCCTCCTTTCCCCGCCGATAAGATTGCATTATCCGAATGGACTATGCGATATCATGCATGAATGGACCGCGATCTGCTTAGCCACCTACCTGTAATCGTTGCCGTCGCGCGGCGTGGCGGCTTCGCGCCGGCAGCCGCCGAGCTCGGCATGAGCCCGTCAGCGGTTAGCCATGCGGTTCGGCTGGTAGAGGAGCGAATCGGCCAGCCGTTGTTTGCCCGCACCACGCGCAGCGTCTCGCTGACCGAGGCTGGCACCGCGCTTGTCGCTGCGGCGGAGCCGGCGCTGGAAGACATTGCCGACCGGATCGAACGTATCCGCTCTGTCAAAGGCCGGGCAAGCGGACTGCTCAGGATCAACGCGCCGCGTTTGGCGCTGCCTCTGGCGCTCATGCCCCTCCTGACGGCGATGGCGGAACGTTACCCTGACGTGACGGTGGAGATCGTCACCGACGAACGTCTGAGCGATATCGTCGGCGAGGGTTTCGACGCCGGCATCCGGCTGGGCGAGATGATCGCCGAGGATATGGTGACGGTGCGACTGACAGGGCCTTTCCGCAGCATCATCGTTGCCTCGCCGGCCTATGTCGGCGGGCGCGGGCGGCCATGGGCGTTGGCCGATCTCGCCGCGCACAACTGCATCGGCTATCGGCTGTTGCGATCACGTGCGCTCTATCACTGGGATCTATCCGATCAGGGCAAGGATATCAGCGTCGAGACACGCGGCAGCGTGGTCGTCAGCGATCCGCTGTCGGCAAGGGAAATGGCGCTTGCCGGCATCGGCCTCGCCTATCTGTTCGAGCCGCTTGTCAAGCCTGACATCGAGGCAGGCCGGCTGGTCGAAGTCCTTGGCGAGGCATCGATCGAGGAACCGGGACTGTTCCTCTATTTCCCGCGCCGCGCCGCGATGGCCCCGAAGCTCCGCGCCTTCATCGACACCGTGCAAGAAATCGGCTGGGCATCCTCGCGGATACCCGGCCGAAAAAAGCCTTTCAAACGAATAGTTACTTCTTGACCGCTGCCGCGACTTCCGCCGCGAAATCGGTCTCTTCCTTCTCGATACCCTCACCGAGCGCGAAGCGCAGATAGGCAGCGATTTTGGCTGGCGCGCCTATTTCGCTCTCGGCATCCTTCAGCGCCTTCTCGACGGTAATGTCGGGATTGAGCACGAAAGCCTGCTTGAGCAGCACGACCTCTTCATAGAACTTGCGCAAACGGCCTTCGACCATCTTCTCGATGATCGCTTCCGGCTTGCCGGACTGGCGCGCCTGGTCGGCGAAGATCGCCTTCTCGCGTTCCACTGCGGCCGGATCGAGCTCTTCGGTGGTCAGGGCCATCGGATTGGTGGCAGCGACATGCATGGCAACCTGACGGGCGAAGGCGTTGGCGGCATGCGCGTTGCCTGTCGTCTCGATGGCCACCAGCACGCCGAGCTTGCCAAGGCCGTCGGCGACCGCATTGTGAACGTAGGTTGCGACAGCGCCGTGCTCGACCGTGAGCTTGGCCGAGCGGCGGAAGCCCAGATTCTCACCGATGGTGCCGACAGCGTCCTTGATGGTCTCGGCGACCGATTTGCCCGATCCCGGATAGGGAGCGGCGGCAACGGCCTCGGTCTTGCCGCCATAGGCAAGCGCGACCTTCGCGACATTGGCGACGATCTCCTGGAACGCAGCATTGCGGGCAACGAAGTCCGTCTCGGAATTGACCTCGACGATCGCTGCCTCGCGGACGCCGGAATCTACGCCGATCAGGCCTTCGGCAGCGGTACGGCCAGCCTTCTTGTCGGCCTTGGAAATGCCCTTCTTGCGCAGCCAGTCGATGGCTTCTTCCATATTGCCGTTGGTCTCGTTCAACGCCGCCTTGCAGTCCATCATGCCCGCGCCGGTCAAGTCGCGGAGTTCTTTGACCTGTGCAGCCGAAATGCTCATTGTCGCCTCTTTGTCTAAATGCACTGACGCACCATCGATTTTCGATGATGCGCCTGGTGCTGGTAGCGCTTACCGCGCCAACATATTGGAAAGATGAAGGCCGCAGCCGGCCTTCGCTACTATGCTTCCGGGGTCTGGGCTGCCGGGCTCTCGGCGGCCGGGGTCTGATCGAGCGCCGGCTCGACCGGAGCCTCGACCGATGCGCCGATATCGACACCGAGCGCGCCCTGCTGACGGGCGATGCCGTCGATAGCTGCCTTGGCGATCAAATCGCAATACAGCTGGATGGCGCGGGCCGCGTCGTCATTGCCGGGGATCGGGAAGTCGATCTTGTCCGGGTCGCAGTTGGAATCGATGATGGCAACGACCGGGATGCCGAGACGCTTGGCCTCGAGAATGGCGATCGCTTCCTTGTTGGTGTCGATCACGAACATCAAATCGGGCGTCGAACCCATATCCTTGATGCCGCCCAGCGCCTTGTCGAGCTTCTCACGCTCGCGGTCGAGGTTGAGGCGCTCTTTCTTGGTCAGGCCCTGAGCCTCGCCGGCCAGCATTTCGTCGAGCTTGCGCAGGCGCTGGATGGAATTCGAGATCGTCTTCCAGTTGGTCAGCATGCCGCCGAGCCAACGCGAGTTGACATAGTACTGGGCCGAGCGCTGCGCGGCATCGGCGACGATGTCGGAGGCCTGGCGCTTGGTGCCGACGAACAGCACGCGGCCGCCCTTGGCAACAGTGTCGGAAACCTGCTTCAGCGCCTGGTGCAGCAAAGGCACCGTCTGCGAGAGGTCGATGATGTGTATGTTGTTGCGGGCGCCGTAGATATAGGGCGCCATTTTCGGGTTCCAGCGGTGGGTCTGGTGGCCGAAGTGAATGCCAGCTTCCAATAGCTGGCGCATGCTGAAATCAGGCAGAGCCATTCTTATTTCCTTTCCGGTTAGCCTCCACGGACACAGGCATTTTTGGACTTTGTCCTCGAACGCCACCGGAGGTTTCAGCCGGATTTCTCCCGGGCAGACACCAAAGTCCGTGTGTGGAATGAGCGCGCATATAGAGGGGAAGCGCGACAAACGCAAGCGTTGTGGCATCTTGTGGTTCAGCGCGCGGCGATCAGCGCACCAGTGTCATCCCCGCATCTTCCCCTTCGGCACCCGCACACGCCGGAAAACGGCGACGATCTCCTCGCGGCTGCACTCGATGGCGCCTAACCGCACTGCGCGGTCGCGCTCGAACCCGGTTATGTCATAGTGCGGTGCCGATGTCTTCGGCGGTCCTTGGTAGGACGCGCGCTTGATGCCGAGCTGCCCGGCAAAGCGATGCAGCTCGTCGGTGTCGTCTGCCAGCAGATGACACCAGCGGTGGCCGACCCATTTCCAGATCGCCGCATCGACATAGACCGCCACAGGCTTGCCGCACTCCTTCATCTTGCGCCGACCAACACACCGCTAACGATGATAGAAGGGATTGGCATAGAAAATGAAGCCGCCGCCAGCCTTGAGTTGCGTCATCGTCTTGGTGACGGTCTCCTGCATCCGGTCGTGCAGTTCGGCGAGTGCCTCCTCGACGGAGCCTTGATAGGCGTGCAAGCCTAGCGGCTCCGGTACCCGGACATAGGCGCGGCGTGGGCCTGCCGGCTGCGGCACGAAACGGTTGATCGTATCGCGCAGCGTACCTTTGCAATAATCGTTGCGGATCCGCTTCAAATGTTCGGCGATCTCCTCCTGCGTGATGCGCGGGTTGGCTGAGGCCCACGGCCCGACACGCTGCAGGCGCTGGATCGCATCTGCCAGCGTTCGGACCTGCTTCTGGCTTCCGCTGCCATCCGTGCTTTCCCGCAGCCAGCGCCGCGAACGGCGCAAAAGGTCGGCATTGTCGAGCGTGCCGGCGTCGACCGAGACAAGTTCGGCAAGGCGACGGCCGAGTTCGGTCAGCAGGTCCTTTTGACGTGCGTCATACGAAGCCCGCTCATCGGACCGCAGGCCATATGCAGCCTCATCGCGAGACAGCAACGTCGCATAGATATGATGGATGCGCTCCGGCAGCGAATCGGCGGCACGGCGTTCGATTTTCAGGCTGTGCTCGACATAGGCGCATTCCTTTGCCAGCGCTGCCTCGACATTCCCCGTGAAAGCAAGCTTCCAGATCACGGGCGCGATCCAAACCTTGAAATCCGGATCCGTCAGGCGGCCGCGCTTCAACGCCTCGAACCCCATTTCGACCGCGCCCGGCAGCAGCGGGGCAATGATGTTGGCATGCCAGCCGACACCGCCTTCGGGATGCAGGAGCACGCCGTGCCCCTTCAGCGCCCAGACCACCGAATGTTCCTTGGCGGCCGCGCTGTTGCCCGGGATTTGCGCGATCAGATTGTTGGCCAACCAGAATTTCTGCATCAGCCGGCCAAGCCCGTTGACGACGCCGTGCGTGGCCCAGGATGCCGCCAGCGGGCTTACCCGCGAGACGACCTCCTTGTCGATCATCCAGTCGGTAAAGAATTCGGGATGGTTGGGCGTGATGAACGTCGCCTTGCCCGCGCCGCAACAAGCCTTCAGCCTTTGCCGGTCATCCTCTGGAAAATCGATGTGGCGGACATTGGCGACGCCGCGCAAACCGGCCAGACGGTTGAATGGCAACAGGTCGCGAAAGCCTGGAATGCCGTGCAGCATGACAATCCGGTTGACCAATGTCATAGCGTTGATCAGCGTCGCATTGGGCCGCGGCGCCACAAAAACGTCGATCCTGCTCAACCTGCTCCCCCGCGGCGCATACCGTCATAAGACGTTGATAGGCAATTGCGGCATGCTCAAGTCGATGCGACTTGCCCCGCAAGATTAAGCGCTACTATCCCGGATAGCGGCCGGCGGCTTGCCGTTCACTCGAGCTTATTTAGACGGGCAGGTCTTAGGCTGATCGAACAGTGACAGATTGACCAATTTGCCGGTCATCGAGAACTCGCCATAGTCCATGACGAGATCGCGCGTGATGCCGTTCTTGTGCAGCTTGAAGCTGATCCGGTATTCCGGCACCTCCTCGCCGCCTTTGTCGGCATCATCGAAATAGGCGATGTCGACCGGCCAGTATTTGTCGGTGGCGAGCTTGGCCAGCGCCGGCGCTTCCGGATCGGCATTGTCGGCATCGGCTTGCTTGCCGACGACGACGGTGGTGGTCACCACCTTGTTGGCGTCCTCAGAGCCGTCGAACAGGTTGGTTTCGTAGAAACGCTCGCCCTTTTCCGCCTTGCCGATCATTTCGACCATTTGCTGGGTCGGGAACTGGGTCGGCGCGAGTTCCAGGCTGTTCTTCTCGGGCTTGTCGATATCGACCTTGAGACCGTTGGCTTCCTTCGTTGCGGTACCCTTGACCTCCTTGTCGAGGTTCTGGTCGACAAAGGATTTGTTCACGAAGGAGAAGGTCTTGCCCTCGGCATCCTCGAAGGTGGTCATCTGCTGGTCGGTCAGCCTTGTGTTGTCGCTGGTTACGATCTGGGTCACCAAACGGAACTTTACCGTATAGCCCTCGCAAGGCGAGCCGTTGAACTCGTAGACCATGCGGCCGGTGATGCCGGTAATGCCGGAACGGTCTGAAGCCTTGTCGAGTGAAATGTCGTAAACAGCACGATGCGCCTGCAGCGCAGGCACCGCAAAAGCGGGAGCCGCCCAGGAAGCCGCTGTCAAGAGAACGGCGTTGAATGCGAGGCGCGTTGCGCGCATGGGGTGCTCCGATCATCGCGGCTAGTGGCAAGCCGCATGGAAAGATGGTCCAGCTTAAAAAAAGTCGTGGCGGAAGCGAGGCAAAAATAGCAATTTCGGCCCGGCCTGCGCGGCACCTTCAAGCAATAGGGAAATAGCATGAGCGAAACAATCGAAAAGCGGCTAAGCGATCTCGGCGTGACGCTGCCGGCCGCCGCCGCGCCCGCCGCCAATTACGTGCCCTATTGCCGGACCGGCAATCTGCTGTTCACCGCCGGGCAGTTGCCGCTCAAGGAGGGCAAGCTCCAGGCGAGCGGACTGCTTGGCCGCGATGTCGACACCGCGACCGGCAAGGAAGCCGCAAAATACTGTGCGATCAACATATTGGCCCAGGCTCAGGCGGCACTTGGCGATCTCGAGAAAATCCGTCGCTTGGTGAAGATCACCGTCTTCGTCGCCTCGGCACCGGATTTTGTCGAACAGCATCTGGTTGCCAACGGCGCCTCGGATTTTCTCGCCGCCGTGCTCGGCGATCGTGGCAAGCACGCTCGCTCCGCCGTCGGCACCGCCTCCCTGCCGCTTAATGCCGCAGTGGAAATCGAAGCGATCTTCGAAGTCGAATGACCGGGACTGCAACCATGACCGATCTTTCCTGGCTGACCGCCCGGCCCGTCGCCCATCGCGGCCTCCACGACATGAACAAGACGCGCTGGGAGAACACCCTTTCCGCCTTCGCTGCGGCGGCCGAGCGCGGCTACGCGATCGAATGCGATGTGCACCTGTCGTCCGACGGCGTCCCCGTCATCATCCACGATGGCGATCTGCGGCGGCTGACCGGCGAGGACGGCTTCGTCTGGCAGCGTACGGCTGCAGAGATCACGGCGCTGAAGGTCGGCGGCACCGCCGACCATTTGCCGACGCTGCAGCAGGCGCTTGATCTGGTCGACGGCCGTGTGCCGATGGTTGTCGAACTGAAAGGTGCTGCCGGGCATGACGAAGGCCTGGTCGAAAGCGTCGGCAAGATGCTCAAGCATTACAAGGGCAAGACCGCGATCATGTCGTTCGACCATTGGCTGATCCGCGAGTTCCCGAAATATGCACCCGGCATACCCGGCGGGTTGACCGCCTACGGCAACGACAACCACCTGATCGAGGCGCATTTCGCCATGCTGGCGCATGACATCGCCTTCACCTCCTACGCTGCCGGCGACCTGCCGAACCGGTTCGTCTCCTTCGTGCGAGAGAGACTCGGTATGCCGGTGATCACCTGGACCGTGCACGACCAGCCTGCCGTCGACCTGACCTTCAAATATGCCGACCAGATGACGTTCGAAGGATTCGAGCCCGATCTGGTACGGCTTGCCTGAGCGGGCTTGTATGGGTCCGCAGCGAGCTTAAGTAAGCCTCATGGATCAAGGGGACGACTGTGAAAGACAAACGGCGAATGCGGAGCTGTCGATCCGCATCGCCGCGGGCATCGGCGCCTTTACCAGCGCTGAATGGGACAGCCTCGGCGGCACTACACGCGGCGATGCAGAATACGGCTACAACCCGCTTGTCTCATTCGCTTTTTTGAGCGCGCTGGAAGATTCCGGCTGCGCTGTTCGGCGCACAGGCTGGCAAGGCCATCACCTCAGGCTGGAAACCGCGCGAGGCATGTTGCTCGGAGCGGTCCCCTGCTATCTGAAGTCGCACAGCCAGGGCGAATATGTCTTCGACCATGGCTGGTCGGACGCGTTCGAACGCGCCGGCGGGCGCTACTATCCGAAGCTGCAATGCGCGGTGCCGTTCACACCCGTCACCGGCCCTCGCCTGCTGGTCGGCAGGGGCGAGGACATCCCCACCGTCAAGGCCGGTCTTGCGACCGGCCTGAAGGCGGTGACGGATAAGCTCGGCGTGTCTTCCGCGCATGTTACTTTCGCGCCGGAGGACGACGTCCAGGTATTGGCGGCGGCCGGCTTCCTGCATCGCACCGACCAGCAGTTTCACTTCTTCAACGAAGGCTTTTCGAGCTACGACGATTTTCTCACAACGTTAGCCTCGCGCAAGCGCAAGGCAATGAAGAAAGAGCGGCGCGAGGCCCTCGCCGACGGCATCTCGATCGACTGGCTGACCGGCAAGGATCTGACCGAAAAGGCCTGGGACGACTTTTTCGCGTTCTACATGGATACCGGCAGCAGGAAATGGGGCCGGCCCTACCTCAACCGCGATTTCTTCTCACTGATCGGCGAACGCATGGCCGACGACATCCTGCTGGTCATGGCCAAACGCAGCGGGCGCTACATTGCAGGTGCCATCAACTTCATCGGTTCAGACGCGCTCTACGGCCGCAATTGGGGCTGCATCGAGGACCACCCGTTCCTGCATTTCGAGGTCTGCTACCATCAGGCGATCGATTTCGCCATCTCGCGCAAGCTGAAGGTGGTTGAAGCCGGTGCGCAGGGCGAGCACAAGCTGGCGCGCGGCTACCGGCCCGTGACGATGCATTCGGCGCACTACATCGCCCATCCAGGTCTGCGCAATGCAGTGGCCGACTACCTCCAGCGCGAGCGGCGCGAAGTCGAGCGGATGAGCGAATATCTGGAAGAGCACACCCCGTTCCGCAAGGACATGGCGGAGTAGAGTAGCGAGCCCCAATCGCTCAGCCGAGCGGGCCGGCACGGCCGATGTCGACCGATCGTCTTGCCCGCCCGGAACAGCTTCGCTACACGAGACAGCGAGCCAAGAACCGGAGCGCGCGCCATGGCCGAAGCAACCTATGACAGCAGCAACATCTTCGCCAAAATCCTGCGCGGAGAAATCCCTTCGCACCGCGTCTACGAGGATGACGCGGTCATTGTCTTCATGGATGTGATGCCGCAAGGACAGGGTCACACGCTGGTGGTGCCGAAAGCGCCGTCGCGCAACTTGCTTGACGCGGATCCGGCGGTGCTTGGCCCGCTCTTCGCTCACGTCCAGAAAGTTGCGCGGGCCGTAAAGAAGGCCTTCGATGCCGATGGCGTCACGGTTATGCAGTTCAACGAACCAGCTTCGGGGCAGACTATCTTTCACCTTCACGTCCATGTCATTCCGCGCTTCGAGGGCATTCCCCTGAAACCGCACAGCGGACAGATGGAAAAGCCTGAAGTCCTGGCCGAAAACGCCGGCAAGATACGGATGGCGCTGGCAAGCTGAACCGGTGCAACCGCTCTGGCGGGCGCCGGGCGGTTAACCGGAAGGTGACATAAAAAAAGCCCCGGTGCCGGGGCTTTTTTTGACTTGTGGATTCGTCAGTTCTTACGCGGCAGTTGCGGCACAAGGCTGCGCTTGCCACCATCCTTGCCTTTCGGCTCCGGCTTCGGCGCCACCGCCTTTTTCGCGGCGGGCTTCTTCGCCACGGCCTTCTTGGCCTTCGGCACGTCGTCCGGCTCTTCCTTCTTCGGCTTCACCGGCGCCTCGTCGGCGAGCGATTCGAGCTTCAGGCCGGTCTCGCCGGTTTCCTTCTTCTCGACGGTGACACGTACCGTGCCGCCCTTCTTGAGCTTGCCGAACAGCACCTCGTCGGCCAGCGGCTTCTTGATGTGCTCCTGGATGACACGGCCAAGCGGCCGGGCGCCCATGCGCTCGTCATAGCCCTTGTCGGCCAGCCATGCGATCGCCTCCTGCGACAGGTCGAATGTCACGCCGCGCTCGGAAAGCTGCGCTTCCAGCTGCATGACGAACTTCTGCACCACCTGATGGATGACCGGCACCGGCAGCGAGCCGAACGGAATGATCGCATCGAGACGGTTGCGGAACTCCGGCGTGAACAGCCGGTTGATCGCTTCGACATCGTCGCCTTCGCGCTTGGTCGAACCGAAACCGATGGCCGCGCGCTGCGCATCGGACGCGCCCGCATTGGTGGTCATGATCAGGATGACATTGCGGAAGTCGATCTGCTTGCCGTTATGGTCGGTCAGCTTGCCGTGGTCCATGACCTGCAACAGGATGTTGAACAGGTCCGGATGCGCCTTCTCGACTTCGTCCAGCAACAGCACGCAATGCGGATGCTGGTCGACGCCGTCGGTCAGAAGGCCGCCCTGGTCGAACCCGACATAGCCGGGAGGGGCACCGATCAGCCGCGAAACGGTGTGGCGTTCCATATACTCCGACATGTCGAAGCGGATCAGCTCCACGCCGAGCGACGCGGCGAGTTGCTTGGCCACTTCCGTCTTGCCGACACCGGTCGGACCCGAGAACAGGTACGAGCCGATCGGCTTTTCCGGTTCCCGCAGGCCGGCCCGCGCCAGCTTGATGGCCGAAGTCAGCGCGGTGATCGCGGTGTCCTGGCCGTAGACGACGCGCTTCAACTCGATGTCGAGGCCTTGCAGCACCTTCTCGTCGTCGGCGGAAACCGTCTTCGGCGGGATACGCGCCATCGTGGCGATCGTCGCTTCGATCTCCTTGATACCGATGGTCTTCTTGCGCTTGGCTTCCGGCACGAGCATCTGCGAGGCGCCGGTCTCGTCGATCACGTCGATCGCCTTGTCCGGCAGCTTGCGGTCGTTGATGTAACGCGCCGAGAGCTCGACTGAAGCCTTGATCGCCTCGCTCGTGTAGCGGACCTTGTGGAACTCCTCGAAATAGGGCTTGAGGCCCTTCATGATCTCGATGGCGTCCTCGACAGTCGGCTCGTTGACGTCGATCTTCTGGAAGCGCCGCACCAGCGCGCGGTCCTTCTCGAAGAACTGGCGGAACTCCTTGTAGGTGGTCGAGCCGATGCAGCGGATCGCGCCCGAAGACAGCGCCGGCTTCAACAGGTTCGACGCATCCATGGCCCCGCCGGAGGTGGCCCCTGCCCCGATCACGGTGTGGATTTCGTCGATGAACAGCACGGCGCCGGGATAATCCTCGAGCTCCTTGACGACCTGCTTCAGCCGCTCCTCGAAATCGCCGCGATAGCGGGTGCCGGCCAGCAACGTGCCCATGTCGAGCGCGAAGATGGTGGCATTGTGCAGCACTTCGGGAACGTCGCCCTCGACGATGCGCTTGGCGAGGCCTTCGGCGATTGCCGTCTTGCCGACGCCAGGATCACCGACATAGAGCGGGTTGTTCTTGGAGCGGCGGCACAGCACCTGGATGGTCCGGTTGATCTCGCTCTCGCGACCGATCAATGGATCGATCTTGCCGGCCTTGGCCTTGTTGTTCAGGTTGACGCAATAGGCAGTCAGCGCGTCCTGCTGCTGCTTCTTCTTGCCGCCTTCCTCTTGCGGCTCGGCTCCGCTCTGGCTGCCTTGCTCGTCGTCGGCGCCGCGCGGCGTCCGCGTCTCGGAAGCGCCGGGGCGCTTGGCGATGCCATGCGAGATGTAGTTGACCGCGTCGTAGCGGGTCATCTGCTGTTCCTGCAGGAAGTAAGCGGCGTGGCTCTCGCGCTCGGCGAAGATGGCGACGAGCACGTTGGCGCCGGACACTTCCTCGCGGCCTGACGACTGCACATGGATCACCGCGCGCTGGATGACGCGCTGGAAACCGGCAGTCGGCTTGGAATCTTCATCGTAGCCGGTGACGAGGTTGTCGAGCTCGGTGTCGATATAGGTGAGGACCGTATGCTTCAACTCGTCGAGATCGACGTTGCAGGCACGCATGACAGCGGCCGCCTCGGTGTCGTCGATCAGGGCGAGCAGCAAATGTTCAAGGGTTGCATATTCATGGTGCCGCTCATTGGCGAGCGTCAGCGCTTGGTGAAGCGCCTTTTCCAGGCCTTGGGAGAAAGCCGGCATGTTACCTCACTTCTTCTCCATCACGCATTGCAGCGGATGCTGATTCTGTCGGGCGAAATCCATGACCTGAGACACTTTGGTCTCGGCCACCTCGAATGTATAGACCCCGCACTCGCCCACCCCATGATTGTGAACATGAAGCATTATGCGTGTGGCGGCTTCGCGGTCCTTCTGGAAAAAGCGCTCCAGCACGTGGACCACGAATTCCATGGGTGTGTAGTCGTCGTTAAGAATGAGGACCCGATACAGACTGGGCTTCTTGGTCTTGGTTTTTGTGCGCGTGATGACGGCCGTGCCGCGACCGGCCTCATTGCCGTTGCTGCCGTTCTGCATTCGCACCACGTAGCTCGTGGCAGTCAAACCTATAGTCACGTAGTCCTGCCTCTTTCGAATCCTCATGCATGCTCGACATGTAGGTGTTCGATGGACGATTTTAAGCCCTTCTGTTTAGCTGACAATATGGCTAGGTGGCCAAACTTGACCGATTTTTCAAATCGTGAAGACCGCAGGCCCCCGATTTCGAGCCGGCATGAAAAAACCCGGCCGCGCGTTTGCGACCGGGTCTGTCTTTGCAAGCCCAAGGGCCGGCTCGGAATGTTCGTCGAATTTACTTCGCCTTGGCGACGATCGATTCGAACGGCTTGTAAGCTTCCTTGGCGAGTTCGGCATAGAGATCGCCAAGCTTGGTGGCCTCGGTGACGAAGCTCTCATAGGACTGCTTGGCATAGTCGGACTGGATATCGATCGCCTTGTCCAGCGACTTGGCGGAAAAGAGCTTCTCGACAGCGGCGCTACCGGCTTCGAAGCTTTTCTTGGTGTACTCGCCCGCCTCGGCGGCGATAGCCTGCGCACCCTTGGACAGCGAGGCGAAGCTCTTCAATCCGGTGTCCGCAAATTCCTTGCCGTATCTGCTGAAATCTTCATAGGTCTGGGTCATTTCACGCATTCCCTTGAACGGTTGCCTTGGACGACAGACGCGGCTTGTCCGGGCCGCGTTGTGCAATGCGTGTAAATATATTGTGCAGTGCACAAAAGTCAAGATTCCCGCGGCAATGCGCATCGTGAGCTGCCGGCAATCGCTAAGATTCGAATAAAGAGAAGCTCAATCACACAGAAAATGGTGAACGCGGCGGTTACCATAAACGGATTGGTAACGCTGCCCGCGTTAGCGTGGCCGGAGGTGAGGCAGGACCCTTTGCCGCCTCCAAGGCAACGGAAATTCAAAGGAACTATCAGTGCGTAAGGCGTTGTCGGGCTTCGTTTCCAAATCCGCGTCCCCCCTCAAAACGATCATGATCCTCGCCATGGCGATGAGCTTCGTCGTCGCGGACGCGGCCTCATCCATGGCGGCCAAGTCGGCGGCCATCGTCATCGATGCCAAGACCGGCAAGGTGCTTTATTCGTCGGATGCCGATGGCCGGCGCTATCCGGCTTCGCTTACCAAGATGATGACGCTCTATCTGACGTTCGAGGCGTTGGCGAAGGGCAGGATCAGCAAGAATTCCCCGGTCGTGTTCTCGGCCAATGCCGCTGCCGAACCGCCGACGAAGCTCGGCGTCAAGCGGGGCGGCTCGGTCACGGTCGAGACCGCGATCCTGTCGATGGTGACCAAATCGGCAAACGATTCCGCAACGGCGCTTGGCGAGATGCTCGGCGGCAACGAAGCCAATTTCGCCCGCATGATGACCGCCAAGGCGCGGGCGCTGGGCATGAGGGGAACCGTTTTCCGCAACGCCAACGGCTTGCCTGATCCCGGCCAGTTCACGACCGCGCGCGACATGGCGATGCTCGGCATCGCCCTGAGAGAGCATTTCCCCCAATACTACGGCTATTTCTCGCAGCGCTCCTTTCTTTACGGGCGGCAGCGCATCAACGGCCACAATCGTCTGCTCGGACGCATCAAGGGCGTCGACGGCATCAAGACCGGTTACACCCGCGCCTCCGGTTACAATCTGGTCTCCTCGGTCTCGGATGGCGATCGGCGCATCGTAGCGGTGGTCATGGGCGGCAGGTCCGGAGGCAGCCGCGACAGCCAGATGGCCGGGTTGATCAATGCCTACATGCCGCAGGCGTCGTCGCGCGGCGGCGGCGTGCTGATTGCCAAGGCCGGCGGCGGCAATCCGATTTCAGCCTTGGCCAAGGTGCTTCTACCGAAGCATGACGCGCCGGCACCGGACAGTAAGCCGGACGACGATGCCGTTGCCTCTCTTGTCGAGGAAAATGCGCCCGTCGTCGAAGAGACCGCTCCGGTCGTTCAGGCCAAGAGGGTCAAGACGGCGGCTGTGTCGACGGTGGACGACGTGGCGACAGCCCGGGTCGCCGCAGCCTATGCCGAACCGGCGGCAGAGGTCGATCCGGTCAGCACGGCGTCGGTGCCATCCGGCTGGGCAATACAGGTCGCCTCTTCGCCAAAACAGGCCGAAGCGAAGGCTTTCCTCGACAAGGCGACGAAGCAGGCGCCCTCCGTTCTGACCGATGCCTCCGGTTTCACCGTCGCCTTCGACAAGGACGGTGTCACCTACTACCGCGCCCGGTTCGGTGGTTTCGGTTCGAAGACGGCTGCCTGGAAAGCCTGCAACGCTTTGAAAAAGAAGAAGATCGAGTGCTACGCCGTCCAGCAGTAAGCGGCGCGAAACGATATCTGTCCCGAAGTTCTTGCGTCGAAGGAGACTAGTTGTGATTGGAGAGCAAGACGTCCTTGGCTTCATTGATCCGCGCCGCCAGGAAAGACGTGCCACCGATATCGGGGTGCAGGCGCTGCATCAGGCGGCGGTGCGCCTTGCGGACATCCGCCGCGGCAGCCCCCGCTTCAAGACCAAGGATCTTGTAGGCCTCCTCCTTAGTCATGGCGCCAGAACCTGGCGCAACACCCAGCCCTTCGCCACCATTCGCATCAGCGTCTTTGCGCCAGATGGGAAATCGGCCGTCAAGATACGTCTCTAGCAATTGGCGGCTCTCCGGATCGCCGGAGAGTTCGCGATAGAGTTGCTGCAATTCGGCAAGCCCCATCGAGCCAAGCATCTTGCCTTCATGGCGCCCGGCCAGCACAAGGCCTTCGAGGCCGCCGGTATCGTGATCGAGTTCCATCTCAAGCGCCGCCGTACGAACTGTCGAACGCTTGCCTGCCGCCAGTTTGGCTGCCGGCCGATTCATGCGCATGGAGCCGTACCAGGCGAGCGCAGCCGACAGGATCAAGCCCCCGATGCCCTCGCGCCCGACCAGCAGCACGGCGACGCCGACCAGCCCGAGCAGCACAGGTCCAAGCGTCCTCATGCCGCCTGCAAGCTTCGCCGGATCGGCGCGCAGGAAGATGGTGAGCATGCCGAGAAACACCAGAAGCAATGCTACGAAAGCGATAATCGCGCCCATCAGTTTCCGCCGCCCCGCATATGCTCGATCATCAGTCGGTCCTCCGGCCTGCCCCGGGCCTCCAGTGCCTTCAGCCCGCCGGTGGCAAACACGGCGACGGACGAAAGCAGGCCGGCCAACGTCGCGGCAGCCCGCCGATCGAACCTGAACCAGGCCCCTTTCGACAGCCGCGCAATTTCCTTGAACGCCTTTTCCGCAGCGGCATCATGGCCCTCCTGAAAGACGAAGACAGGAACGCCGTGCAGACCGAGGCTGCCGGCCTTTTCGGCCAGATCATCTATGTTTTCTTCCATCGCGTCGCCGATATAGACCAGCGCGTTGACCTTGGCCGCCGCCGTCTGTTTCAGCGCGTGGGCGAGCACCTTGCCGATCTGGGTACGGCCGCTGCGGCAGTTGATGCGCGTCATCAGCTGTTTCAGAGCTGCGGTATCGGTGACGAATGCGGATGAGCGGCACTCGCCAAGGCCGCGAAAATAGACAAGTTGAACCTTGAGCGCCCCGGCCTTGCCGACGGCGTCGAACATCTCGGCCTGCAGCGCACAGGCGAGATCCCAGGTCGGCTGGCGGCTCATTGTCGCGTCGAGGGACAGGATCAGCCTGCCTGAACCGGTGGCGGATGCAGCGAGCGTCCTTGCCTGACGGAGAAACGCGTCGATCTCGCCGGTGCTCGATTGAGACTCGACCGGCGCAGGATTGGCCCTTGCAGGCACGGGCTGCTTCTTGTCGCTCATGACATTCAAGATGTGGCGTTGTTCCCCGGCTTGCAAGCCCAGATGAGGCGACCTGGAGGACCTGTGATGATGGCACCTGCGGACAGCGCTTCGGCTGGTCATCTTGGCGTTTGCGTTTCTCGGCGTCAGAGCAGGCCGAGATCGGCAAGCTCACGCCTGAGCTTCGGCGGCATCTCGATCAGCCCGGCTTTGCCCTTGCCGAGATCGGCCGGCGCGTCCGCCGGCTTCAGGTAGCGCCACCCCTGGAATGCACGGCGCGGTTGCCAGTCAGTGCGCACGACCTCGGGATCGAGGATCAGATGGCAACGGCCGATGCCCTCGTCATCGGTGAAGGGCCGGATTTCGGTGATCAGCTGGCGGCATTGGACATTGCCCTTGATCACCCAGTAGAGCGAGCCGCCGTCGGTAATCTCGGCGCCACGCGTCGGCACCATGCGGGTGGTGTGGTAGTGCTCGGCCGGTTCGCCGGCGCGGCGCCGCTCGTCGAGACGGAAGGCAATCCACTCTTCCAGATCCTCGACGCTGTCACAGCCGACGCAAAGCTTTATGAGATTGAGAGACATCGTTTAAGGTTTAGTCCAGCACGCGAACGCGTCAACGGCCTGATCGACTTCTCCACAGTGGTGGTCCATGCCGCCAGATTGGCGCTCAGCACTCCACGACATTGACGGCCAATCCGCCAAGGCTGGTTTCCTTGTACTTTTCGTTCATGTCGAGGCCGGTCTGGCGCATCGTCTCGATCGCGGCATCGAGCGGCACGAAATGAACGCCGTCGCCCTTGATGGCCAGCGAAGCGGCGGTCACCGCCTTGACGGCACCAAGCGCGTTGCGCTCGATACACGGCACCTGCACCAGGCCGCCGACCGGATCGCAGGTCATGCCGAGATGATGTTCCAGCGCGATCTCGGCAGCATTCTCGACCTGCTCGGGCGTGCCGCCCATGACGGCGCACAATCCCGCCGCAGCCATTGCCGAAGCCGAACCGACCTCGCCCTGGCAGCCGACTTCCGCCCCCGAGATCGAAGCATTGGTTTTGATGATGCCGCCGACGGCCGCCGCCGTCAGCAGGAAATCGCGGATGCTGGGCTGGTCGGCTTCGGGATGGAAATGCAACCAGTAGCGCAGCACTGCGGGCAGAGTGCCGGCCGCCCCATTGGTTGGCGCGGTGACGACACGGCCGCCGGCAGCGTTCTCCTCATTGACCGCCATCGCATAGATCGACAGCCAGTCGTTGGCGAGCAGCGGGTTAGGCCGGTTCTGCTGCCATTGCTCCTGCAGCTTGTCGTGCAGCATCCGGGCACGGCGGCGCACCTTGAGTCCGCCCGGCATGATGCCGTCTTGCGACAGGCCGCGCTCGATGCAGCCCTTCATGGCGCTCCAGATGCCGTCGAGGCCGGCGTCGAGCTCCCCGCGCGACATCTGTGTCTCCTCGTTGACGCGCTTCATCTCGGCAATGGAAAGCCCGCTTTTCGCTGCCATGGACAGCATTTCGACGGCGTTCCTGAACGGATACGGAACCTTCTTGCCTTCGGTTGTCGCCGAGCCCCTCGCCTTCATCCGCTGCAGTTCTTCCTCGGACACTACGAAGCCGCCGCCGATCGAATAGTAGACGCGCCTCAGCAGCAACCGGTCGCCGGCATCATGGGCAGAAAACGCCATGCCATTGGCGTGACCCGGCAGCGGCGTCTTGCGATCCAGCACCAGATCCGTTGCCGGGTCGAAACGGTAGGACGGATGGCCGGGCGGCGAAATCCGCTTCTCGGCGGCGATGCTAGCGACGATGCCGTCTGCTAGGTCGGGATCCACCGTCTGCGGCGTCTGGCCGGCGAGGCCGAGCACCACGGCACGATCGGAGCCATGGCCGATGCCGGTATAGGCGAGCGAGCCATGCAGGCTGGCAGCGATCCGGTCGACCTTGGCGCCGGCCGGGCGCGGCCAGTCGTCTCCCGCAATCTCGTCGAGAAACCGCCGCGCGGCCGTCATCGGCCCCATCGTGTGCGAACTCGATGGGCCGATGCCGATCTTGAACAAGTCGAAAACCGAAAGGAACACGTGGGCGTTTTCTCCTGGGACCCTGTTGAGGTCTACATATAGGAATTCCCATGATGTTTTCCGCTGTTTTGAAGATTGCGGCGCTGCGCCTGCCGACCTTGTTTGCTCCGGCAGCGACATTCCAGCTTCGGCCATCGAAGCGTTACTGCCGCCTGTGGTAAAAGCAACGCATGAGCGATTCCTTTCACCTATCGACGGCCGACCTTGCGGCGCTGGGGTTCTTCCTTACCGCGTGGGTGCTGCATACGCTCGCCGCCGACGGAATGCTGGTCAGCCGCATGTCGCTGACGAGGGCGATGAACGCGCAGCGCGAGGCCTGGATGCGGACCATGGCCGAGCGCGAGATCCGCATCGTCGACACCGCCATCATGAGCGGCCTGCAGCAGGGAACCGCCTTCTTTGCCTCGAGTTCGCTGATTGCGATCGGCGGCTGTTTTGCCCTGCTCGGCGCCTCCGATCAGGTTCTGACCGTGTTGACCGACCTGCCGTTTGGCGCCACGTCTTCACGCGCGGCCTTCCAGACGAAGGTGTTCGGGCTGGTGCTGATCCTGGCTTTTTCCTTCTTCAAGTTCGGCTGGGCTTACCGGCTGTTCAACTATTGCTCGATCCTGATCGGCGCCGTGCCGATTCCACATGGCGAGGCGTCGCGCAATCCGGTCACCGAAACGGCGGTGTGGCGTGCCGCGCGCATGAACATGTTGGCCGGAAAGCATTTCAATTCGGGCCTGCGCGGCGTGTTCTTCTCGATCGGCTATCTCGGCTGGTTCGTCGATCCCACGGTGTTCGTCCTGTCGACGCTGCTGCTCCTGGCGGTGCTGGTGCGCCGGCAGTTTTTCTCCGCGGCGCGACAAGCAGTGCTCGGTCAGCCGCCCGGCCCAACATCCGGCGCCGGAAAAGGCCGGTCTATCCGGCCTGACAGCCAGTAGGCAATCAGCCCGATCCATTCACGGGTCGCGATGGTTGTGGTCTGCAGTGCTTCGTTGGCATCCGTGCGGAACAGGCCGATGCCTTCCTTGCCGGAGGTGCGGTAGTCGACCGGCCACGGAACCGTCGGAAAGCCGGCTTTGTCGAACAGCGCCTTGGCGCGCGGCATGTGGAAGGCCGAGGTCACCAGCAGCCAGGTCTCGCCCGGTTTTGGCGTGATCAGTTGCTTGGTGAAGACCGCATTCTCGTAGGTGTTGCGTGATTTGCCCTCAAGGACCAGCCGATCGGCCGTCACGCCGAGCGCAGTGAACAGGCGTGGAGCTGTCGCCGCATCGCCCTCGTCTTCGCGGACCATTGCAATGGGGCCACCTGAAATGACGACCTTAGCTGTCGGAAAACGCAGTGCCAGCACCGCTGCCTCGACCATTCGATCGCCACTGGCGTTGAGTTCATAGCCGCTGCGGACGAAGTTGATGGCGCTCTCCATACCGCCGCCGAGCACAATGATTCCGTCAACTCGTTCCGGCAGGGCTGGCCTAGGGAAACGCTCCTCGAGCGGATTAAGCATCACTGCGCCGAGCGAGGTCCACGCCGAGAGTCCAAGGACAAGGAATGCCAGCACGCTGCCGGTGGCAAACAGCCTCTTGCGCCCGACCAATGCCGCAAGCAATCCAGCCAGCAGCAGGATGATCGCGAGATTAAGCGGCTGGACGAAGAGCCACAGAACCTTGGAGACATAGAAGAACATCCCTCACCCCTCAGATGAGAAACGATCCTACCACCATTTTTCCGGCTGAAATGTGCCGGCCGCCTGTTCGATGACGTGGGCGGTCTGGAACAGCGTCTCCTCGTCGAAAGGCCGGCCGATCAGCTGCAGGCCGAGCGGCAGCCCCTTGGCGTCGAGCCCGGCTGGAACCGCTATGCCTGGCAACCCGGCCATGTTCACCGTCACCGTAAAAATGTCATTGAGATACATCTTGACCGGGTCGGCGGCCATGTCCTCGTCGGCGATGCCGAAGGCAGCGGAAGGCGTTGCCGGCGTCAGGATGACGTCGACGCCTGCTGCAAATACATTTTCGAAGTCACGCTTGATCAGGGTTCGAACTTTCTGCGCCTGCAGATAGTAGGCATCGTAATAGCCGGCGGAAAGCACATAGGTGCCTATCATGATGCGGCGCTTGACCTCCCGCCCGAAGCCGGCGGCGCGGGTCTTTTCATACATGTCGACAATGTCCTTGCCGGGCACGCGCAAGCCATAGCGGACGCCGTCGTAACGGGCGAGGTTGGACGAGGCTTCGGCCGGCGCCACGATGTAATAGGCCGGCAGCGCGTATTTTGTGTGCGGCAGCGAGATATCGACGATCTCGGCGCCGGCATCCCGCAGCCAGGCAATGCCTTTCTGCCACAGCGCCTCGATCTCCGCGGGCATGTCATCGACACGATATTCCTTTGGGATGCCGACCCTCATGCCTTTGATCGGGCGGCCGATCGCCGCCTCGTAGTCCGGCACCGGCAGGTCGACGGACGTCGTGTCCTTCGGGTCGACCGAAGCCATCGACTTCAACAGGATCGCGGCATCGCGGACGTCGCGCGCGATCGGCCCGGCCTGGTCGAGCGAAGAGGCGAAAGCTACGATCCCCCAGCGCGAGCAGCGGCCATAGGTCGGCTTGATGCCGACTGTGCCAGTGAAGGCGGCGGGCTGGCGGATCGAGCCGCCGGTGTCGGTGGCGGTGGCGCCGGCGCACAGGAAGGCCGAGACCGCTGATGCCGAGCCTCCGGACGAACCGCCCGGCACCAGTTGGGCATTGTCCAACGTGCGCGCGGTCCTGGTGCCGCCCGCCGAAACGAAGCCGCCCTCGCCCTGATGTGTCGTCGGCATTACCACCGTGTCGAAGCGCGAACGCCGCCACGGATTGATGACCGGCCCGTAATGCGAGGTCTCGTTGGACGAGCCCATGGCGAACTCGTCCATGTTGAGCTTGCCGAGCATGACGGCACCATCCGCCCACAGATTGGCGGTGACCGTCGATTCGTAGCGCGGTTTGAAGCCGTCCAGCACATGGCTGCAGGCCTGGGTGTGGACGCCTTCGGTGCCGAACAAATCCTTGATGCCGAGCGGGATACCCTCGAGCGACCCGCCCTCGCCCTTGGCCAGTTTCGCGTCGGAGGTCTTGGCCATGTCGCGCGCCTTGTCGTCGGTGACCACGACGTAGGCATTGAGCGCCGGATTGGCTCGCTCGACCGCCGATAGATAAGCCTCGGTGATTTCGGTGGCTGTGATCTCCCTGGAGCGCAATTTGGTGCGGGCCTGCGAAATCGTCAGCTGGGTAAGGTCGCTCATCAGGCAAGGCTCTTTTCGTAAAACACCGACCACTCGGAATCGGGATAATTCAGCACCGGCCCGCAACGCGAAAAACCGGCGCGTTCGTAGACGGTCCAGGCGGCGGGATGACGGTCGCCCGTCTCCAGAACCAGACGCTTAAGCCCTTCTTGGCGCGCCAGCGCCTCGATACGCTCGACAATCTTCGCGCCGATCTTGCGGCCGCGATGCGAAGGTCGCGTATACATGCGCTTGACCTCGCCGACGACAGCATCGTGGCGCTTCAGTGCGCCGCAACCGATGGCAAGGCCGTTGTCGCGGGCGATGAAGACGGTCGTGTCGCGGTCCGCCATCTGCTCGACCGTCAAATGGTAGCAATGCTCCGGCGGCGTCAGCTCCAGCAATGTGGCGTTGAGCTCCTCGACCAGCCCACGCACATCGTCCTGCAGCGGCGTCTCAGCCGCGATGTCGATTGCCATCGGCCTGCTACTCCACGACCTTCGGCACAAGGAAGAAATTTTCTTCGGTCGCCGGTGCATTGGCGACGATGTCGGCTGCCTTGCCGCCGTCGGTGACGACGTCCTGGCGCTTTTTCATTGCCATCGGCGTGACCGAGGTCATCGGCTCGACGCCGGAAACATCGACCTCGTTCAACTGCTCGACAAAGCCCAAAATGGCGTTCAATTCGCCGGTCATGCGCTCTGCATCCTCCTCGCTCACCGCAATACGGGCAAGATGCGCCACGCGCTTCACAGTTTTTATATCAACGGACATGTTTGTGCCTCGGGAAAACCAGCGCTATAGCGGCGCGGCGCGTGCCACGCAACATGCATCGTGCCTTCAACTGCCCTATGGCATCGCCACGCCGTCGCAGAGGAAATAACTGCCGCCGTTGCCGCTCTGCTCGCCTTCGTCGGCGGCAGGCCGAACCGATACCAGGTCGATCTGCTTCGGGCTCATCTGTGTCAGTGAGAGAACATCGGGAAAGACGTAGCCCGGCTCCTGGCATATAGCGGTCACCGCCCAGCTCGGTGAGCGTGTCGCTTTGGTGATCTGCAGGAATTCACAATTATATTCGATGCTTTCCAGGCCATTTGCTGACAGCACGATATTGCCGCCCTCGATCACCGTCTGCAGCGTATCCTTTTTGGCCTGCGCGCAGAGGTCCTCCGATTGCAGATAGACGCCCTCGATGAAATTTTCCGCGGCCAGCGTCGGCGACGCGGCAACCAGCATTGAAATGCAAAGAGAATTTCTCAAGCGCATCGTATCGTTCCGGACCGGCTTTCTTTACAGCGTAATCGTCTCGCCGATCTTCGGCAACGCAACTTTCACACCCGATCCATCCAGCCCGGCCACGAATTTGTCGGCAGTCTGATCGATCATCGGAAATGTGCCGAAGTGAGCGGGAACGACCGTCTCGAACTTGAAGAAACGCTGGCAGGCAAGGGCTGCTACCGCGCCACCCATGGTGAAGCGGTCGCCGATCGGCACGATGCCGATCTTCGGTTCGTGCAACTCGTTGATCAGCGCCATGTCGGAAAAAATGTCGGTGTCGCCCATATGATAAAGCGTCTTGTCCTCGGGAAAGTGCAGGACGAGCCCGCCCGGATTGCCGAGATAGGTATTCTGGCCACCCTCGCCCGGAAAGGACGATGAATGCAGAGCCTGAACGAAGGTGGTGGTGAAGCCGCCGCAATCGACGGTGCCGCCGATATTGCCGGGATTGATCTGCTTGTCACCGACACCCTTGCCGACCAGGTACATGCAAATCTCGAAATTGGCGACCAGCATCGCGCCGCTCTTCTTGAGCACTTCGACGGCGCCGCTGATGTGGTCACTGTGGCCATGGGTGAGCAACACGTGCGTGATCCCTTCGGCCGGCCCTTCCCAGCCGCCCGCCCATGACGGATTGCCGACCAGATAGGGGTCGATGAGGATTTTCGCGCCTTCGATTTCGATTCTGAATGCCGAATGTCCGTACCAGGTCAGTTTCATCAATGCTTTCCTCGATTTTTGCTTCGGTAGAGGATAGAACGCCGACGGCGAAATTAAAGTGCCGCGCACGCTTTGCGCGTATAGGACGTGCGGCGTCGCGGTCAAAGGAAAAGCCGTTGGGCATCATCACCATCGAGGAGTTGCCGGCCCGGCTGGGCGGCGGCAAGACCCTGGCCGGTCTCGACCTTGGCGACAAAACGATCGGCGTGGCGGTTTCGGACCGCGGCTTGTCGTTCGCGCACCCGCGCCCCGTCATCATGCGCAGGAAATTCTCGCTCGATGCCGCAGTGCTGCTCGCCCTATTGCAGAAGGAGAATGCCGGCGCCGTGGCAATCGGCCTCCCCATCAACATGGACGGCTCGGAAGGCCCGCGCGCCCAAAAATCCCGCGCTTTCGTCCGCAACATGGCTGGATTGACCGATCTGCCGTTCGTCTTTTGGGACGAAAGGCTGTCGACGGTGGCGGCCGAGCGAACACTGATCGAGATGGATTTTTCCCGCAAGAAACGCGCCGGCAAGATCGATTCAGCGGCGGCCGCTTTCATCCTCCAGGGCGTTCTCGACCGGCTTCAGGCGCTCGGCGTCGATGCCTGGTCGAAATAGCGGTTGCGCATCGCCGTGATCCAGCCACCAATCGTCTTGCGGCGGCGAAATGCCCAGAACGCCACCAGCAGCACGCCGTCGAATACGCAAGCTTTCGCCACCATGCCCGGAATGAGCGCCGGATCGACGCCCAGCATCTGTCCATAGAGCTGGAAGACGAGATCGTGTAATTGGCGGCTCAGCATGACATAGCCGAAATTGATGTCGTTGAGCGACAGAAAGAACCAGCCCCAAAACAAGAGGAGCGGAGCCGCCCACAGCGCGAACAAGGTGCGCATCAGCGGTCATCCCTCGAATCCAGCCGGCCGGAAATGCGGGCAAGCGAGGAATTATGCGCCGCTGCCTTGGCCATGACATGCGCGGCCGCTCGGATTTCGCCGGTCCCTGGAGCTGCCGCGGCAACGGTCGACCGCCGCTCCGCGAGCACCGCGACATAGGACGCCAGAAGTGCCGCCAATTGCACCGCGACAATCATGAACAGCCCATTGATGCCTTGCGCGGCGCCGCCGATGACGATCAGCGACAGCACGCCTAAGGCGGAAATGAAGGCGATTCGCATGACGCTGTCGGCGGGATCCGGGTTGGTCGTGTCGCTGGTCAGTGCTTCAACAAAGGCCCAGCAGAACAGCACCGCGACGACAAGCAGTGCCACGGCGAGCGGCGCCACGACGACGGCGTTTTCGAGATCGGCAAATCGAGTGTTCTGGACGGGAACGCCCAGTACGCCAAGGGCCGTCGCCACGCCTCGATTCCCGTCCATGCAAATGAACGCCAGCAGGGCGAAAACGGCCGCCCAATGCAATGCCAGAAAAGAGCTCAGAATATGCCGCATGACGCTCCTGCTTCGCAGGGCAAAGCCGCTCAAGCTGAACAATCCTTGCCTTAACCATAACACTGGGCTTTGCCACCGGCCGCCGCAATGGAAACCATTCGTTAAGGTTAACGGCCATCCACAGGGTCGCGAGAGCGGCAGCGAATTGGGCGACGGCCCTTAGTTGATCGGCGGGTAGAGCGTATCGATGATCATGCGCGCATCATGGCGGGAATCGATCATGCCATAGGTATTGCGCCACTGGCCGGCGAGGCGCGTTTCGACGAAGGCGTCGGCGATCCGCCCTGCCCCCAACCTGCGAAGCTCTGCCGCCGCCGCCGACAATGCCAATTGCTCGGTCAAGAGCCGCGCCGAGCCCTCGTCGGTTGCAGCGACCTGCATTGCCGCTTTGAGCACGCCGACGGTGCCGCGTCCGCCGGCGCCGAGATCGCGGTCGATGCCGGCCAGCACGTCATCGAACAGGCCGGGTGCACGCCCCAGCACACGTAGCACGTCGAGCGCCATGACGTTGCCGGATCCCTCCCATATCGCGTTGACCGGAGCTTCGCGATAGTAGCGGGCGAGCGGCCCCTCCTCGACATAGCCATTGCCGCCGAGGCACTCCATCGCTTCATAGAGCAGCGGCGGCGCAATCTTGCAGACCCAGTATTTGACGACCGGCGTCATGGCGCGCGCGAAGGCCGCCTCGCCGCGGTCGCCGGCCGCCTCGTCGAAGGAGCGCGCCAGCCGGAACGACAGCGCAGTAGCGGCGGCAACGTCGAGCGCCATATCGGCCAGCACCCGCTGCATCAGCGGCTGCTCGACCAGATTGGTTCCGAACACCTTGCGGTGGCGCGTGTGGTGGACGGCCTCGGCCAGTCCGGCCCGCATGATCGCCGATGAGGCGACGGCACAGTCGAGCCGCGTCAGGGTCACCATGTCCATGATCGTCTTCACGCCCGCGCCGGGCTCGCCGACCATCTCGCCGATGGCATTGACGAATTCCACCTCCGACGAGGCATTGGATCGGTTGCCGAGCTTGTCCTTCAGCCGTTGAAAACGGAAGCCGTTGCCGGATCCGTCGCCGAGCAGGCGGGGAACGAGAAAGCACGACAGTCCCTCCGGCACCTGTCCGAGCACCAGGAAGGCATCCGACATCGGCGCCGACATGAACCATTTGTGGCCGGTCAGGCGATAAAACCCGCTGCCGGCGCGCTCGGCCCTGGTGACGTTGGCACGGACATCGGTGCCGCCTTGCTTCTCGGTCATGCCCATGCCGAGCGTCAGCCCGGCTTTTTCGACCGGAGGCTTCTGGCTTTGATCGTATTTGCGCGTCGTCACCCGAGGCGCCCATTCGCGAAACAGCTTCGGGCTGGCCATCAGCGCTGCCAGCGAAGCGCTGGTCATGGTGATCGGGCAGAGATGTCCGGTCTCGAGCTCAGCCGTGAGGTAAAAGCGTGCAGCGCGCACCTGGTGGCGCCGGCCGATCTCGGCGTCGCCATTCTCCCAGACCGACGAATGCAGCCCGTTGGCAACAGAGCGGCGCATGAGCGCGTGATAGGCGGGATGGAACTCGACCTGGTCGATGCGCCGGCCCTGGCGGTCATGGGTCCTGAGCTTCGGCATCTCGACATTGGCAAGACGGGCAAGTTCCTGCGCCTCATGGGTCAGAACGAACCGGCCAAGCCCGTCGAGGTCCTTGCGCACCGGATCGGAAAAGCGCTCGGCAAGCTGGATCAGCAACGGATCGCCCCGCCAGGCGTTGCCGCCGGCCAGCGGCGGCGGCTGGTTGGTCACGTCGTCGGTCACGCTTCGTCCTTATCACCTGAAGGCTGCGAATCCAAAGCCAAGGCGGTTTATAGCCTATGGCCAGCGGCGCGCGACGAAAATACCGGGGAGAACCAATCCAATCCCAAGCCGGTGCTTGCAGCCGCGGAGCCTCCCCCCTATAGCAGCGACTTGAGATGACCGACGCATCGTCCCTGCCGCTTTATCCCCACCGCCATCTTCTGGGCATCCGCGATCTTTCCCCTGCCGACATCGAGCTTCTGCTCGACCGGGCGGACAGGGCCGTTGCCATCTCGCGGCAGTCGGACAAGAAGACATCGACGCTGCGCGGCCGCACCCAGATCAATCTCTTCTACGAAGCCTCGACCCGTACGCAATCGTCATTCGAGCTGGCCGGCAAACGGCTCGGCGCCGACGTCATGAACATGTCCGTAGCGAGTTCGTCGGTGAAAAAGGGCGAGACGCTGATCGATACGGCGATGACGCTGAATGCCATGCGTCCCGACATATTGATCATCCGCCATCAATCGGCCGGCGCGGCAGCACTTCTTGCCCAAAAAGTTGGCTGTTCGGTGGTCAATGCCGGCGACGGCGCCCATGAGCACCCTACCCAGGCGCTGCTCGACGCACTGACCATCCGCCGCGTCAAGGGTCCGTTGTCGAAGCTGATCGTGGCGATCTGCGGCGACATCCTGCATTCGCGCGTGGCCCGCTCCAACATCATCCTGCTCAACGCGCTTGGTGCCCAGGTCAGGGTCGTCGCCCCTTCGACGCTTTTGCCCGCCGGCATCGAGAAGATGGGCGTCATCGTCACACGTTCCATGGCCGAGGGTCTGAAGGACGCCGACGTGGTAATGATGCTGCGCCTGCAGCGCGAACGCATGGAAGGCGCTTTCGTACCGTCGGTGCGCGAATATTTCCGCTATTTCGGCCTCGACGCGGAGAAGCTGAAGGCGGCCAAGGACGGTGCGCTGGTCATGCATCCCGGCCCGATGAACCGCGGCGTCGAGATCGCCTCCGAGATCGCCGACGGCCCGCAAAGCGTTATCCAGGAACAGGTTGAGATGGGCGTCGCCGTGCGCATGGCGGTTATGGAAGCGCTGCTCGACCCCCGTCGAAATCACGAGGGCCGCGCCTAATGAGCATTACGGTCTTCCGCCGGGCCCACATCGTCGACCCGTCGCGCGGCATCGATGAGGTCGGCACCGTCATCGTTGAAGGCCGCAAAATCGTTGCCGCCGGCAAGGCGGCCTTGAACCAGGGCGCGCCCGACGGCGCCACCATCATCGACTGCGCCGGCAAGACTATCATCCCCGGATTGATCGACGCGCGCGTCTTCATCGGCGAACCCGGCGGCGAACACCGGGAGACCATTGCTTCGGCGAGCATCGCTGCGGCGGCCGGCGGCGTCACCTCAATCGTCATGATGCCCGATACCGACCCGGTGATCGACAATGTCGCACTGGTCGAGTTCGTGCTGCGCACCGCCAAGGACACCGCCATCGTCAACATCTTGCCGGCAGCAGCGATCACCAAGGGGCTGGAAGGCCGCGAGATGACCGAATTCGGCCTGCTGCGCGAGGCCGGCGCGGTCGCCTTCACCGATGGCCGGCATTCTATTGCCAGCGCGCTGGTGATGCGCCGCGCGCTGACCTATGCGCGCGATTTCGGTGGCGTCATCGCGCATGAAACCCAAGACGCCGACCTCGCTTCGGCCGGCGTGATGAACGAAGGCCTTTACGCAAGCTGGCTTGGCCTTGCCGGCATTCCGCGCGAAGCCGAATCGATCCCCTTGGAGCGCGATCTCGCGTTGGCTCGCCTGACCGGCGGCGCCTATCACGCTGCCAAGATTTCGACGGCTATGGCGGCAAGCGCGGTAGCACGCGTGAAAGCCGATGGCGCCAATGTCACATCAGGCGTGTCGATCCACAATCTGTCGCTCAACGAGAATGATGTCGGCGAGTACCGCACCTTCTTCCGGCTGACGCCGCCGCTGCGCGCCGAGGAAGACCGGCTGGCGATGATCGAAGCGATCAAGGACGGCACCATCGATCTCATCGTCTCCTCGCACGACCCGCAGGACGTCGACACCAAGCGCCTTCCCTTTGCCGATGCCGCGGCCGGCGCCATCGGCCTGGAAACGCTGCTAGGCGCAGCGCTGCGGCTCTATCACAATGGCGACGTGACGCTGCTCCGGCTGGTCGAGACACTGTCGACCGCGCCGGCAAGATTGTTCGGCCTGCCCGGCGGCACGCTGAAACCGGGGGCATTGGCCGACCTTTCGCTCGTCGATCTGGACGAGCCATGGGTCGTCAGCGAGAGCGGCATCCGCTCACGCTCGAAAAACACCTGTTTCGAAGGCGCACGACTGCAAGGCAAGGTCTTGCAAACGATGGTGGCGGGCCGCACAGTGTTTTCGGCCTAGGACGAAAACAGGTGTCACGGCTTAAAATCCGCTCAGCCAAGGAAAGTTCGGGGAAACAATGGCTTACAGTCCCGTCTTGGCATTGGTGTTCGGCTATCTTCTCGGCTCGATCCCGTTTGGCCTGCTGATCACCCGTGCCGCCGGCCTCGGCGACGTGCGCAACATCGGCTCCGGCAACATCGGCGCCACCAATGTGCTGCGCACCGGCAACAAGAGCTTGGCCGCGGCCACGCTTCTGCTCGACGCCCTTAAAGGCACCGCGGCGGTGCTGATCGCAGGCCGCTTTGCGCCCGAGTTCGGACTTTGGGCCGGCTTCGGCGCGTTTTTAGGTCATCTCTTTCCGGTCTGGCTCGGCTTCAAGGGGGGCAAGGGTGTCGCCACTTACCTTGGCGTGCTGATCGGCCTTGCCTGGCAGGCGGCGCTGATCTTCGCCGTCGTCTGGCTGGCGGTGGCCTTCCTGTTCCGCTTCTCCTCGCTTGCGGCACTGACGGCAGCAGTCGTGGTGCCCATGGCGCTGTATTTCCTGAGCACGCCGCAGATTGCCGGGCTTTTCGCGGCGATGAGCCTAATCGTCATCGTAAAGCACCGCGCCAACATTGCGCGGCTGCTTGCCGGCACCGAGGGTAAGATCGGGGCCAAGGAGTGAGCGAGCCCGACGCTGGGCCGCGCCTCAGCGACCGGCAGCGGCTGAGCTGGCTTCGTCTGATCCGCACGCCGAATGTCGGCCCGGCTTCCTTTCGCGACCTGATCAACCGGTTCGGTTCGGCCGAAGCAGCGCTATCGATGCTGCCCGAGCTGATGATTTCGGGTGGCGCCAAAAAAATCGTCCGCATCCCGTCCATTGCCGAGACCGAGGCGGAGCTGGAGACCGCCCGGCGGGCTGGCGCCCGCTTCGTCGGCATCGGCGAAGCGGATTATCCGCCGCTGATGAAAAGCATGGATCATCCGCCGCCGCTGCTCGCGGTCAGGGGCAATAGCGCGGTGTTCCGCTTGCCAGCGGTCGCCATCGTCGGCGCTCGCAACGCATCGCTGGCCGGCATCAAGATGGCGCGAATGCTGGCGGCGGATCTCGGCCGCGACGGCTATGGCATCGTCTCCGGCCTGGCGCGCGGCATCGATACGGCCGCGCACCAGGGCAGCCTTGCGACTGGCACAATCGGCGTGCTCGCCGGCGGCCTCGATTTGCCCTACCCGCCCGAAAATGCCGGCCTGTGCGACGAGATCGCCGAGCGCGGCAGCGCCATCATTTCCGAAATGCCGTTTGGCTGGCAGCCACGCGCACAGGATTTTCCGCGCCGCAACCGGCTCGTCGCCGGTGCTGCATTGGGATTGGTGGTGGTCGAGGCCGCACAGCGCTCCGGCTCACTGATCAGCGCCCGGCTTGCCGGCGAGATGGGCCGGCTGGTTTTCGCCGTTCCCGGTTCGCCGCTCGATCCGCGCGCCGCCGGCACCAATGGCCTGCTCAAGGACGGCGCCATCCTTGTCACCGAGGCCGCCGATATCACCAGTGCGATAGCGCCGCTGGTCGGCGGCTGGTCGCCAAGGACATCGCCGCTTGAAGAGCCGCCCGACTTTTCAGCAACACCGCCGCCGCGCGAGGACGACCGCGACCGCGTCGTCGAGGCGCTCGGCCCGACGCCGGTAGCAGTCGACGAGATCATCCGTCACACCGGCCTGCATCCCGCTCAAGTGTTCATGGTGCTGCTGGAGCTCGACCTCGCCGGACGGCTCGAACGCCATCCCGGCGGCAACGTCTCGCTGATCTGACCGAGAGCTTGCGCATGTCACCGCAAGCAATCCCGACGTGATTCCGATGGCCGATCCGAGCAACAAACCAAAGCAGATGCTGTTCACTTGTATGACGGCCCTCGTCTGGTCAGCACTGAGTGTCATGCTGGCGCTGCAATGGTCGATGGATCTCGGCATGTCGGGTTTTCCCGACGGCTACATAACGCCCTTCGCAAGAGCGACCAGCACGCTTCTGGGCATTCTGACGGCAGCCTGCATGGCCCAGGGTCTCTACTTTTTCCTGGCCGGTGTGTTCGGCAGGAAGGTAAGCGCCGTCGGTCTTTGCCTGCAAATCCTTGCCGCAGCGGTTCTCACCGTGGTGCCAGTGCTTATCTTGAAGGATTGTCCGCATTCACAGCTGTGCAGCAGAGCGTATGAGGCGCTCACCGGCACGATGATGGACGATGGGGCGGGCGGCTAAAGCCACTGCATGCGTTCGGCACGAGGTTGTCACCCATGTCTTAGGTACAATCTGTTACCTATGTCTCCGGGTTGGACAATATGCGCGGCCTGAGACATAGGTGACGTTTTGTACCGGACACATGGGTAACACTTTTGGCTTTTGGCCGGAGGTGTTGATGCCGTGGAGAGAGTGTTCGGTGATG
>NZ_JAMYMO010000049.1:0-33529 GCF_040318575.1 Mesorhizobium sp. M1088 | reverse complement strand
CGGCCGCTTTCTGGCGGCGTTTTCCCCAACAACACGGGGTGTTTACTTCGGCGGCTCGCCGCCTTTTAATACACATACTGCCGGGGGCCGGCCCCCCGCCCTCTTGTCTGGAATTCCAGTTCGGCCGATAGAGCGGTTCATCGTTTCACGGAACGCCGAACCGCTCTATCTCTTTGTTTTGACGCAATTCCCAAGGGAAAGCGCTACACGCTTTTCCCGGGAAAACCGTTTCACACTTTTCCTGGAATTGCTCTAGTTGTTGCCGAAGAGGTTGCGGTCGGCGCCCTGAGGCGCGGACTTGGGCACATCGCCAGACGAATTCAGCAGCTTGTAGATCGGCGAGTTGCTGTCCCGCACCGAATACGTCTGCGTCTTGTCGACGTTGACGGTCGACTGCTTGTTGATGTCGGTCCCGCCAACATTGTCGTTGCGGGCATAAGCGCTGCCGGCGGCAATCAAGAGCGCGGCGGCAGTAAGAACAATCTTTTTCATTTTGGGTCTCCTGGATTTTCGAAATCAAGCGGCGGGCATGCCGCCGCCTTGATGGTGGGATCGGCTGTTAGTTGTTGCCGAAGAGGTTACGGTCGGCGCCCTGGACAACCGGCTGCTTTTCAGCCTGGTTCGACGTCTTGACGGAAGCCGTGTAGGAGCTGTCGACCGAGACAGCAGGCGGGTTGGCTCCGTTGGAACCAAAGTTGTCGCTGCCGGCGAAGGCGCTGCCGGTGATGGCCAAAACGGCGGCGGCAGCAAGAACGATCTTTTTCATCTTAATACTCCTGAATTTTTCAGATCCCCGGACGGCGGATATGCCCGCCGCCCTGATGCTGGGATCGGCTGTTAGTTGTTGCCGAAGAGGTTACGGTCGGCGCCCTGGACAGCCTGCTGGTCAGCATGAGCCGGCTTCTGAATGGAAGCCGTATACGAGCTGTCGACCGCAGCGGCAGGCTGGTTCGCACCCTTGGAACCAAAGTTGTCGCTGCCAGCGAAGGCGCTGCCGGTGATGGCCAAAACGGCGACGGCGGCAAGAGCGATCTTTTTCATTTTTTAGTACTCCAGTATCTTAGTTTTCCGTCCGTCTAGCGGCGTGCCTTGGGGGGAATTCGCGTCGTTCGGACAGCCCCGATGTGGGAAAGCCAATGGCCAGTTTCCAATCACGAAGTTTTTTGGTGTGGACCAAGAATCTACACCTTGAAATTGTGCCAGAGATTCCCTTCGCCACATTTTTATCGTTTAATGTCAAGCAGATAGTCTATCGCCTCGGTCTGGCTGCAAGGTGACTTGGGAGGCAGCGTTCACAGCGTCCTGCACGCATTGTCAACAGAAACGAACCGTTCGGTTCGATTTTTTAAACCGATAAAAGTCGCAGCCGAGGTTCTTTGTCGAATCTTTAACCATTTCGGCCGAATGCGGCGTCGGCGTTGCGGCTGCTTTTGGCCTGCCTTATGCCGCCCAACGAAGGCAGCAACCGGGCAAGCAGAACCGGGTCAGACCCCGTAACGTTCGGTGCGGATGAGTGCCGCAGGCACCCCGGCATCGATCAGTGCCTCGGCGGCGGCCGTCACGAATGCGTTCGAGCCGCAGACAAAGGCGAGCTTCGGCGGCGCCGGCAGCCTGGTCATGGCTTGCACCATCATCGCGGCGTCGACCCGCCGCGCATAATCCGCCGGACGGCGGGCCGGCTCGCGCGTCAGCGTCAGCACCAGGTCGAAGCCATCCCGGCGCTCGGCGAGGTCGATCAGTTCGTCGCGAAAGATCACCTCGTCCCAGACCCGCGCCGAAAACACCAGGGCGGCGGCGACCAGCGATCCCCGCATCGCCCGGTGACGGAGCATCGACATCAGCGGCACCACGCCCGACCCACCGCCGACGAGCAGGAGCGGGCCGCCATCGCCGTCGGACCAGACGAAATGGCCGCCGAGCGGCCCGCGCAATTCGACCTCGTCGCCCACCGCCGCGATCTCGTGAAAGAACGGCGAGACCTCGCCGTCCTCGAGTTTTTCAATCGCCAGCTCGATGGTCTCGCCGGCTTCCGGCGCCGAGGCGATGGAGTAGGAGCGGCGCGCCTGATAGCCGTCCGGCGCCGTCAGCCTGACATCGACATGCTGTCCGGCGCGGTAGACGAAGGGCCGCAACGGCTGCAGGAAAAAGCTGGTGACGCGCGGCGTGCGCTTTTGGATGCGGGTGATGGTGACCGTCTGCCAGGGCGACTGCGCCGCCGGTGCGTCGCTCATGGATCGTTCGTGTAGCGCTGCTCGCGCCACGGATCGCCATAGATATGATAGCCTCGCAACTCCCAGAAACCCGGCTCGTCACGCTCTGTGAACTGCAGCCCGTTCAGCCATTTGGCCGATTTCCAGAAATAGAGATGCGGAACGAGCAGCCGGGCCGGGCCGCCATGGTCGGGAGTGATCGGCTTGCCCTGGTAAAGCAGTGCCACCATCGCCTTGCCGCCGGTGAGATCCTTCGTCGGCACGTTGGTGGAATAGCCGTCGAAACCCAGCGCCAGCGTGAAGGCGGTGGGCGGCTCGATGCCGGCGTCGGCAAGGATGTCGTCGACGAGCACGCCCTGCCACGCCGTGTCGAACTTGGTCCATGCGGTGACGCAATGGATGTCGCGCGTCATCTTGGTCAAGGGCAGCGCGTTGAACTCGGCCCAGTTCCACTTCTTGATCGGCCGCGGCCCGTGCTTAAGCGTGAACGACCAATCCTCGGTGCGGACATGCGGCGTCGGGCCGGCCGACAGGACCGGGAAACCTTGCTCGAGATATTGCCCCGGCGGGATACGTGCATCCGTATCCGTCGGCGGCTTTCGTCCGGAAGAGAAACCTCGGGTAACCATCGAGAATATCCGTTTGCGCAAGGTCCAATCGACCTTTGTCAGTTTTCTCGAAGACGCGAGCGCGGGCAACCGAAATCTTGGCTCCGGCCCAGCGGCAATGCTCTACATCGATCTTGGCAGCGCGGCGCCCGCTTCAGCCGCTGGCGAAGGGGACGGCGACGAACATCTGGGCGTCGCCGCGCTCGACAAGCAGCAGCACCGATTTCTTGCCGGATTTGGCAGCCTGCACAATCGCCTGATTTGCCTGCCTGGCGCTCCTCACCGGAGTCTGGTCGACGCCGACGATGATGTCGCCGGGCTGGATGCCGGAAGCCGACGCCGCCTTGTTCGGGTCGACGCGCTCGACCAGTGCGCCGTGCTGGTTTTCTGGCAGGTTCATTGCCTGGCGCACATCAGGAGTGACGTCCATCAGGCCGAGACCGAGCGCCGGTGCGCGAAGGCCCTGCCCCGTCGACGGCTGACCTGAATCGCCGGTCACCGATCCCGTCGCCGTGTCGTCTTCGTTGCGCCCGATCTCGACGGAGATCTGCAGGCTTTTCCCCTTGCGCCAGACATTGAGGGCTTCCCTCGTGCCAGGCGCAACGTCAGCGACGGCGCGCGACAGATCCCTCGGATCCTTTATGTCCTGGCCGGCGAAGCTGGTAATGACATCGCCGGTCTCGATGCCGGCCTTGGCGGCCGGCGATCCGTCGCTGACCTGCGCGACCAGCACGCCGGTAGGGTGATCGAGGCCGATGGCGCTCGCCACATCAGGCGTCACCGGCTGGATCTGGACGCCGAGATAGCCGTACTGGATGGAGCCGCCCTTCATCAGCTTGGCGACGACCTTTTGCGCCTGGTCCGAGGGGATGGCGAAGCCGACGCCGACGCTGCCGCCATTCGGCGAAAAGATCGCGGTGTTGATGCCGACGACATCGCCGTACACATCCGTCAGCGGGCCGCCGGAATTGCCCCGGTTGATCGGTGCGTCGATCTGGATGAAGTCGTCAAACGGGCCGCTGTGCAGATCGCGGCCGCGCGCCGAGACAATGCCGGCGGTGACCGTGGTGCCAAGGCCGAAAGGATTGCCGAAGGCGAGCACCTGGTCGCCCGGCATGAGCTTGTCCGAATCGCCCCATTTGACGGTCGGCAAGGGCTTGCCGGCGTTGACCTTGAGCACGGCAAGGTCGTTCTTCGTGTCATGGCCGATCAATTTGGCGGGAAGCTCGGTGCCGTCGTCGAGCATCACCTTGACCGACTGGGCGCCGTCGACGACGTGATTGTTGGTGACGATCATGCCGTCGGCACCGACGATGAAGCCTGAGCCGAGGGCCTCGGTGCGCGGCGCCTGTTCCGGCGGTGTCTTGGGGGCGGGCAGTCCCTGGTCACCGAAGAAACGGCGGAAATAGTCGTCGAAAGGCGAGTTGCCACCGAACTCGTTGCCACCGAATGGGGAGGCCTCGCTCGTGGTGTCCGACTGCGCCGATTTCATGAGGGTGGTGATCGTCACCACTGCCGGTTTGTCGGCCGCCACGACCGGAGCGAACGAGCCGCGGGGCGCCGTCATGCCGGTGACAGGTGGGGTCACTGTTGCCGCCAGGACATCATTCAGCCTGGGAGCGAAGGACAGGGCGAAGGGGCTGACGATCAGCGCGGCGCCCAGCAGAGCGGCGACGCGATGTCTGCGAAGGGTCTGGATTGGTGACATGGCCGTTGTCCGGGCGAGAGATTGGTCTTGCGCCGCGACGTTCCGTCACCGGAACAATTCATCGGCGCGTCGGTCGTCGGCCTTGCCTGTCTCGCCTGTCACGGCAGCCGACCGGATCGACAGCCCCGCATCTAGGGCGCCGATTATGGTTTCCAGATAATATTACGAAGATTTAATTTCCAGCCGGCAACCGCCTCGCGGCGTTGCCGCCGAAACCCGAAAATACAAAACCCGCCTCGGGAGGGGCGGGTCGGTTGGGGCGAATCAGCACCATACCGATATTAGTAGCATAGCTGCCGGCACAAAGCAAGAACAAAATAGCTGCCCAAGACAAATCGCCTCAGATTTGCGCCGCCTCAGCCGAGACCTCCTATTCGCCTTTCCGGTCGGTCCGGCTGAGATAGGTGGTGGCGATCTCGCGCATCCGCCTGCCATCGAAGCTCGGTCCATGGCCGCCATGGCCGATCCGGATCGGCAGCTCGAGCAGGCGCTGCATCGTGCGGCGATAGGCGGCACGATCCGAATCCGGCAGGTCGTCGATCAGCATGGCGTCGTAGATGGCGTCGCCGGCGAAGAACAGGCCGTCAGCCTCGTCGAACAGCGCGATCGAATCCGGAGAGTGGCCGGGCAGATGCAGGACGCGGAATTGGCGGTCGCCGAGGTCGATCCTATCGCCCTCGTCCAGGGTCCGGGCCAGAGGCGCCGGCTGAATCCTGTAATCGGCCGCCTTCCAGCCCTTTGCCGGCAGCCTGGAGACGGCGCCTTCCAGATCATGGAACATGTAGGCGTAGGTCACCGCTTCATCCATGCTGTCGAACTGTGCGGCGCTGTGGCGCGGCCCTGCCCGCAGCGGAAACTCGTGCAGCGAGCCGACATGATCGAGATGGATATGCGTGGCGACGACGAGCAGCGGCTTGCCGGACGGCGTGTCGATCTGCGGCGCCAGCGGGCAGATCCCCATGCCGGTGTCGACCAGCAGGTCGACATCGCGGCCGCGCAGATGCCAGATGTTGGCGCGCACGAATTCGTGCACGAAGGGCTCGGTCAGCATCGTCGTCTTGGCGTCGACGATGGTTTTGCTGAACCAGCTGTCCATCAGATCAACGCCGCATCAGACGAACGGCTTGCCGACCTTGTACTTTTGCGGGACCAGCCGCTTCAGATAGGCCATCCCCGCATCGGACAGCCGGTTGACGTCCGGCAGCATGAAATCATCCGGCATATGGCGCGTCTTGCCGGCGACGTTCTTCAGCGGCACCTTCTTCAGCACGGTTTTCTTGCCGTCATATTGCAGCGCCACCGAACCGCCGCCCTCGTCGGCCACCGTGACCGCGAAGGCACCGGCATCGAAGGCCTCCTGCGCGTCCACCGCGCTGATGGCGCCGACATAGCCGCGCGGCATATAGCCGAGCGCATCGACGCGCGCCCGCTTGCCCGGCAATCCTTCGGCGAGTGCGCGCTCCAAGGCTGCCGGCAGATCGCTGCCCGACAGCTTGACGTTGCCATGCTGGTCGCGCTCCAGCCTTTCCGGCGGCACCAGGCTTTCGACCAGCGCTTTGCCGTCGGCGGTGCTGACGCCTTCGGAGACGGCAACGATGCAGCGCTTGTGGCGGTCGAGCGTTGCACGAACGTCGTCGATGAAGCCCGCCGCGGAGAACGGCCGCTCCGGTACGTAGACGAGATGCGGGCCGCTGTCCTGATCGAGCTGCCAGGCCGCGGACGCGGCCGTCAGGAAACCGGCATGCCGCCCCATGACAATGCCGACATAGATGCCCGGCAGAGCGCGGAAATCGAGATCGACCGAAAGGAATGCTCCAGCGACGAACTCGGCCGCCGACATGAAGCCGGGCGTGTGATCGTTCTCCTCGAGATCGTTGTCGATGGTTTTCGGCGCATGCACGAAGGCGATCTTGCCGCCGGCGGCGTCGGTGAGGATCTGCTGCGTGCCCGAGGTGTCGTTGCCGCCGATATAGATGAAGGCATCGGCGCCGGCTTTCTTCAAGCCGTTGAGGATGAGGTCGCAATAGGCGGCATCCGGCTTGTCGCGCGTCGAACCAAGCGCGGCGCTCGGCGTCGCCGCGATCAATCGCAGGCGGTCCTCGGGGATGGCCGAAAGATCGACGTAATTGCCGTCGCGGATGCCGCGCACGCCGTGGATGGAACCAAGCACCTTGGCGCCGGGATGCCGCTTGCGGATTTCGAGCGCGGCGCCAACCACCGTCTGGTTGATGACGGCGGTCGGGCCGCCGCCTTGCGCGATGACAAAAGTTCCGGCCATTGTTCACGTCTCCCGGGCGGTGAAAATCGCAGGCACATTCGCCTGTCTTGCGGCATCGCGCAACGGCAGAGTCGATGACGAAGGGCAGCAGCCGCCGGTCAGACGACGACGACCGGATTCTTCTTGGAGACGCGGCTGTAGAGATCGATGATGTCCTGGTTGATCAGGCGCACGCAGCCCGACGACATCGCCTGGCCGATGCTCCACCATTCGGGCGAGCCGTGGATGCGATAGCCGGTGTCGCTGCCGTTCTGATAGATGTAGAGGGCACGCGCGCCGAGCGGATTGTCGAGGCCGCCCGGCTGTCCGCTTTGCCATTTCAACAGTTCCGGCCTGCGGGCGATCATCTCGGGCGGCGGGGTCCAGACCGGCCATTCCTTGCCATACTGGATGTTGGCGCGGCCGGACCAGCGGAACCCGTCCTTGCCGATGCCGACGCCGTAACGGATCGCATCGCCGCCGGGCTGCACCAAATAGAGCAGCCGTTCCTGCGAGTGAACGACGATGGTGCCGGGTTGCTCGCCGGTCGGATCGACGACGATCTGGCGGCGGAACTCCGGCTTGACCTTGAGATAGGGCACTTCCGGCACATTGAAGCCACCGTCGGTGAGCGAAGCGTACATCACGTCGGGGCTGGTGATGTTCTTGTCGACGCTGATACTCGGACGGATGGGCCGGATCGAGCCGGTGGTGACGTCGTCGAGCTGAAGCGACGGCAAATCCAGCGTCTGGCTGCAGCCGGCGATGCCGAGCAGCGCCAGCGCGCCGGCGCCGGACAGCACCGTGCGACGGGAAAGCTGTATTTCGGTTTCGATTGCGTCGCCAATATGCGGCAGCGACAGACCGTGCGGCAACTCACGCATTCACCCAAACCCTACGCTGTCGGCGGGAAACACGCTCCGGCCGTATAGCAGGCATTTTCGCCAATCATGGTTGAAAAAGCGTGAAGGCCAGCCGCCTGGCGTTAACGAGGGGCTTTTTCGATTTTGCCTCTTTACATCTGCGCGAGGCCAAGGATTTATCCTCTTCTTTGAGCTCAAGGAGAAGAAAATGTCCTTCGAAAACTGGGCCGCCTTTGCCGCTGCCTCGGCAGTCCTTCTGGTCATTCCAGGTCCGACCATCCTGCTGGTGGTGTCCTATGCGCTCGGCCAGGGCTGGCGCACCGCGCTGCCGATGGCAGTCGGCGTGGCGCTCGGCGACTTCACCGCGATGACACTGTCGATGCTGGGTATCGGCGCGCTGCTGGCGGCGTCCGCCACCGTATTCACCGTGCTGAAGGTGATCGGCGCCGGCTATCTGATCTATCTCGGCATCAAGCTGTTTCGCGCCGGCGGTGCGCTCCGGGCCGAACCGCGCACCGATGCAGTGTCATCGGCGAAAATGACGGCGCACGCCTGGCTGGTTACCGCGCTCAATCCGAAAAGCATCACCTTTTTTGTCGCCTTCCTGCCGCAGTTCCTCGACCGGCATGCGGATTTCTGGACACAGATGCTGATCTTCGAGACGACCTTCCTGGCGCTCGCCTTCGCCAATGCCTTCGGTTATGCGCTGATCGCGGCAAGGGCGCGCAACGTGGTGCGCAACCCAAAGGCGATCCGCATCTTCAACCGCACCGGCGGCACGCTGCTGGTCGGCGCCGGCATCGCGACAGTGGCGATGCGCTCGGGCAACTGAGGACGGACCATGGCGGTGAGCGATGCATTCGGCCTGACACTGTCTGGCGCGACGGAGGCCGGGCTCTCGTCCTACAGCCGGGCTGTTCGCGAATTGCAGTGCTTCATCGGCGATCCGGTCGGTTCCGTTGACCGGGCAATCGCCGAAGATCCCGGCTTCGTCATGGCGCAGGTGTTCAAGGGTTATCTCTTTGGCCTCGCCACAGAGCGTGAGGCGACGGCGGTGGCCAAGGCATGTCACGAGGCGGCGCTGCCGCTTGCCGCGACAACACGCGAGCAGGCGCATGTCGCCGCCCTTGGCCACCTTGCGGAGGGACGCTGGCACGAGGCCGCCCGCGTGCTGGAGGATATCGCCATCGAGTTTCCGCTCGATGCGCTGGCGCTGCAGACCGGCCACCAGATCGACTTCTTCACCGGCAATGCGCGCATGCTGCGCGACCGCATCGGTCGCGCGCTGCCGTCCTGGCAGAGCGACATGCCGGGCTATCACGCCATACTCGGCATGCAGGCCTTTGGCCTGGAGGAAATGGGCGATTACGCGCGCGCCGAAAAACTTGGCCGCACGGCGGTCGATATCGAGCCGCGCGACGGCTGGGCCCAGCATGCGGTGGCCCATGTCATGGAGATGCAGAGCCGGCAGAAGGACGGCATTCTGTGGATGCGCGCCAATCCCGAAGCGTGGACGCGGGACAGCTTCCTGCAGGTGCATAATTGGTGGCATCTGGCACTGTTCCACTATGATCTCGGCGAAATCGACGAGGTGCTGGCGCTCTATGACGGGCCGATCTATGGCGAACGCTCGATGCTGGCGCTCAACATGGTCGATGCCTCGGCGATCCTGTGGCGGCTGCATCTCGGTGGCGTCGATGTCGGCGAGCGCTGGGCGACGCTCGCCGCCAACTGGTTGCCCATGGCCAGCGCCGGCCACTATGCCTTCAACGACGCCCACGCGATGATGGCGTTTGTCGGTGCCGGCCTCGAAGCGCCGGCCCGCAACTTGCTCGAGGCGCAGCGCGAGGCGATGCGCGGCAAGGACGACAACGCCGGTTTCACCAGGGATGTCGGCCATCCCCTGACGCTCGCCATCAAGGCATTCGGCGAGGGCAATTATGCCGGGACGATACGCCTGATCCGGCCGATGCGGGCAATCGCCCATCGCTTCGGCGGCAGCCACGCACAACGCGACGTCATCGACCTGACACTGATCGAAGCGGCATTGCGTTCCGGTGATGGCGCGCTGGCGAGGGCGCTTGCGGCGGAACGCGCGCTGGCACGGCCGGACAGCCCGTTGTCGGCACTGTTTTCACGGCGTGCAACCGCTCTCGCGGCGAATTGACCAAGGCCACATCTTGCCTTAAAAACTGCCCCGGCCAGATTTTTTCGAGCGTCGAAAAAATCTTCGCGTGTTGACCGGGGTGCGTTTCCGGCGGCACGATTGCCGGGATATCTTCGCCGCCCGTGTCACAGGACTGGGCAGCGAAGCAAGAAAGACCGTCGCCGCCAGGCATGACGGACATGGGAGGAAACATGTATCTCGGCCTCGATCTCGGCACGTCGGGCGTCAAGGCGCTGCTGATCGATGCAAGGCAGAGCATCGTCGGTTCCGGCCATGCGCCGCTCGACGTGTCGCGCCCGCATCCCGGCTGGTCCGAGCAGAACCCGGCCGACTGGATCCGCGCCTGCGAAGCGGCGGTCGGCGAGTTGCGGTCAATGCATGCGAAGGAACTCGCGGCAGTCAAAGGCATCGGCCTTTCCGGCCATATGCATGGCGCCACCCTGCTCGATGCCGCCGACCAGGTGCTGCGCCCCTGCATTCTATGGAACGACACACGCAGCCACGCCGAGGCGGCCGCGCTCGATGCCGACCCGCGCTTTCGCAAGCTGACCGGCAACATCGTCTTTCCCGGTTTCACCGCGCCGAAGCTGGCCTGGGTGAAAAACAACGAACCGGCTGTTTTCGCCAAGGTGGCAAAGGTCCTGCTGCCGAAGGACTTTTTGCGGCTCTGGCTCGCCGGCGAGCATATTTCGGAAATGTCGGATTCGGCTGGCACGTCGTGGCTCGATGTCGGCAAACGCGCCTGGTCCTCCGAACTGCTCGCTGTCACGTCGCTCGACGAAAGCCAGATGCCGTCATTGGTCGAAGGCACGGCCAAGGCCGGTGCCTTGCGCGCCGAACTGGCCGCCAGATGGGGCATGCAGGCGGGCATCCCGATCGCCGGCGGGGCCGGCGACAACGCGGCCTCGGCCTGCGGCATGGGCACGGTCGGCGCCGGGCAGGCGTTCGTCTCGCTCGGCACGTCGGGCGTGCTTTTTGCCGCCAACGCGTCCTATCTGCCCAATCCGGAAAGCGCAGTGCACACATTCTGCCACGCACTGCCCGGCACCTGGCACCAGATGGGCGTCATCCTGTCGGCAACCGATTCGCTCAACTGGCTGTCGGGGATCGCTGGAAAAAGTGCCGGCGAGTTGACCGCCGAACTCGGCGATTCGCTGCAGGCGCCGAGCGGTGTCTCTTTCCTGCCGTACCTGTCAGGCGAGCGGACGCCTCACAATGATTCCGTCATTCGGGGCGCCTTTACCGGGCTTGCCCACGAGTCCGGCCGCGCGGCGCTGACCCAGGCCGTGCTCGAAGGCGTCGCCTTCGCTTTCCGCGACAGCCTCGAAGCCCTGGCCAAAGCCGGTACGACGCTGACCCGGGTGACGGCGATCGGCGGCGGCTCGCGTTCGCGCTACTGGCTGAAGGCCATCGCCACAGCGCTTGGCCTGCCAGTCGATATCCCAGCCGACGGCGATTTCGGCGCCGCCTTCGGAGCGGCCCGGCTTGGCCTGATCGCGGCGACAGGCGCCGATCCGCGCGCCGTGTGCACGGCGCCGGCGACGGACGCCACGGTCGAGCCGGTCGCCGCACTAAGCGATGCCTATGCAGATGCCTATCAGCGCTACCGCCAGCTTTACCCGGCGATCAGGAGCGCCACGGCGTGAGCGGTTTCCCGCCCTCGCCGTGGCCTGCCGAGAAGGCCTCACTGTGCCGGCACCTTGTCGAGAAAGCCGGTGACGCTTTTCAGCCGGCCATTTTCGATGACGCCGATATCGGTGCCTTCGATGACGGAGCCGACGCCTTCCGGCCCGAGGTTCCAGGAGAAGCGGATGGTATCGGCGAAGCCGTCCGGCTTGCCTTTCAGCGAGAACCTGAAGCCGGCAAAGCGCTGCTGAACGCCTTCGATCAGCGCGGCGATGGCGTCATGGCCGTCGCCCTGCATGATCGGATCGCGGTAGCCGACGTCCTCGGTGAAGGTCGCCTCGAGCAAGGCTTTCCTGCGTGCGGCGTCGCTCTCGTTCCAGGCGGCGATGTAGTTTTCGGCAATGGTGTTGAGGTCGGTCATGGTCTGTCTCCTTCGTTGGGTGGCTTTGACATGAGCCTTTTCGACCAGCGCCAGCGCGAAACCAATTACGCCTGAGGTAATCAGGCCGAACCATGCGAGAGGAAAAAAACATGAGCAGCGGTTTTTTCGGCGACATCCAACAGATCAAATACGAGGGACCGGATTCGACCAATCCGCTGGCCTATCGGTTCTACAATCCCGACGAGATCGTCGCCGGCAAGCGGCTGGAAGACCATCTGCGCTTTGCCGTCGCCTATTGGCATTCCTTCGCCTGGCCGGGCGGCGATCCGTTCGGCGGTCAGACGTTCGACCGGCCATGGTTCCCCAAGGCCGGCGGTACCGACACGATGGAGCTGGCCAAACTCAAGGCCGACGTCGCCTTCGAGATGTTTTCGCTGCTGGGCGCGCCTTATTTCTGCTTCCACGATGCCGACGTGCGGCCGGAGGGCCGGGACTTTTCCGAAAGTGCGGCGCGGCTCGACGAGATCGCCGATTATTTCTCGGGAAAGATGAAGCAGACCGGCGTCAAGCTGCTGTGGGGCACGGCCAACCTGTTCTCCAACCGCCGCTTCATGTCGGGCGCCGCCACCAATCCCGATCCGGACGTCTTTGCCTATTCGGCGGCGACGGTGAAACACTGCATCGACGTCACCAAGCGGCTGAACGGCGAGAACTACGTGCTGTGGGGCGGCCGCGAGGGCTATGAGACGCTGCTCAACACCGACCTTGCCCGCGAGCAGGAACAGGCCGGCCGTTTCCTCAACCTGGTCGTCGATTACAAGCACAGGATCGGCTTCGAAGGAACCATCCTGATCGAGCCGAAGCCTCAGGAGCCAACCAAGCACCAGTATGACTACGACGTCGCCACCGTCTATGGCTTCCTCAAGCGTTTCGGACTGGAGAACGAGGTCAAGCTCAACATCGAGCAGGGCCACGCCATCCTGGCCGGCCATTCGTTCGAACATGAACTGGCGCTGGCCAATGCGCTCGGCATTTTCGGCTCGATCGACATGAACCGCAACGACTACCAGTCGGGCTGGGACACCGACCAGTTCCCCAACAATGTGCCGGAGATGGCTCTGGCCTACTACCAGGTGCTGCAGGCCGGCGGCTTCAAGACCGGCGGCACCAATTTCGACGCCAAGCTCAGGCGCCAGTCGCTCGATCCGCAGGATCTGCTGATCGGCCATATCGGGGGCATGGACTGCTGCGCTCGCGGCCTCAAGGCGGCAGCGCGCATGGTCGAGGACAAGGCGCTGTCCGCCCCGCTCGCCCAGCGCTATGCCGGCTGGGATTCGGCCGAGGCCAAGGCGATGCTTGCCGGCAAGCGCACGCTCGAGGAAATCGCCGAGCGCGTCGTCAAAGAGAAGATCGAGCCGCAGCCCAGATCCGGCCGCCAGGAATTGCTCGAAAACATCGTCAACCGGTACGTCTGAGGCGTACCGTTTTCATGGCCGCATTGTTCAGCGGCCGCCGGCTAAAGACGGCTTTCCGCGGGGCTGAACCGACGAAGGTTTTGCCCCGTGTGAAACTCGCGTGGCCTGTTCGCTGACCGGGTCTGGCGCGCCTTAGCCGTGATCGAGGCCTCTCAGGTAGGCGCAAAACATGTCGGCCATGGCGTTGGCGTAGACTTCAATCTCCTTGGGGGTTCGAGGCGTCTCCGAGAACTGCTTCCCCACCGTGCTGAGCGTCGTCATGACCAGGTCGCCGGCCAATTCGCGAGTCGCTTGCGCGGCGCTCGGCAACGCCTCCTGCATGAAGAGCTGGATGGTGCGGTCTCCGGACGCCCTCGCCGCCTGCGCCTCGGGCGCGTCGCGGTAAAGCGGGGCGGCGTCGTCGAGCGCCACACGCACCGCAGCCTCCTCACACTCCGAGCGGAGGAAGGCGTGGACCAGGTCGCGCAGCCGGTCAAGCGGCGGTTTCCTGATATCCTCGAGGATATCGCGCAGCAAACTGGTCGTCTGCCGCCATTCGTCGCTCTGGAGCCGGAACAGGATCGCCGCCTTGTTCGGAAAATACTGATACAGCGATCCGACGCTGACGCCGGCCTTCTCGGCCACGCGCGCCGTGGTGAAGCGCTGCGCGCCTTCCCTCGCCAAAACCTGAACAGCAGCCTGCAAAATCGCAGCGACGAGCTCCGCCGAGCGGGCTTGCTTGGGCTGTTTTCGCGAGGAAATCCGGGAGCGTCGGTGATCGCTCATTGAGGGGCGCACCAATGCGATTAGTGAATGCGAATGATTAGTCGTATTTTGAGTGCCGCACAAGAACGCATTCCATTCCGACTGGAGACCGATATGACCATACTGACGACAACGCCGCTCGCGCCCCTGCTGGACCGCCTGTTCGAGGAAGCCGCTGCCGCAACGAGCCCCGCGGTGGCGGAACTCTCCGTCGAGGAGCGGAGCCGCCTGGTTCGAAGCAAGACCGAATACCTCGATTTCTATGGGCGGCTAAAGGACCTCTGGCTTCCCGTCTCGCGAGAGACCGGCATGCTGCTCTACATGCTGGCACGAGGCAGCGGCGCAAGGACGATCGTTGAATTTGGAACCTCGTTCGGCATCTCGACCCTGCACCTTGCCGCAGCCTTGCGGGACAATGGCGGCGGCCGCCTGATCACCAGCGAGTTCGAGCCATCCAAGGTCGCGCGCGCGAGGAGTAACCTGACAGCAGGCGGTCTCATTGACATGGTGGAAATCCGCGAAGGAGACGCGCTGCAAACATTAAGCGTCGATCTTCCCGAAACGGTCGACCTGCTTCTGCTCGACGGCGCCAAAGCGCTCTATCCCGAGATCTTGAGTCTGGTTGAAAGCCGCCTCAGGCCGGGCGCCTTCGTCGTTGCCGACAACGCAGATCTTTGCCCCGAATACCTCGAGCGGGTGCGCTCGACCGGGAGTGGCTACATGTCCACGCCGTTCGGCGAGGATGTTGAACTGTCGATGCGGCTTGGCTGAAGCACTGCCTGACCTGCCGGAACGATCGTGCCCAAGATGGGCGGCGGCGGACAAAACTTTGCCCGGCATCGCCCATCAATCGCCTCGCTCTTGCCTTCAAACAGCCGTCACGAACCTCCTATAGTGTGGTTCGTGGCGGGATTCAGAAAGAAGGAGGCGAAACGATATGCAGCACGAACGCGAAATCGACGCCCTGCTCTCATCTGGCGAGGCTGGATCGATCATCGACCGGCTGATGGTGCTGCCGCACCCGAAACAAGGTGCGCTGAGTGCAAACGAATGGGATCGCGCGGTCGCCAGCCGCTTCGAGACCCATCTGGCGAGACAGATGCGCTCGCAGATCGACGGCAGCAGCGACCGCCAGGACGCTGCCTGATCTACCTTTGTCTATGCATGCCGTTATCGCAAAACCGCTACGCACCCTCGGGTCAAGCCCGTGGCCAAGCTTTTGGGCGACATGCATTATCCCCGACGCAGCCTGACCGGCGCTTCGCCGAACGCTCTTGAAAACGCTCTGGAAAATGCCGCGGCGGACGAAAACCCCGTTCGCCCGGCAATGTCCGCCATGGCGATGCGCGTGTCGACCACCAGCCGGCGCGCGGCGCCGAGGCGCAGCCTGAGGTAATAAGCGCCGGGCGTTTCGCCGATCGACTTGCGAAAGATGCTTTCCAGCGTCCGTGCCGTCACCCCGGCGCGCTTTGCCACGGCGGCGATAGTCAGCGGCTGGTCGACATGCGCTTCCATCAGCCGAATGGCTTGCGCCAGCCTGGGATCGTAGCCGTCGAGACGGCCGAGCGAGACCAGCGGTTGCGCGTCCGTCGCGGCGCGCGCCTGGTCGTAGATGAAGACGCTCGCGACATCTAGCGCCACGGCCATGCCGAGCCGCGTGCGGATCAGATGCAGCATCAGGTCGAAGGTCGGCGAGGCGCCGCCGGTGGTGAACACCGGGCCATCGATGACGTAGCGGTCGGGGCGCACGTCGACGCCGGGAAAGGCCGACGAGAAATCCTCCATGTCCTCCCAGTGGGTGGTGGCGCTGCGCCCCTCCAGCAGACCCGCGCGGGCAACCAGCCAGGTGCCGGCCTCGACGCCGCCCCAGGCGCGTGCCGCGCGCGCCGCCCGGCGCAGTCCGGACAGCAGGGCCGATGTGGCATGGTTCTGCGTGCCGAAGCCGGCGACGACGACCAGCATATCGGTTGTGTCAGCCGCATCGAAGCGGCCGCTGACCGCCACCGGCAGGCCGCATGTGGTGACCGGCGCCTCGCCTGTCACCGAGACCAGCCTGAAATCGAACAGCGTCTCACCGGCAATGCGGTTGGCGGCGCGCAACGGATCGACGGCCGAGGCGACGCACATGATCGACGAGCCGGAGAATACCAGCAGCGTTACCTTGAGCGGCAAACGCTCGGCCCGAAAGATCGTCGGTTTTTCGTTTTTGGTCACACGATCTTCGTAAAACGCAAAACAGTTTCCGGCAAGTCAGGCATTCTTGCCCTACGTTCTATTGGGAGAGAGTCCGATGCCGTTAGCGATGAACCGTGAGGTTTTCATTACCTGTGCCGTGACCGGGTCCGGCGGTTCGCAGGACCGCAGCCCGCATGTGCCGCGGTCGCCCAGAGAGATCGCCGATTCGGCCATCGAGGCGGCAAAGGCGGGTGCGGCGATCGTGCACTGCCACGTGCGCGATCCCGAGACCGGCAAGCCTAGGCGCGACGTGCATCTCTATCGCGAAGTAACCGAGCGCATCCGCGCGGCGGACGTCGACGTGGTGCTGAACCTGACCGCCGGCATGGGGGGTGACATGGTATTCGGCCCGCCGGAGAAACCGCTGCCGCTGAACGAAAAAGGCACGGACATGGGCGGCGCGAGCAACCGCATGGAACATGTGCGCCAGTGCCTGCCGGAAATCTGCACGCTCGATTGCGGCACCATGAATTTCGCCGAGGCCGATTATGTCATGACCAATACGCCCGGCATGCTGCGTGCCATGGGCGGCATGATGACGGCGCTCGGCGTCAAGCCGGAGATCGAGGCCTTCGACACCGGGCATCTGTGGTTCGCCAAGCAATTGGTCGAGGAAGAAGTGCTGAAGCCGGACGCGCTGGTGCAATTGTGCATGGGCGTGCCGTGGGGCGCGCCGGACGACCTCAACACCTTCATGGCCATGGTCAACAATGTACCGTCGACCTGGAACTGGTCGGCCTTTGCCATTGGCCGCAACCAGATGGCCTATGTCGCGGCCGCGGTGCTGGCCGGCGGCAATGTCCGCGTCGGACTGGAGGATAATCTCTGGCTCGACAAGGGCGTGCTGGCGACCAATGCGCAGCTGGTCGAGCGGGCGGTCAGCATCGTGTCGAATATGGGCGCCAGGGTCATCGGCCCGGACGAAGTCCGCAAGAAGCTGAACCTGACGAAGCGCGCACCGCTTTGAAAAGCCGGTAGCCGGTTGGGAGGAGCCGCTGATGAAGACCGTGAAATTCACCGCCATGAAGGACGGCGACCGCGAGGACTATGCCTTCCTCACCGAGCACGAGATCGACTATGCGGCAAAGACCGGCGAGCGGCTGCTCGACGCGCTCGTCCAGCTTGATGCGGGCCTCTCGGGCTACAAGATCACCCGGCTCGGCCATTCACTGCAAGCGGCAACACGGGCCTGGTGCGACGGCGCCGACACCGACTGGATTGCCTGCGCCTTGCTGCACGATATCGGCGACATCTACGCGCCCTATAACCACGACGAGTATGCAGCCGCCATCCTGAAGCCTTTTGTGCGCGAGCAATGCACCTGGGTGGTGGAGAAGCACGGCGATTTCCAGCGCCTCTATTACGCCCACCACCTCGGCGGCAATCCACACGCCCGCGACCGTTTCGCCGGGCACATCTACTTCGACGATTGCGATGAGTTTTGCGAACGCTGGGATCAGTCGAGCTTCGACCCGGATTACGAGACATTGCCGATCGATTTCTTCCGGCCCTTCCTGCTCGAAGTGTTCGCGCGCAAGGCCTATGACGCGTCCGTGATCCGTGCTGGCGAGCGCGTCGCCCTCACCGACCCCGCAACAGCCAGGACAAGAACCGGAGCCTCCGCATGAGCATCATCAACAAGGCGGCCGCCATCGGCGGCGGCGTCATCGGCGCCGGCTGGGTGGCGCGGCTGCTGCTCAACGGCATCGACGCGTCGATCTTCGATCCCGACCCCGAGGCGTCACGCAAGGTCGGCGAGGTGATGAAGGGAGCGCGACGCGCCTACAAGCAGATGCTGCCCGGCGGCCTGCCGAAGGAGGGCAAGCTTACCTTCGCCAAGACGATCGCCGAGGCGGTGGCAGACGCCGACTTCATCCAGGAAAGCGTGCCGGAGCGGCTCGACCTGAAGCACCGCGTGCTGGCCGAGATCGACCTTTATGCGCCGGCCAACGCCATTGTCGGATCCTCCACCTCCGGCATCAAGCCGACCGACATGCAGGTGGCGATGAAGAAGCACCCGGAGCGGCTGGTCGTCGGCCATCCGTTCAACCCCGTCTATCTGCTGCCGCTGGTCGAAATCGTCGGCGGCGAACAGACCTTTCCCGAGGCGATCGAAGTCGCCAAGGAGATGTATGCCTCGATCGGCATGAAGCCGGTGGTGATCCGCAAGGAGATCGAAGCGTTCGTCGGCGACCGGCTGCTCGAAGCGGCCTGGCGCGAGGCGCTGTGGCTGGTCAAGGACGGCATCTGCACGGTCGAGGAGCTCGACGACATCATGCGCTACGGCTTCGGCCTGCGCTGGGCGCAGATGGGCATGTTCCAGGTCTATCGCGTCGCCGGCGGCGAGGCCGGCATGCGCCACTTCATGGCGCAGTTCGGCCCGTGCCTGAAATGGCCGTGGACCAAGCTGATGGACGTGCCGGAGTTCAACGACGAGCTGGTCGAGCTGATCGCGACCCAGTCGGACGACCAGGCGCACGGTCTGTCGATCCGCGATCTCGAGAAGATCCGCGACGACAATCTGGTCGCCATCATGGAGGCACTGTCGAAGCAGAACAAAGGCAAAGGTTGGGGTGCCGGCGCCCTGCATAAGGACTACACCAGGCAGTTGGCCAAGCTTGCGGCGAAGAAGCCCACCGCCTCCAAGGCGGCCGAAAAGGCCAAGGCTGAAAAGCCGAAGAAAAGGAAGAAAGGCTGAGACCATGGATTTTGGTCTTTCGGAGGAGCAGAAGCTCATCGTCGAGACGACGCGGGCCTTCGTCGAGAACGAGCTTTACCCGCATGAGCGCGAAGTGGAGCGTACCGGCGTGCTGCGCCGCGAGCTGATCGAGGAGATCAAGGCCAAGGCGATCGAAGCCGGCCTCTATGCCGCCAACATGCCGGCCGATGTCGGCGGCGCCGGGCTCGATACGGTGACCTGGCTGCTCTATGAAAAGGAACTCGGCCGCGCCAATTACGCGCTGCATTGGACCTGCGTGGCGCGGCCTTCGAACATCCTTCTCGCCGGCACGCCGGAGCAGCGCGAAAAATATCTGTTTCCCTGCATTCGCGGCGAGAAATGGGATTGCCTGGCAATGACCGAGCCGGGCGCCGGCTCCGATTTGCGCGGCATGAAGGCAACCGCCGTGCAAGACGGCGACGACTGGGTGCTGAACGGCACCAAGCATTTCATCAGCCATGCAGATCTCGCCGATTTCGCCATCGTCTTCATGGCCTCGGGGGAGGAAGAGTCTTCGCGTGGAAAACGCAAGAAGATCACCGCCTTTTTCGTCGACAAGGGCACCAAGGGTTTCACCGTGCGCGACGGCTACCGCAACGTCTCGCATCGCGGCTACACCAATGCCATCCTCGAATTCGACGATTGCCGGTTGCCGGCCAGTCAGGTTCTGGGCGAGGTCCACAAAGGCTTCGACGTCGCCAATTCATGGCTTGGCGCGACGCGCCTGCAGGTCGGCGCCACCTGCCTCGGCCGCGCCGAGCGGGCGCTTGGCCACGCCGTCGAATACGCCGCGCAGCGCCAGCAGTTCGGCCAGCCGATCGGCAAGTTCCAGGGCGTGTCGTTCAAGCTCGCCGACATGGCGACCGAGCTGAAGGCCGCCGACCTGATGGTGTTCGAAGCCGGCTGGAAGTACGATCAGGGTACCGTCACCGACCAGGACATGGCCATGGCCAAACTGAAGGCCACCGAGATGCTCGCCTTTGTCGCCGACGAGGCGATCCAGATCCATGGCGGCATGGGGCTGATGGACGATTTGCCGCTCGAGCGCATCTGGCGCGACGCCCGCGTCGAGCGCATCTGGGAAGGCACCTCGGAAATCCAGCGCCACATCATCTCGCGGGCGCTGCTGCGCCCGTTCGGGGGCTGAACAGCGCAATGTTTGCATTCCTTCGCGCCCCCCTCTGTCCTATCGGACATCTCCCCCTCAAGGGGGGAGATCGGCCGCCATTCCTGATTTCGCCAGTTATTACCGTTGCATGCCTGGGGCCGGCGGCCCAGCTGCCAATCTCCCCCCTTGAGGGGGAGATGCCAAGTTTTGGCAAAGAGGGCAGGGCAGAGGGGGGTGTTCATGCACAAACTTGAACGTCTTTTGCGCCCACGAACGATCGCGGTCTTCGGTGGTGCGCAGGCTGCCGCCGTGGTCGCGCAATCGATCAAGATGGGCTTTGCCGGCGATATCTGGCCGGTGCATCCGAGCAAGGCCGAGGTCGCCGGCCGCAAGGCCTATCGCTCGGTGGCCGAATTGCCCGGCGCGCCGGATGCCGCTTTCGTCGGCGTCAATCGGCACTTGACCATCGAAGTGGTCAAGGCACTGGCCGAGCGCGGCGCCGGCGGTGCGGTCTGCTTCGCCGCCGGCTTCCTCGAAACCGAGGCCTATGACGAGGACGGCGAGCGGCTGCAGGCCGAGCTGGTCGCGGCGGCGGGCCAAATGCCAATCATCGGGCCGAACTGCTACGGGCTCATCAACTACGCCGACGGCGCGCTTTTGTGGCCCGACCAGCATGGCGGCATCAGGCTGCCAGAAGGCGGTCGCGGCGTTGCCATCATCACCCAGTCGTCGAACATCGCCATCAACATGACGATGCAGAAGCGCGGCCTGCCGATCGCCTTTCTGATGACCGCCGGCAACCAGGCGCAGACCGGGCTTTCCGAAATGGCGCTCGGCCTGATCGAGGACGACCGCGTCACCGCGCTCGGCCTGCATATCGAGGCCTTCGATTCGGTAGCCGGCTTCGAAAGGCTGGCGGCACGGGCACGCGAGCTGAAAAAGCCTGTCATCGCCATGAAGGTCGGCCGCTCCGAGCAGGCGCGGCAGGCGACCGTTTCCCATACCGCGTCGCTGGCCGGCTCGGACGCGGCGTCCGGCGCCTTCCTGAAGCGGCTCGGCATCGCCCGCATCGATTCAATTCCCGCCTTCATCGAGGCGCTCAAGCTATTGCACGTCACCGGCCCCCTGCCCGGCTACCGGCTATCGTCGATGAGCTGTTCGGGCGGCGAGGCGTCGGTCATGGCCGACAGCGCCGAAGGCCGCTGGGTGACGTTTCCGCCACTCACCCCCGAGCACCGCGCGCATGTCAAATCGACGCTCGGGCCGCTGGTCGCGGTGGCCAACCCGCTCGACTACCACACCTTCATCTGGAACAACGAGCCGGCGATGACCGCCACCTTCACCGCGATGGTGTCGGGGGGCTTCGACCTCAACATGCTGGTGCTCGATTTCCCGCGCCCCGACCGCTGCTCGGACACCGACTGGTGGGCGACGCTGCGCGCCTTCGAATCGGCGCTGAAGACCAACAGCGCGCAAGGCGCGATCGTCTCCTCGCTGCCGGAGAACCTGCCCGAGGAATACACTGCCGGCCTGATGGCGCGGGGCATGGTGCCGCTGTTCGGCATCTCCGAAGCCATTGACGCCGCCCAGGCGGCGGCCTTCATCGGCTGGGCCTGGCGCGAGCCGCAGGCGCAGCCGATCGACACTTCGGCGTCCGGCGCGCCGGCCGGCGACCATGTCACGCCGGACGAGGCCGAGGCGAAGGCGCGGCTCATCGAGGCCGGGCTCCCCGTGCCGAAGGGCGAGCGCGCCGGCAACGCGGTCGAAGCTGTCATCTCCTCGATGGCGCTCGGCTTCCCGGTGGCGCTGAAGGCCCTTGGCGTCATCCACAAGTCCGAGCTCGACGCGGTCCGGCTCAATTTGAGGGATGCTGAATCCGTCAGCACCGCCGCCCACGATCTCGGCCCGCTCGGCACGGGCCTTTATGTCGAGCGCATGGTGCGCGACGGCGTCGCCGAGCTGCTCGTCGGCTTCACCCGCGACCCGATGTTCGGCGCCGTGATGACGCTCGGCACCGGCGGCGTGCTGGTCGAGCTGTTGCGCGACAGCGTCACGCTGATGCTGCCGGCGACCCGCGACGATATCGAGGCCGCTTTGCGTGGGCTGAAACTGTTCCCGCTGCTCGACGGCTATCGCGGTCGGCCGAAGGCCGATGTCGCGGCGGCAATCGATGCGATATCGGGCATTGCCGCTTTCGTGCAGCAAAACGCCGGCGAGATCGAGGAACTCGACATCAATCCGCTGATCGTCTGCACCGAAGGCAAGGGCGCCTGGATCGCCGATGCGCTGCTGGTGCTTGGAGAGAACAAAAATGTCTGACGTCATCACCACCCGCCGCGAGGGCACTATCCTCGAAGTCACGCTCGACCGGCCCAAGGCCAATGCCATCGACCTGAAGACGTCGCGGCTGATGGGCGAGACTTTCAAGGCGTTTCGCGACGATCCCGACTTGCGCGTCGCCATCGTCAAGACCGCCGGTGACAAGTTTTTCTGCGCCGGCTGGGACCTGAAGGCAGCGGCCGGCGGCGACGCTGTCGACGGCGACTACGGCGTCGGCGGCTTCGGCGGGCTGCAGGAACTGCGCGACCTCAACAAGCCGGTGATCGCCTGCGTCAACGGCATGGCGGTCGGCGGCGGCTTCGAACTGGCGCTATCCTGCGACCTCATCTATGCGTCGGACCACTCCTCCTTCGCGCTGCCCGAAATCCGTGCCGGCACGCTGGCCGATGCGGCGACGATCAAGCTGCCGAAGCGTATCCCCTACCATGTCGCCATGGACCTTCTGCTCACCGGCCGCTGGATGGATGTCGCCGAGGCGCATCGCTGGGGCCTGGTCAACGAGGTGCTGCCCAAGGAAAGACTGGAGGACCGCGTCTGGGAAATCGCGCGGCTGCTCGCCAGCGGCCCGCCGCTGGTCTTCGCCGCGATCAAGGAGACGGCCCGGGTCGCAGAATCGCTGACTTTCCAGGACGCGATGAACCGGGTGACGCGCCGGCAACTGTCGACGGTTGACGCACTCTACGGCTCGGAGGACAATCTCGAGGGCTTTCGCGCCTTTGCCGAGAAGCGCGATCCGGTGTGGAAGGGGAAATGAAGGTATTGCCGAAATGACGGCACTCCGTCACGCCCCCCTCTGGCCTGCCGGCCATCTCCCCCTCAAGGGGGGAGATCGGATGTCGCTTCGGTTTTCGCCAATCTCCAACGTTGCAAGATGGGCTGCAAGGCCGAAGCTGCCAATCTCCCCACTTGAGGGGGAGATGGCCGGCAGGCCAGAGGGGGGTGTTCACGCGGATTCATTGCGATCCATTCAGCGCCCATGACCGACTACAAAACCCTCATCGACGCCGAGACCTGGGGCTTCATCGAGCGGACTAACTCCTATTATCCGCCCGATACGATCGACTACACCGTCGCCGAGCAGCGCCAGATCTATAACCGGATGTGCCGCGAGTTCTTTGCCGGCTATCCCCAAGGCGTCACGGCGGAAACCACCGCCATTGCCACACCCTGGCACATTCCGATCCGCATCTACCGCGCTCCGGCGCCGGAAACGGCGGCGATGGTGCTTTATTTCCATGGCGGCGGTTTTATCCTCGGCGGGCTCGACAGCCATGACGACCTCTGCGCCGAGCTTTGCAGCCGCACCGGCTACGAAGTGGTTTCGGTCGACTACCGGCTGGCACCTGAACACCTTCATCCGGCCGCCTTCGACGATGCCATCAGCGCCTTCGAATGGGCGGCGGCGACTTACGAGCGTCCTGTCCTGCTCTGCGGCGACAGTGCCGGCGGCAATCTCGCCGCCGCCGTCAGTCACGCAACGCGCGGCCATGCGCGCAAGCCGATCGGCCAGATTCTGGTCTATCCCGGCCTTGGCGGCGACAGCTCCGCCGGTTCCTACGTCACCCACGCGGAAGCGCCGATGCGTACCGCGCGCGACCTCGTTTTCTACAGGGACATCAGGACCGGTGGCGAGGATCGCACCGGCGATCTCACTCTGTGGCCGCTCGCCGACGCCGAGTTCGCCAATCTGCCGCCCACCGTCGTGATCACCGCCGAATGCGACCCGCTGTCGTCGGACGGCGAAGCCTATCGCGACCGCATCGTTGCCGCGGGCGGGCGCGCCTGGTGGCTCGAGGAGCCGGGGCTGGTGCATGGCTATTTGCGCGCCAGGCACACGGCCGGCCGCGCCCGCTCGAGCTTTACCCGGATTGTCGATGCGGTAGCGGTTTTGGGAAGGGGCGAGTGGATCTGGTGAGGGATGTCTTCCCGACCAGAACGGGCCTTTGTCGGCCGGTACAGCTCTATTTGCGGCGGCGTCGCCGGCCGGAAACCTGCTTCAGCCAAGGTCCTAAATGGAAGCCGCTCATCAGCAGGTACATCGGGACCATGCCGTCGAGCGGTGACGCCTCTTGCCCGGTCGAGCACATCATGTCCGGCGCTCCGCCGAGAAGCGTCAGCAGCGCCATGGTTGCGAAGGTCGGCGCGGCCGCAAAGGACAGCCAATCGGCTGCACTATGGTCGGCCGGGCTCGCATCGCCGGTGGATCCGCCTGCATGAATCTCGCTCATGTCCGTAGTCCTGCATAGCGAGCGGGATGCGTCGAATTGAACCGTGCATCCCGCTCCTCCAATTGTCCTGGCTGCATTTCCGCGACGCCAAAGACGTTCTATTCGGTGCGATTCCGGAACGCGGCCTCTCCGGCGTCCGATATCTCGACCCATTTTTTGTCGGGGACGGCTTCGGCGCCGTAATTGTCGTGCCAATTCCACCACTTGTACGTCGGCGTCTGCGGATAGCCCTCGGGCGAATCCTCCCAAACCTCCTGGCGGCCGAGCGGCGACAGGTCGAGATAGCTCCATACGGTCCCCATCGCCTCGTCACCGCGGTTGTTGATGAAGTAGGTGCGGAACACGCGGTCGCCGTCGCGGATGAACACGTTGTGGCCGTGCCACTCGTCAACGCCGAAGTCGGCATCGAAGCTGTCGGTGATGGTGTACCAGGGCATCTTCCAGTCCATCCGCGCCTTCAGCCGCGCAATGTCGGCCTGCGGTGCGCGCGAGGCGTAGGCAAGCGTGGTGTCGCGGGCGTTCAGATGGGCGAGGTTGCCGACCTGGTCCGCCCCCAGCGAACAGCCGCGGCAAGCGTGGTCGGGCCAGCCGAATACGCCGGGCTCGAAGAAGGCGCGGTAGACGATCAGCTGACGGCGGCCCTCGAACAGGTCGAGCAGGCTCACCTTTCCATCAGGCCCTTCGAACGTATAGGTCTTCTCCACCGCCATCCACGGCATCCGCCGGCGCTCGGCGGCCAGTGCGTCGCGAGCCCGGGTCACGGTCTTCTCTTTCACGAGCAGTTGCTGGCGCGCGGCCTCCCACGCGTCAGACGAAACGACCGGTGGTGTCTTCATCGCGAGCCGCTTCGTCTGCTCGCCTGTGCCATTCTGATGTGCCGTCATTGTGCATCTCCTTGCTGGTTTGTCGCCGCAGGCGCGACGTGTTGGGTCGTCAGATAGGATAGGGGCGATAGCGGGTTGGCGAGAGTGACAAGTGTGACGCGATTCCGACGGGTCCGCTGATCACGGCCAATTTCGCCGCCCGCGACGCCCCTGCGCTCATTCGTGCCCGGACTGCTGAATGGGCCGAGCGCCGGCCAGATAGCGGTCATTGTCAAACGGCTCGGCCTGGTTGCTATCCGGACTCCACAGCTGCCGGTGGGTTCGTGTGAGATCGCCGAGGTAGACATGCAGCGCACCCGATCGCGCACCGCCCGTATTCGCAACCGCATGAACGGTATTTGACGCCATGTGCACCACGGCAGGCGCTGCGATGTCCTGCCTTTCGGGAACATCGAGTTCGCTGCCGGCAACGGGATAGATGAAGTTCGTCTCGCTGCCCTTGTAGATGCCGATCAAGGCATCCATCAGGTGGTTATGAGGCGGGTACTGCAGGCCGGGCGACAGCGTGATGTGATAGATCGTCAGGTTCGGGCTCGCATGCAGAAGCACCTCGTCGTCGTCTTCTTCGTGAGCGAGTGTTCCCGATGCGTGAAAGCGGTTGGTATAGTCGCCCAGGACCGTCCTTACCGCTTCGAGGGGATCTGGCCCCTTCGCGGCATTGACGATATCATCGGCAGCGGCGTAGAGAGGCGAGTTGGCGTGTAAAGGCATATCAGTTATCCTCGCTGAGATGCTCAGATCATCAATCTGAGATGCTCACGCTAGCGAATGCTGATGCCAGCGTCAACGGGACAGCCAGACGGACGGAATATGAAAACGACGAAGTTGACCGCCGAACCGGCAAGGCCGGCCACGGTCGAGGCGACAGCACTGTCGGCCGCCGACGTCCTTCGCAGGGAACAGGCATATGAGCAGCTGAGGAACGACATCATTGCCTGCGTGCTGCGCCCCGGTGAAGCGCTGACGGAGAAGCAGATCGGTGACCGGTACCAGATCAAAAAGGCGACCATCCGCGCGGCGCTGGCCCGACTGATGCAGGAAGGGCTGGTCAGGAGCGAACCGCGCCGCGGCTACGTCGTTGCGACGCTTAGCCTGCGGGACGTCAACGAGATCTTCGATGTCCGCAGCTTGATCGAACCGGAAGTGTTCAGGGTGGCGGCATCGAACATGACCGAGCGCGGGCTCGAGGATGTCAGGCTGGCGGCGAAAAAGGTGCTGAAGCCGGAGACGCTACGCAGCCACGTCGCCTTCCTTGCGGCCGACTGTGCCTTTCGTCTGGCCCTTGCGGAGCTCTCGGGAAATTTACGACTGGCGCATCTGCTGGACCAGATACTCGACCAGTCGGCGCGGGTTCTCCACCTCGGCTTCAAGTCCCGCGACTTCACCCAGTTGATCATCGCCCAGCAAAAGGAGCTGGTCCTTGCCTGCGAGGCAGGCGAGGTTTCCGCCATCGTCAAACTTGCCCGTTCGCAGTGCCTGTCTCTCAAGAAGCAGGTGCTCGAGGCTTTGCTTGCCGGTTCCAAGCTTCAAGACGTCAATTTGCAGCCCTTCGCCTAGAGCGGGTTCCGGTTCTCCTGGAACCGGTAACCCGCTCTAACTATCTGTTTTGTCGCATTTATGCGGACGCCAAATGATTCCATTTGGCTGCAAAATGCTCTAAGGGAAGTTGGCCACTCGGTGCGACCCGCCACCTTGGCGCAACGGCCGCCCGCGGGCCTTGTTTCACCCCACCGCGCGTGCCGCCGCCCGTCCGGCACTGCGGCCGGAAAAGATGCAGCCGCCGAGAAACGTGCCTTCGAGCGCTGCATAGCCGTGCATGCCGCCGCCGCCGAAACCGGCGGCCTCGCCCGCCGCGTACAGCCCCTCGACTGGTTGGCCGCCGGCGCCCAGCACGCGGCTGTCGAGGTCAGTCTCCAGCCCACCGAGCGTCTTGCGGGTCAGGATGCTGAGCCTGACGGCAATCAGCGGGCCATTGGCGGGATCGAGCAGCTTGTGCGGTCTTGCGGTGCGGATCAGCCGGTCGCCGAGATAGGCTCGCGCACCGCGCAACGCAGTAATCTGCATGTCCTTGGAGAACGGATTGTCGAGCTGCCGGTCGCGGGCGCGGATTTCGCGCTCAACCTGCGCCAGTTCGAGCAGCGGCTCGCCGCCGGCCACTGCGTTCATGCGGGCGACCAGCGCCGGCAAATCAGGCTCGACGATGAAATCCTCGCCCTTCTCCATGAACGCCTTGACCGGCGCGGGCACGCCGCTGGTGGCGCGGCCGAGCACCTGGCGCCAGCTCTTCCCCGTCAGATCGGGGTTCTGCTCGGAGCCCGACAGCGCGAACTCCTTCTGGATGATCTTTTTGGTCAGGATGAACCAGGAATGATCGAAGCCGGTGCTCATGATGTGGCTGAGCGTGGCCAACGTGTCGAAGCCGGGATAGAGCGGGACCGGCAGGCGCTTGCCGCGCGCATCGAGCCACAGCGATGACGGGCCGGGCAGGATGCGGATCGCATGATCGGTCCAGATCGGTGCCCAGTTCCTGACGCCCTCGACATAGTGCCACATGCGGTCGCGGTTGATCAGCCGGCCGCCGGCGGCTTCGGCGATCGCCAGCATGCGGCCGTCGACATGATCGGGAACGCCAGTGATCATGCGTTTCGGCGGCGCGCCCATCCGCTTCGGCCAATTCTCCCGGACCAGCTGGTGATTGGCGCCGATGCCGCCGGAGGCGACGATGACGGCCTGCGCCTTCAGCTCGAAATCGCCGGTGATCTCGCGCGAGCTCTTGCGGCCGCGCTCGGCATCGCTCGCCGCCAACAGGTCGCCGCGCACGCCGTCGACGACGCCGCCCGTCCGCGTCAATTCGTTTACCCGGTGACGGAATTTGAAGCGGATCAGCCCGCGTTTCTCGGCCTCGCGCACGCGCTGCACGAACGGCTCGAGCACGCCAGGGCCGGTGCCCCAGGTGATGTGGAAGCGCGGCACCGAATTGCCGTGGCCGACGGCATTGCCGCCGCCGCGCTCGGCCCAGCCGACCACCGGAAAGAATTTCAGGCCGCGCTGCATGAGCCAGGAGCGCTTCTCGCCGGCGGCGAAGCCGAGATAGGCCTCGGCCCAGCGGCGCGGCCAGAGATCTTCCGTGCGGTCGAAGGCTGCGGTGCCCAGCCAGTCCTCGAGCGCCAGCTCATACGAATCGCGGATGCGCATGCGACGCTGTTCGGGCGAATCGACAAGGAAGATTCCGCCGAGCGACCAGAATGCCTGGCCGCCAAGCGACTGTTCCGGCTCCTGCTCGACGATGATGGCCTTCTTGCCGGCCGCAGTCAGTTCGGCCGCCGCGACAAGGCCGGCAAGGCCGGCGCCGACAATGATCACATCCGCATCGTCGGACATCTATTTGGCCATGATCTTGTCCAAAAACCGGTCCCCACTTTTTGGGATCATGGCCGGCCTAGACTGTTTCCCAGCCTTCCTTCTCGCCGGCGCGGAAGATGGCATCGATGACCTTCTGGTTGAGCACCGATTCTTCCAGAGTGAAGACGCGGTCCTTGCCGCCCCGTGCCGCCCGCGCGAAGGCCTCGACTTCCAGCCGGTATTGCTGCGTGCCGGGAAAGCGGAAAACCTGCGCCTCGCTGTGGTTCTGGTTGTGCAGTTCGACGCGGTGATGGTCGTAGAGCCCGGCGTTGAACGGTGAGAACACCTCGATGAAGCCCTTCTCGCCGTGGAAGACCATCACCTGGCGTGCCGCCATCTGCGTCGACAGGTAAAACGACAGCTCGAAGTCGCCGAAATCGGCGCGGATCGAGGAATAGATGTCGGTGCCGAATGTCTTGTCGCGCTCGATCGTCGCCTGGACGCGGAGAGGCTCCTTGCCGGTCGAAAAGCGCGTCGATACCGTCGGATAGACGCCGATGTCGGGCAGCGCACCGCCGCCGAGATCGAGCTTGTTGCGCATGTTGTTGGGGTCGACATTATAATAGGAGAACGCGCCCTGGACATGGCGCAGCCGGCCGATGGCGCCGTTGGCGATGAGGTCGCGCACCTTGATCCATTGCGGATGGTAGACGACCATGAAGGCTTCGCAGACCAGCACTTTCCTGGCATCGCGCAGCTTGATCAATGGCGGAATGTCCTTGGCGTCGAGCGCCAGTGGCTTTTCGACCAGAACATGCTTGCCGGCCTCGATCGCCTTGGCTGTCCATTCGACATGCTGCGAGGTCGGCAGCGGAATGTAGACGCCGTCGATGTCGCTGGAGGCGAGCAGCTCCTCATAGGAGCCGAACGCGTGGCGCGCACCGAAGCGTTCGCCCAGCGCCTGCGCTTTCGACAGATCGCGGCTGGCAATCGCGGACAGCACGCCGTTCTCCGCTTCGACGATTGCCGGCAAAAGCTGCTCGCGGCCGATCTTGGCCGTCGACAAAACTCCCCATCGGAACATCAGATTTCTCCTCTCGATTGCAGGCCTGGAGGTTTGCCCCAATTCAGGAGAAAAGCCAATGCGGGAGCATGGCGGCGAACACGGCGATCATCTGCGGCTTGTCCGGATGCCGGCGCTGCCCCCTGCGGAACCTGCAAAGGCTATCCCCTTCTACCCGTCAGCGTCATGTCGAAATCGACGACGTTGGAATAAATCGGCGTGCCGACATCCATGCCGTAGCGCGACCGCAGCACCTTGCCGGTGACGTGGAATTTTATCGTGCCCGCCCGGAGGCCGCCGAGCTCGGCCGTGAATTTTTCCTGAAAGGTCTTGCCGCGCGCCGTCAGCCGGCCGGTGACAAGGGCCGACGTGTCGCCGGTGCGTTTGACGCTGGTCGAACGGAACTGGATCTCCGGATTGTTGGCCGCGTCGAAAACGGCGTCCGAGCGGAGAAAGGCATCGATGCGGCTTTGGCCGGTACCGACGCTTTCGGGGAAGATGGTGAAATTGACCCGGGACCGGCCGACATCACTGTTGTCGATGAGGATACTGCCCTTGAAGCGGGAGAAGGCACCGTCGAGCCCGCCGCCGCCGAGCTTGGCGATGGAGAAATGGATGCTGGAACTCCCCGGGCTGATCGTGTAGCTGCCGGCCGCCTCGCCAAGGGCAACGGCGGCGAAAACAGGCATGGCAAAACAAGCGGCGGCTGCCGCAAATCCGAAGATGCGCGCGTACATGGAAATGGTCCTCTTGGCAGACAACGCTTTCTTGCGTCCTCGCCCCATCAACGAATGAGCCGTCCGCTCTATTCCCTGTCGTGATGTGACGAAGCCGTGATCATGCGCGTCAGCACGGTATCCCTCAGCCAGAAATGATGGCGCAGCGCTGCGGCGAGATGCAAAGCGACAAGTCCGATGCCGGCATAGGCGAGATACCAGTGCGTCGCTGCCCAGAAGCTTTCTGCCGTGTCCGATTCACCGATCGGCAGATTGGGCATGACGAACAGATTGAACGGCACGCTCGGGATCTCCAGCACCGAGACCGAGACCAGCGCCCAGCCGGACAACGGCAGAGCGAGCTGAAACGCATAAAGCGCGAGATGGACCAGCGGCGCCGCACGGCGCTCGAAAGGCCCGACCGAGCGCGGCAGCGGCGGGGCCGGTCTGCCTAGGCGCCAGGCGATGCGCAGGATGACCAGTCCAAGCAGCAGGAAGCCGAAGGATTTATGCAGCTGGATCAGCTCGAAGGCGGTGCGCTGGCTGGACAGCCGCACCATGACGAAGCCGAGCACGAACTGGCCGATAAAGAGCGCCGCGATCAGCCAGTGAAGGATGATCGCCGTCCAGCCGTAGCCGGCCGTCTGGTTTTTGGGCAGTGCTGACATGGTCGGTGAACGAATGCCAGGTCGGCTTTCTTCCACCTCTCCCTCGTGGGGAGGGTTGGCTTACTCGCCGACCTTGAAAAAATCGACAAAGGCCCTGAGCGCCGGCCGCATCTGGCGGCGGCTGGGGTAATAGACGAAGAAGCCGTCGAAGCGCGGGCACCAGTCCTCCAGCACGCGAACGAGCTTGCCGGCGGCGAGCGGGTCGCGGACGTAGTCCTCGAACACGAAGGCGAGCCCGGCGCCGTCGACCGCGGCATTGGCAATCAGATGGTCCTCGTCGAGGATCAGCGGCCCTTCCACCGGGATTTCGATCTCCTCGCCGTTTTTCTCGAATTCCCAGCGATAGATGATGCCGCTGGAGAAGCGGAAGCGGATGCAGCGGTGAGCGGCGAGATCGCGCGGATGCTGCGGCTTGGACCTGGTCTCGAAGTAGGATGGCGTGCCGACCACCGCGCCGCGAAGGTCTGGTCCGATGCGCACTGCGATCATGTCGCGCTGCAGGCTCTCGCCCAGCCGCACACCGGCATCGAAGCCGCCCTCGACCACGTCGGTGAAGCGGTCCTCGATGACGATCTCCAGCACGATGTCGGGATAGGCAGCAGCAAAGGCGCCGAGCCTCGGCGTCAGCGCCAGGTGGGCGGCGGTGCGCGGCACGGTCAGCCTGAGATTGCCCGCCGGCCGGTGGCGCGCCTCGATTGCCGATTCAAGCGCAAGGTCGATTTCCGACAGCGCCGGCCTGAGGCGCTCGAGCAGTTGCGCGCCCTCCTCGGTCGGAGCGACGCTGCGCGTGCTGCGCGCCAGAAGGCGCACGCCGAGGCGCGCTTCGAGGCTGGACACCGCGTGGCTGACCGCCGACGGCGCGATTGCCAGTTCCTTGGCGGCGCCGCGAAAACTGCCGCATTGGGCGACCATTGCCAGTACCGCGAGCTGTGAAAGATGGGTTCGCTTCATTGATCTATTTCTTGGAACAGCCCGTGCAATTGAGAGCCGATTATCGAACTCGGCGCAAGACGCTATCTCTGCGGCATCACAACCATCACAACAAGGAGACACGTGATGCAAACCCGAAAGCTTGGCAATGAACTTGACGTCTACCCGGTCGGCCTCGGCTGCATGGGGATGAGCTTTGCCTATGGTGGCCAGCCGGAGGCGGAGGCGATTGCCACGCTGCGCCATGCCGTCGAGATCGGGGTCAATTTCTTCGACACGGCCGAGGTCTATGGCCCTTACGAGAACGAGATCCTGGTCGGCAAGGCGCTGAAGCCGGTGCGTGACAAGGTGACGATCGCAACCAAATTCGGCTTCAAAATCCTCGAAGAAGGCAGCGGCATGGAGCGCATGGCCGGTGTCGATAGCCGCCCGGAGCATGTCAAGGCCGTGGCCGAAGCGTCATTGAAGCGGTTGGATACGGAGGTGATCGATCTCTATTACCAGCACCGCGTCGACCCCAACGTGCCGATCGAGGATACGGTCGGCGCCATGGCCGAGCTGGTGCGCGAGGGCAAGGTGCGGGCGCTCGGCCTGTCGGAGGCGAGTGCGGCGACCATCCGCCGGGCGCATGCCGTGCACCCGATCGCCGCCGTGCAGAGCGAGTATTCACTGTGGAGCCGCGATCCGGAGGAGGAGGTGTTTGCTGTCTGCCGTGAGCTCGGCATCGGCTTTGTCCCCTATAGCCCGCTCGGCCGCGGCCTGCTCACCGGCACGATCGCCAAGCCCGATGTTCTCGGCGCCGACGACTGGCGCCGTGGGTTGCCGCGCTTCCAGGCCGACGCCATGGCGGCCAATGCGGCGGTCGTCGCCGTGCTGGAAAAGATGGCCGCCGGGAAGGGCGTGACGCCGGCGCAGCTGGCGCTCGCCTGGGTGCTGCATCAGGGCGACTTCATTGTGCCGATCCCTGGTGCGCGAAAAATGCGCCATCTGGAGCAGAATACGGCGGCAGCCGATATCGTGCTGAGCCAGGCCGAAGTGGCATCCATCGGCGACGCGCTGTCGCCGGAAAAGGTGGTCGGCAAGCGCTATACCGAGGAGCTGCTGGCCCTGGTTAACGGGTGAACGGCAATCGACGGCGTAATCGAAACGATAGTGTGCTGAAGGTTCTGCAAAAAGTTTTGGAGAGAGAACGGGGCTTGCTCTGAGGGGCGAGCGGCCATGGCACGGTGGTGACGTTGCGATCACCGATTCCCGTG
>NZ_JAMYMO010000048.1:0-34318 GCF_040318575.1 Mesorhizobium sp. M1088 | reverse complement strand
ACATCGCGATCAGCATTGCTCCGGTCACGAGTTTTGCATGCATGGGATTTCTCCTTGTGATCTGCCCCCCAATTTGTCATGCGGCTGCTGGCTTCGTGGCGGGTGGCCAGCTATGCGTTTCCGCCTTGCGGCCCGAAGCCCACGCGTAGAGCGCGTCATAGATGACGAAGCCGTGCTTCAGCACCTCGTGGTCGTCGGGCGTCAGGTCCCGCAGACCCATGGAGATCGCTAGCAACCCTGCCGACTGTGGCGTGAGATCGTGCCGGTCCGTGTCGGCGCCGCGTACGATCGCGGCAATGGTTACGATCGCCGGGTCGCGCTCGAGCCCATTTTTGGAAACGAAGGTGTCGAAACTGCATCCGTCGCCGACATGAGTGAATTCGACGCCGGGCACGTCGTAAGGCGTGGCGCCCGTTTCTTGGGCAACGCGGATCACCTGATCGGGCGGCACGAAGAGGAACTCAGGTTCCTTGTCGATGAAGCGCGCAATCAGCCAGGGGCAGGCGATGCGGTCGATGACCGGACGTTCGCGGGTAACCCATTTCATGACACAATCCTTTCTTCGCTTATCACCAGAGGGACCCTTTCTTCGCTTATCACCAGAGGGACGGTTGGCGCGCCGATCGCATGCCAGGCGGCAATGCCGCCTGAAAGCGCACTGGCATTGACGCCGCGGCGACGCAGTTCGGCCACGGCGTCGCCGCTGACCTGGAAGCCGTAGACGCAATAGACGATGACCGGCCTGTCTGTCGGCAGTTCATCCGCCCAATCGGCGATCTTCTCGGGCGCGCGGGTCTTGGCCCCCGGCAGCATGTCGCTGCGCTTTGCCAGATCCTCGGCAAGGCAGACGTCGAGCACCACGAGACCTTCTCCTTGATGGAGACGCGCCCGCAGTTCCTCTGGCGCAATCGCTGGAACCGTGTCGTCCGATGCCGATCCTGTTGAAGGATCACGCTGCCCGACGGCCCGGCGGTGGCGGGCAGCCACCCGTTCCCAATGGATGTTCTTCATAAAGGCATCGACATAGGCGCCGGCCTTGGTGCCGAAATCCATGTGGTAGGCATGTTCGTACATGTCGAGCGCAAGGATCGGCATGCCGCCGGCAAGACAGTTGGTGTGGTCCGCCGCCCATTGGATCGTCAGTCGGTCGCGCCGCTCCGACCAGGTCAGCAGGGTCCATCCCGAGCCTCCTGCCTGCGCCTTGGCACAGGCCATGAACTTGGCGCGCCAGGAGGCCACGCTGCCAAAGTCTCGCTCCAGAGCCGCAGCGAGATCGCCTCCAGCATCGCCGCTGCCACCGAGTCCGTCGAAATAGATTTCGTGCAGGACCGCTGAATTGGCGGCGACCAGTTCTTCGCGTTTCAGACCGTTGATGTCGAAAACGGGTGCCGCGCTCCAGTCGAGCCCGTCGAGCCGCTGTTCGATGGCGTCGAGGCGACGAACGGCACGCCCATAGTTGTTTTCGTAGTGACTTGCCAACAGCCTCTCGGAGAGGCCGACGAGGCGAGGCGGCTCGAACGGCAACGGCATGATCCGGTGTGGCATCGGTTTCCCCTCGGCACGGCTATCCGTGAGGAGGGGAACGCTATGCCCGAATGAAAAATGATACAGGTGTTGCATTTAGCTTTGTCCATGATACGGTTCACTTATGAGTGAGGGGCAATCACAGGAGCAGCGCTGGCTGCTCCTGATCCATCAGCTGCCAAGCAAACCCGCCTACTTCCGGGTGAAGATCTGGCGACGCTTGCAAGGCATCGGTGCGGTCGCAGTCAAAAGCACCGTTTACGCTCTGCCGGCCAATGCCGAGATGCAGGAGGATTTCGAATGGCTCCTCAAGGAGATCGTCGCTGGCGGCGGCGAGGCGATGATGTGCGAGGCGCGCCTCGTAGATGGTTTGTCCGACACCCAGGTCCGTGCGCTCTTCGACGCAGCCCGTGACGCCGACTATGCGGAGATCGTCAAGGAAGCGCGCGATCTGGCCGCAGCGATCAAGGCCGATACGACATCGGAAAAACATGCGGAAGCGCGTCCGCAACTCGGCCGTTTGCGCAAGCGGCTCGCCGACGTCGTGACGATCGATTTTTTTGGCGCCAGCGGTCGCCTCACTGTCGAGGGACTGATCGCCGAGCTCGAGGCACAGCTTATAGAGGACTACGCCATGACCAAGGAACCGAAGAAGGCGGCCGAGCCGGGTGAGCTCAAGGGCCGGACCTGGGTCACGCGCCGGGACGTGCATGTCGACCGCATCGCCTGCAGCTGGCTGATCCGTCGCTTCATCGATGCCGATGCAACAATCCGCTTCGTCGCTGGCAAGGGATACGTGCCAAAGGAGGGCGAATTGCGCTTCGACATGTTCGAGGGCGAAATCACCCATGAGGGAGACCGCTGCAGCTTCGAGGTGCTGCTGGACCGCGCCGGCATTACGGATACGGCTTTGCAGGCCATCGCCGAAGTCGTCCACGATATTGATCTCAAGGACAGCAAGTTCGGCCGCGAGGAAGCCACGGGGATTGCCAGCCTGATCGCCGGGATCGCCATGGCGAATGCCGGTGACGAGCAACGGATCGCCGAGGGCGCTTCGGTGTTCGACAACCTCTACCGATATTTCCGTTCGAAGCGCGGCTGATCCGAGGAACTAACCATGGCCAATGCAGAGAGCACCGTGACAGCACCGAACCGACCAGACGAAACGCCCGGTCATGGCATTTCGTTCGCTGAGGCCACGCGGGTGTGGGCGCGTGTGGCCGCGCTCAGCTTCGGCGGCCCGGCGGGTCAGATCGCCATGATGCACCGCATCATCGTCGAGGAAAAGCGCTGGATCGGCGAGACCAGGTTCCTGCATGCGCTCAATTACTGCACGCTGCTGCCCGGGCCGGAGGCACAACAGCTTGCCATCTACATCGGCTGGCTCATGCACAAGACCAGAGGCGGCCTCGTCGCCGGTATCCTGTTCGTGCTGCCGGGCGCGGTCGCCATCATGGCGCTCAGCTGGATTTACGCAATCTTCGGCAACGTCGGAGCAGTTCAGGCCCTCTTCTTCGGCTTGAAGGCGGCGGTCCTTGCCATCGTGCTCGAAGCGGTGTTGCGGATCGGCAGACGGGCGCTCAAGAACAATGTCATGATCGGGCTTGCGGCGGCGGCCTTCATCGCTCTGTTCTTCTTCCACGCGCCATTCCCGCTGGTCATCCTGGCTGCGGGTGTGATCGGTTACGTGGGGGGACGGGCAGGGTGTACTGCATTCCAGTCGGGCAACGGACATGGCAAGGTCGGCGGCAAGCAGGTTGCCGACGCTGATACGGCGCTTGGCGAAGGGGTGCCTGCGCATACCCGGCCATCCGTCAGCTGGTCGCTGAAGATCGCAACGGTGTGTCTGCTGCTGTGGCTCGTGCCGGTCCTGGCACTTCTGGTGTTTCTTGGGCAAGGCAATGTCTTCACCGACATCGCGATCTTCTTCTCCAAGATGGCGATGGTCACTTTCGGCGGCGCCTATGCGGTGCTCGCCTACGTCGCTCAGCAAGGCGTCGAGCACTACGCTTGGCTCAAGCCAGGAGAAATGTTGGACGGCCTCGGCATGGCCGAGACCACGCCCGGTCCGCTCATCATGGTCACCCAGTTCGTCGGTTTCATGGGCGCGTACCGGGCGCCAGGAATGCTGAGCCCGCTGGTCGCCGGAACACTCGGCGGTCTGCTGACGACGTGGGTAACCTTCGTTCCGTGCTTCCTGTGGATATTCCTCGGCGCGCCGTTCATGGAGACGATGCGCAGCAACAAGGCCCTATCGGCAGCCTTATCTGCCATCACGGCGGCGGTGGTCGGTGTGATCCTGAACCTGGCGGTATGGTTCGCGCTTCATGTGCTGTTCCGCGAACTGCGTGAGGTCAGCTGGCTGGGCACGACGGTGGATGTTCCCGTGTTCAACTCCATCAACCTGCCGTCTCTGGTGCTGACGCTCGGGGCGCTGCTCGCGGTATTCCGTTTCAAGATCGGCATGATCCCCGTGCTCGCGACATGCTCCGTCCTGGGCGTGCTTTATGGCGTTGCCACGGGATCGATTTAAGCAGTGCCATAGGCGCAACCACTTTGCGGCAGGAGGCATACCTGGCAGCCCAGACGCCGACGAATGCTTCGCGCGAACCTTTAGCCAAACAGAGGTTTTCGCTGCTGCCTGCCGGTGCCAGGCCGGCAGCTGCCCTTCTGTTGACGTCCAGGGGATTGAGGGCATTCGGCGACGGGCTCGTCAGTCTTCTGCTTCCCGCCTATTTGGCCACACTTGGTTTCAGCCCTTTCAAGATCGGGGTTCTCACGACAGCGACGCTCGCGGGTTCGGCGGCGCTCACCTTGACCGTCGGGTTTGTCGCACACCATTTCTCCCGCCGCTCCCTGCTGATCGCAGCTGCCGTCCTGATGGTCGTCACGGGGAGCGCCTTCGCGTTGGTCCAGGACTTCTGGCCGCTGCTCCTTGTCGCATTCGTGGGAACGTTGAACCCATCCTCGGGCGACGTCAGTGTGTTTCTGCCGCTGGAGCATGCGCAACTCGCCCACAGTGTCACTGACCGCGACCGCACCGCGCTCTTTGCACGCTACAGCCTTATCGGCTCAGTAGTAGGGGCGGTCGGTGCTCTGGCGGCTGGCGTCCCCGACCTACTCCGCCAGATTGTCGGATTGGACATCAAGCAAGGTCTCCAGATCGCCTTCCTGCTTTATGCCTTTCTGGGGGTAGGAGCGCTGCTCCTCTATCGGAAACTGCCGGATGAGCCGCTCGATGCGAGTGCGGTACAGGCGGAACCACTACGCAAATCTCGAACCATCGTCCTCACGCTCGCTGCACTTTTCAGCCTTGACGCTTTTGCGGGCGGTTTCGTGGTTCAGTCATTGTTGGCGCTTTGGCTTTTCCAACGGTTCGGCCTATCGCTCGCCGCGACGGGCGCAATCTTCTTTTTGACGGGTATCCTTTCGGCTGGGTCGTATTTGGTGGCCGTGCAAATCTCTAAACGGATCGGGCTGGTGAACACGATGGTGTTCACACACCTGCCGTCCAGTCTTTGCCTTTTGCTCATCCCCTTCATGCCGAGTCTCGGTCCCGTTATCGTATTTCTGCTGATCAGGAGCGCCTTGTCGCAGATGGACGTACCGACCCGCACTTCTTACGTGATGGCGGTGGTGACGCCCGGCGAGCGGGCGGCCGCGGCAAGCGTCACCGCCGTCCCGCGCAGCCTCGCGGCAGCCGCCAGCCCGATGCTTGCCGGCTCGCTGCTCGCAATGTCCGGTTTCGGTTGGCCGTTGCTCATCGCCGGCGCCTTGAAGATTGTCTACGACATCCTTCTGCTTGCGATGTTTCGCAAGGTTCGCCCGCCAGAGGAACGACGAGATAGGCCGTAGCAGTCCGCAGAATGCCCGAGCCAACATGAGCAGCGCGCCCCACTCAATCTGCAGGTCGAGGCCTTGGCGTCCGCTTGACCAGCGTGCCAATGGGTCCATCTTGTTCGTATCGGTGCTCGCTCTTTCAGCGCGAGGTGTAACGGATATGTCGAAAGCTCTCTTCGCTTTTGCGTTCGCAGGCGTCTGCTTGATATCGGCGCCGGTGTATGCCGACACTGTCGATCTCGGGCTAGAAGCTTTTCACCAGACCTGTCTTGCCCATGGCCCCGACTTCGAGCGAACCGCCGCTGTGGCGAAGACGCGTGGATGGACACCGCTATCCAGTGACGCAGCGCTTGCTCCAGTCGATGACGTGGAGGCCTTTCAGGGTTGGGCTGTGACTGGCAACGATCTACCTGCCGGAACCATAATCGCGGTGACAAAAGCCACCTTGAACGGCAAGGCCGTGCAGACCTGTTCCATCAGACTGTTCGACGTCGACCGCGCGACATTCGAGCAGCGCTTCTTCGCCCGGACAGACGCCGAAAAGATCGGCGAGGACCGGAATGGAGCTCAGGTCTTCAAACTTTACATATTGATTGCAGGCAATCGAAAACAGCTCGTCCATTTGACATCTCCGGTCGACACGGAGCGAGTGAATTCGATCATTGTAAGCTCGATAGCTGACGACTAATCAGGCGCCCATGCCTTTTCCCGCCATCCTCTGGAACAGGTCGTCTGCCTGTGCCGGTGAAAGGTTCATGTCGGTGGCGACCCACCAGGCGAGGATCGCAAGAAATGCGCCGGCGATGAACTGAATGGCGAATTCGGCAGGCATGCCGCGATCGCCGATCCGTTTCTCGACGAGTTCTTCCCGGATGGCTCGCCGGATACGCTCCCTCAACTCGTCGTGGATCGTATCGCCGCTGCTTGCAAGCAATGCGTGGTGAAGCGGTCGGAATGCATGTGCGTGCTCGAACATGGGCAGGCTGAACTCGAACAGGCGGCTACCTGTTTCTTGACTTGCAGCCTCGCGCCTGCGGCCGATCGACCGCAGATGTGCCTCGATGGTCGCGCTGCGCAGAGCATCCTTGTCGGCATAGTGGGTATAGAAGGTCGACCTGCCGACATTGGCCCGCTGGCAAATGTCGTCGACGGTGATGGCAGCATATCCACGCTCCGGGATCAGGGCGATGAGCGCGTCCTGCAGCAGGCCGCGCGTCCGCACGACGCGTCGATCGATCGTGTTCCGCTCGCCCGCGCGTTCGATTTTCATGACCATGGCCCTCTGCAGTGCCCGGTTTCGGACATTCGGCGGTCCGATGTCCGACAACAGCATTTCCAGACATTGTGTCCATTATGATACGCCAAGTCCAGGAGCTCAAATCGGGTATGGGCACGCCGCAATGAAGCAGAAGGTCGCCAGACATGCACCCATCTGATCATCACGCCGGTAACGGACCGCATTCGCGCAAGAGGGTGATAGCGTTGGCCCTGCTTGCCAAGCTGTCGCTGGTCGCCGGCTTCCTCGTCCTCGCCAAATTGGGCATGAGCTATATTCAGGCCGGCGCCTGGACGGCGGCATTCCACGGCCTCGTCCTTGCGGTGATCGCCGGATTGGCGCTGTGGGGCAGCCTGCGTCACAGGGGGCTCGTCGGCAACGCTGCGCAGAGCGCGAGCGACAGGGGCATCGGCATCGTCCTGCATCGGGCGGCGGCCTATGACTTGCTTGCGCGCGTTCTGACCTTTGGGCGCGAGGGCCGCTTTCGCGAGCTCATGCTTCGCCCGGCAAAGCTCCAGCCGGGCGAAGCGATGCTCGATGTCGCCTGCGGCACGGGCACCCTTGCCATTGCCGCGAAGCGGCTGGTCGGTTCGGGCGGAAGCGTCACCGGCCTCGACGCATCGGCCGAAATGATCGAGAGGGCGCGCGCCAAGGCCGAGCGCTCCGGTCTCGATCTGACGTTCGTCAACGGGACGGCGCAGGAGCTTCCCTTCAAGGACGCGCAATTCGACATCGTCGTCGGCACGCTGATGCTGCATCACCTGTCGAAGCCCGTTCGATCGGCCTTCATCCGCGAGGCGGCACGCGTCCTGAAGCCAGCAGGCCGGCTGTTGCTCGTCGATTTCGGCAGGCCCGTGCGCAAGTCCAGATTGCCCCGGCTCCACAAGCATGGTCATGTCGATATGCATTCGGTCGCCTCGCTGTTGACCGAGAGCGGATTCCAGGTCAGCGACATCGGCGCCGTCGGGACCAAGAACCTGAACTATATTCGCGCGGCGACGAACAAGGACCAACCGGGCCACGTGTCGCCGTGATCATGCTCAGACGCTAGTTGCATAGCGACCCTGTTCTGAAGAATTGGCGTTTGAGTGTCCCATTTCGGCCTGCTTGCAATGGCAGGTGTCCTACCTGATGCGGAATCGACGAGCGAAAAATGCAACTGACGGGCATAGTATCAGGCGCGGCGCTGTTGCTCGCTTCCGCCGCGGCGGCGAACGCCCATCCGCATGTGTTTGCCGAAGCGAAGCTGGATTTGACCGTTGGTCCAGACCACACGGTCAAATCGCTTCGGCATCTCTGGCGTTTCGACGACCTCTTTTCCAGCACCGTGCTGATGGAATTCGACAAGAATTCCGGCCTCGTCCTTGATGCAAAGGAACTCGATGAAGGCGCTCTCACCGTCCATGCGTCGCTGGCCGAGTACAACTATTTTCAGATGGTGACCTTGAACAGCAAGGACGTGACTATGGCGCCACCGCCGAGTTTCAGCGTCAGCTATGAAAAAGATCAACTCGTCGTCCACTTCGAGACGCAGCCGAAGGACCCTTTGGCCCTAGCTGGAAGAGTCAGCATCGGCGTCTACGATCCGACCTTCTACACGGCGATCGATTTTACCGACGACGACAAGATTGCTGTGGCTGGCCTGCCTGAAGGCTGCTCACGCGCGGTCGTGCGTCCAGAGATCCGGACACGGCCCTCGCGCAGAACCAGAAGAGCCTGACAGACGCGTTCCTTAGCGACCCGACGGGGACCAATCTCGGCAAGATTTTCGCGACACGCCTCGAACTGACCTGCGGCTGAAGCGGAGCCGGTTCGATGGCCATTTTCCAGACGTTGGTCGAGTTCCAACGCACGATCTACCTGGCGCTGGCCGAGCAAATCAAACTGCTTTCGGCCGGCGGCGATTGGCTGGCGTTCATGGCCTTCCTGCCGATGGGCGTTCTGTTCGGCGCGGCACATGCGCTGACACCGGGCCATAGCAAGGCGGTCCTGGCCACGTATCTAGCGGGTTCGGACGCAAAAGTTTCTCGAGGCCTCCTCGTATCGACAACCCTATCGATCACCCATGTGACAACAGCGGTTCTGATTGCGGTCCTTTCGCTGCCGCTTGTCTCAATCGCGCTGGGGAGTGTTGGCCGCGCTCCTCTGCTGGAAGACATCAGCCGCGGACTGCTTGGGTTGATCGGCCTATGGATGCTGTGGCGGGCACTCAGCCATGGGCATCATCACAAGCACGAAGGCGAAGCCGTCGGAGTCATGGCTGGACTGATTCCTTGTCCGCTCACGCTGTTCGTCATGACGTTTGCGATCGCGCGCGGCGTGCCGGCGGCCGGCATCCTGTTCGCTGGCACGATGATGATTGGCGTGGCGATCACGCTGTCAGCGGTCGCAATTCTCTCGATCCTACTGCGCGAACGCCTGATCTGGTTTGTCGAAGGCAGGTCGCGTCTGTTCGAAGCGATCACGCGCTCTATCGAGGGCTTGGCTGCCGCTGCCCTGATCGCCCTCGCGATCCATGAAATCTTGCTTCGCTGATTTGACGAAGACACGACTGTCGGTGCAGGAGCGCTGCACCCTGTCGAACTCCGCTGTAGCGATTTCTGTCCTCCGTGGGTGACGCAGAGTATCAACGCTGTGCTGGGATGCGCGGCGCCGCGGGGAGGAGGTCGTCACCCGCCGGCAACTGGCTGCTCAGGCGTCGAGGTCGTCGACCGCGAACCGGACATATTTGCCGAACTTATGGAAGGACGGCCACCGCTCAGCGATCGTTAGCATTCCAGAGTGTGGGCCTCCAAACGAGATAGCGAGCCGCCGCTTCGGCATCGACGAACCGGATCGACTCTGCGTCATCCACGAATTGCGCGCGACAGAGGTGTCCGGCGCCGGCCAGCGTTGCTGCGTTGGCTTATTCGAAACCGGAGGAATCCTGCTCACCGTCTGCGCGCCTGGTTCCAGGAGGCACTGCCCGGTTCTAGCCGTTACGATGGCGGAACGGCCTGTAAATTTCCGAGCTTGGTGCGTGAGGAGTATTTGCCGTCGACAAGACCGAGCGGCTTCTGATCTGCCGCCTGCGTCAGCGCGTCAGCGGGCTTGGGGGCGATGGTGGGGGGCGCGATGATTGGCTCGGGAATGAGCGTTGGGGCTGGGACTGCTGGCGCGCCACCGATCAGGGTCAGACGCCTCTGCGCCACGGCGTCGGCGGCGGCCCTTATTGGGTCATCGTCGGTGTGGACATAGCGCATGAACATGGTGACAGTCTTATGCGCGGTGAGCGCCATGCCGACCTTCACCGGCACGCCGGAGTTGGCGGCGCATCGAATGGCCCGATAGCAAGACCGGCGTTATGTCCAAGCCGATGAGCGCGGAGGCGGCCCGGCTGTTCGGGACGGCCCCGCGCCTCGAGGCCTCGCCCTTCGTCTGCCCATCAATCTTCGATCCAAACCTCCCGATGTCGAAGCACACCTACTATCACGGCTGGAAGCGCATCCTTGAGCGGGCCGGCCTGCCGCACATCGGCACGCACGGCATCCGACACCGCTCGGCAACCGACATCGGTTGTCTAGATCGACCCAAGCCCATTCGAGCTGCCGGATCTCCGACATGCGCGCGGCGAACTCGAATTGGAGCCGGACTGCGAGGAGGATGAAGGGATGCTCCAGGCCCTCCGTTTCGGCCCTGTCGAGGTAGGCGTAGAGGAGCTTCAATTCCGTATCGGTGATCAGCCTTGTCTTTCCCCGTTCCGGGAACTTGGCAACATATCGGCATCGGTTCGACCCGTCGGGCCGCATTCCCCAGACCTCGGCCATCTTTCGGACGACCGCGAGGACGCGGTTCGCATTTGTCGGGGTCCTCGACATTTTTTTCATGAGGGTCGCGATGTCGGCCCGCGTAACGTCGGGCACCTTCATCTGGCCGAGGTATGGGACGATGTAGAGCTTCCCGTACCCCCGGTTGGATGTGACGGTCGAGGACTTGTTTCGGCTTTCGGAATAGTCGTCGATAAAGCGACCGAAGAGTTCCTTGACCGTCGGTGCCTTTCGCGCGGCGGAGCGTTCGGTGCTAGGGCCCTTGCCCTTGCGGACGTCGGCGAGCCAGTTCTGGGCAATCGTTCGAGCCTGCTCCAGAGTGATTTCGCCGAAGCGGCCGATGGCGGGTTTCCGCCGCTGGCCGTTGGCGGCGGCGTAGCCCACCATGAATATCTTGCGCCCGGTCGGCGTGACCTTCAGCAAGAACCCCGGTATGATGGTGTCGCGAAGTTCGTAGGGTTCCTGATCGGCCGTTGCAGCATCGACGATCGTCTTGGTGAGTTAGCTACAATCGGGTTATCGTACAATTGGATACCGCCGGATAAAGTTACGATAGGCCATATCCGGTCGCTCAAAACCGCGGTCAACAAGGGTCAGAACAAGAGCTGCTCAAAATCGACGCGATGGAAGGCTCCCGCTCCGCGGGGGTTGGCATCGTTAGGATGGACAAACCGGGAGCGTAAGACTCCTGCGGCGCATTTGATTCGTGATCGTCGCGCAGCCGTACCAGCAGTGCTGCCCGCAGGCCCGCTGCATCTCTTCCGGCGATCCGATCGCCTGTCGCGAGCGACTCAGGTGCTCTTCAGGGTCCCGTTCATCCCTTCCGGATAGAAGCCGCCCTTGCTTACGCCGTCCTTGTCGGTGAGATAGACGATCCGCAGCACTTCCTGCGGCGTCCTGGTGAACGCGATCGCGTCGGGCGTCGAAGGAACGAAATTGGCCTTGCCATTCACCTGGATGCCCTGGTCCTTGTCTTCCGGCCCGTCGATCTTGTCTCGTGCGTCCGAGACGGCATTGGCGGCCTTCCAGGCTTTCTCTCCCTTCCGGTACAGTGTGGAACGCGCCATTCCCATGTGGTAGGCCTCGACCGCCAATATGCCGGCGGCGGCGGCGAGAAACTCCTTGTTCTTCAGAACCGTCGCGGCACCGGCATAGGCGGTGACGCCGACATCCTCGAACAGCATGCCGCCGAGAACGAAGTTCGTTTCGTTGCCGAAGGGATCGAAGTCCCGCCCGAGGCCCGCTGCCTCCGCAACCGCCTTGAACCCCGCATCGAAATCGATGGCCGGCCTGTCGACTGCGTTCTTTGCAAGCGTCTTGCGATAGAACCGTACATGCGCGAGTTCGTTTTCAGCAACCTCCTGCATGAATTCGCCGATGGCGGGTGTCTCGAAGGACACTTTCTTTCCGCCGACGACATCGCCGGGTTTGGAACCGGCATCGGCAGCGTCGATGCCTTTTCCGGTGGTGCCGCGAAGATAATATTCGGCCTCCATGTATTCCAGGTTGAGCGCAAAGCGGAAGATGTCTTCGTCCTGCACTTCCTCCTTGGCATAGGCGCGAGAAACCGGCGCCAGGCCCGTTGTGGCGGCGAGGCTGGCTCCCAGCCCAAATTGCAATGCGCGGCGACGGGAAAGGTGGAGTGAAGGGATGGCACGTATCATGGCTTCCTCCCAAAAGCCCGCCGGCATCATCTGTTGGCGTCCGATCGCGGGCCACGCGCCCAACTCCGCCATAGGCGAAATGTTCCTTTGAAGGTCGGACTTTGCAGGGGTCGTGCTCCGGATCAATGGCTTTTTGGGCGCGTAACGTCGGAGTTGGCATCGACTATTTGTGACCAAGCCTCGACTCTAGACATGGAGGTGACACATTATGAGCCGGATAGCGCCCGCGTCAGCACGGTCGACCAAGAACTCGAAACGCAAGTCGGCAAGCTAAGGGCCGGAGGGAAACGAGCGGGCCGTGATAACCCAGGACAGCAAGGATGACTGGAGGAGCTTCAGGCCGGAAAGGAAAATTCCTGTCGACTTGTGAGACGAGTGGGCCATCCGAGAGAAGTTGGTATTCTGGTCGATCCATCCGGGCCTTGCGATTTCTCGCTTTTGCTGCGTCTATTTATCAACCGGTCTGGCCTCTTCGTCGATCAAACACGCTGGGAAGTCACAAGGAGTATATGCACATGGCAACTGGAACCGTGAAGTGGTTCAACAGCACTAAAGGGTTTGGGTTTATCCAACCCGACGATGGCGGTCAGGACGTTTTTGTTCACATCTCCGCCGTCGAGCGCGCTGGTTTGTCGAACCTCGTTGAGGGCCAAAAGATCAACTACGACATCGAGCAGGACCGGCGTACCGGCAAGTCTTCTGCTGGCAATCTCCGCAAAGCAGGTTGATTTCTCTAGCGCGCCGTGGCGAAAGCCGCAGGAGCGCGGCAAGTCACGAATGTACTGACCCCGCCGTGTAAAAAGCGCGCGAGCTTGGTGTGATGGAGAGACCTGGGCCGGGGCCATTGCGCGCAGCGAATCAGACTTAGGTCCCTACGCAAGGCCAGCCTTAAGGCTCCGTTTGGAACGTCTAGAGAAGCTGCAGGTTTGGGGCGGTTTGGCGCTATGTTTTGCGCCCACGAGCCCACAAGGAGATAGCTATGAGAATGCATCTTTCCACCGCAGCGGCAGGATTTCTGCTGCTGGCCGGTGTCGGTGCCGCCGCCGCCCAGGACGTGGTCATTGACCCGCAGCAGGAAACCGTCATCAAGGAATATGTGAAAAAACAGCCACTCGCTTCGGTGAAAGTCCCTGGGGTAGAGTTGAATGTCGGCTCGACGCTCCCGGACAGCGTCGAGCTTCATGAAGTCCCCAACGTCAAATATCGCTATGTCGTCGTCGACAACCGGACTGTCGTCGTTGACCCGGGCACACGTAAAATCGTGAAAGTCATCCAGTAACCTGAACGTCTGAGAAGACCGCCCGCCGTGCCGAAGGGTGCGGCGGGAAGCCAAGCATGAGCTCTCCAGAATGCGAGGCGCTGCAATGTCCCTCTCTCCCAGTCTATCCTCCGTCGGTCTGACTTTCCAATGCCCGCATTGCAACTTCGCCGTCGTCAGGAACGGCAGCTGGTTTCAGGTCGTTTCCCATTACAAGTGCGAGGAATGCGGACGCGAGGTCCGGATTACGTATCCCGATAAGATTGGCATCTTCCAGAAGCACGCGCACTTGGCCATTCCCCCGCCGGGAGCGAGGTAGATTTGCAGGCCCGAAAGTGAGTTCGAACTGCTGGGCGTCGAGTCCGAGCGGGCAAGGCGGCATTCGCCTGAAATCGGCACGCGGAGGACTAAGGGTCGGGTGGGGATCGCTGCTTGGAATCGTGAACTGCGGGCTCCAAGGAGTGGCGAACGTCAGTTGAGTGCTGCCCATCCAGTCAACACGATGAGGGCCAACGTGAGCAGCGCGCCAGAGACGTACAAGATTGTCCTGACACTATCCCCCTTGGCGGCGTTTCCACCACGCAGGTAGATTCCCAGGTGGAGGAGGCGTATCGCCAGGTGGGTCTAGACCAATGTCGTCAAAGTGGCCGCTCCAACACCAACCGTCATCGCTGGCACTGCGGGCACGATAAAGGGCGGCAGTGCCTCGACCGAATTCATGTGAACGCGGTCGATCCTATAGAGCCGGTTGTCGTCGTCTGCCGGGACTACCGGTCGTGCCAGCGCTCCTGCAAACCTCTGGACGAACCCGAGTAGACTGCCAACACTACCGATAGCAAGCAGCGCGCGAGCACGCCGAGAAGACTTAACCAATAGACTTCCATGTTGTCTCCACTCCCTGGAATCGCAGTGGACCAGACGGTGCTTGCGAGTGATGCTCGCAAGGGCGCGGACGGGTCAGGCCGCCGCACCGGGGAAAAGGCCCTGGAACCGCCGCAGGTACAGCGGCCAGCCTTGATCGCTATCAACCCCCACGCGCACGCCCTCCCAGCCTTCGCCATGGCGTTCGAGATTCCGGTGCTCGATCTCGACCCGGGTTCGGTTCTCCGTCTCAGGCGTGAACCGGACTTCCCATTCGCTGGTTTTGTTCAGGTCGCTCTCAATCTGCCACCGAGGACTGATGTCCCAGCTCAGAACGAGCCGGCCGGGGGGATCGTAAGCCAACACACGAGCCCAGTGGCACTCGCTGCCGTCCACGCCGCGATCGTAAACGTGGCCCCCGACCCTGGGTTCGAAGATGGTCTCTGCGATCGGCACGGCAAGAAGATTGTGCTCGCGAGGTTTGAATTTCCCGAAATCCTCGGTGAAGACCTTGAAGGCACGCGCGATAGGTGCCTCGACAACGACGAAATGCCTTACGGGCGCGGTTGCAGGAAGCTTGCTCATGGCTGGTCCTTCTTTGGGTGCTCGACGGCCAGTTTGTAGCTCGCCAGGCTCTTGCTCCAGAACTGATCGATTTCCGCGCGCAGACTTGCCAGGCCGTCCGGATCGATACGGTATATTCGTTCCTTGCCTGAGCGCGTGTCGGCCACAAGCCCGGCATCCTTGAGTACTTTCAAGTGCTGAGAGACCGCCGGCCTGGTTACAGGCAGCACACGAGCAAGTCCGCTGACCGAACAAGGCTGTTCGACCAACAATTCGAATATCGTGCGCCTCGTCGAGTCTCCGAGCGCTGTCCAGTGTTTCGCGTTAGTGGCCACTAACGCGAACTTAAATCGATGGGCCGGCACTGTCAACCTGGAGTGCTCGATGGTACGGAACTCAGGCCGTTGGCCCGCCGGAAAGCGGTGCTGGATTTCCACATTCGGAAAGAAAGAAGACTACTCCGTGGCGATCTCATCCGGCCACATCTGGGCGCCATGCAGGACGCGAAGGATGCGAACCGTGTCGGTCGTCACAACATAGGCGGCGATATAAGGCGTGCGCGGGATGACGAGCTCTCACGTGCCCGCGATCCGGCCGGGTCGCCCGCTTTCGGGAAAGTCGATGAGACGGCGCGCCGCAAACACGATCTGCTGGTCGACGTCAACTGCCGCGCTCGGATTTCCGCTTCGATATGTGTGAAGATGTCATCGCGATCGGAGAGCGCAAACCGCGCCCAGACGAGCCTCACCGCTCGCCCGCCACGGCCCTGCGAAGCGCTGCCGCCCGCCGTTCAGCAAAATGGGCCTCGGCGTCCGCGTCCTCAACGTCGGGCCGGGTGTCCTCGAGCGCCTGCAGAACCTTGGCGCGGAACCAGGCATCATGGGCGTCGCTGTTGCTGACGAGTTCGAGCGGCAAGGCGCCCTCGTTCGCCGTCCGGGTCAAGAGGATACGGACGGCATCCGAAACCGTGAGTCCCATGCTTTCCAAAACCACCGTGGCGCGTTCCTTCACTTCCGCGTCAATTCGGGTCTGGACCAGTGCGTTCGATGCCATGGCCGGGTCTCCTTTCACTGACGAAGAACGTAATACATCTGCATGACAGTTTCCAGACCCGAGTCATGCAATCCTGGCGGCCACGCGCTGCTCCACCAGTAGCCAGCGATAGACATCAAGGGCGGGCCGCGATGGGCGAACCAGTCTCCAGAGCTCCTCTCGGCAAAGTCGCGTCCCCAAGTTGGTGACGCGCCGATCGCCCAAAAGCTCCGCAAGCTCGCGAAGCTGATCCCGATGCCGGCGCCGAGACTTGCATGAGGGCCAAGGCCTTCGCTCGTTCGCGATCGAGAACGCTCAGGCCTCGTAGCGATCAGCCGAATTCTCCAACGATATCGGTCACGATCACCTCATTTCTCGATAAACTGTGAGCGACCATCCCTGTCCGAAAGGGGATCGCTCTACGTTCACCCGGATTATCGAGGCGCGGCGAAAAGAGAACCCTATGCCTCCACCGTCGCTCAAATATCAGCCAATGCCCGATCTGATTGTCGCTCGAAACGATCCCGCACTGTCCGCGAAGGTGATGCGCGAGGTCGATATGGTCTACGAGGATGGCCCTTCCGACATCGATGATCGCCCGCCGCATGTGCGGGCTGCATCAGGGCTCGTGCGCTTTCAGGACTATCTTGCCGTCATCCAGGACGACGCGAACTGGCTGGCGCTCATAGACGACGACGATCGCGTTCATGCCTGCCGCTGCCCCCCCGGGGCCGCGGAGCGGCGCACGTGTCTTCGTCGTCTCGGGGAAACAAGCACGAAAAGTTCGACCTCGAAATCAAAGGCGGGACCTTCGACGAACCGAAGGCGGTCTGAAGCGCCGGCCGCCGCGGCAAGCTCGCGGGCGGCTGCGATGAAATGGGCGTTGATGTCCATTCGACGGCCTCAATCTGGTATTGCTTGGCCCACTTCCGCAGCAGCCAGGCCTTGCCGCATCCGACATCCAGGACACGCATCCCGTCTCTGATCCCGCAATACTCGCCAAGAAGGGCGAACTGCTCGGGCGAGATCGGATTTTCAACCTCGGCGGCTCCGGCGCGGATGGCCCAGAATTCGGTTGCGTCCATGGAAGCGACCTCCGATGGCTGCGTTGTCGTTCTTCGCTATCGCTGCGAGGCAATCACCTCGCGCAAGATTGAGTTTAGATGCTCGGGTCGCTCCAGTGGAACGTAGTGGCCGCATTCTGGGACGATTTGAAGGCGCCCCTGTGGCGCTGCATCGGCCTGTGCAGCGCTGACTTTCAGGCCTGGAGCGCTGTCATACGCGCCCGTTACGACGATGACGGGACGAGGAAATGCTAAGAGGAACTGGTCATGGCTCAATCTGGTGTGGAAGGCTGTTACACCGCGTGTAACGTCCAGCGTGACTGGCGAAGGGCTATACGCTTGGCATAGCCGATTACTTGGCTGGTGGCGGAACTTGAAAACAGTGAATTCCAGAAGACTTCCCAGGCCTCCTCAAGTCCCTTTTCCTGAAGCGCTTCTAGCGCGGAGGCGTGCAACGCGGGGTCGGGCCGATGCCTGGCCTTAGTCCGGATGAGGACCAAGGCCGCGACCCGGTCGGGCGCGGCAACAGCCAGCTCGAGCGCGCAGGACCCTCCAACCGAACAGCCGACGACAATCAGGCGGTCACCTTTCACCAACTTTAGAACTTCGGCGGCCCATTCCTCGATACGGTCGCCCAAGGGGTACAGCGTCGGCGCATAGGTTGATCCCGGAAGAAGGTCTGTCTACCCGGCCCACATGGAGCCATCGAGCGGAAGCGCATGAAGGAGGCTGAAGGTGTGATGCCAGATAAAGCGGGCAGAGGTGCAGTCGCCTCGAAAGGCCGGCGTATTCTGCAGATGATTGACCTCAGTCGCCGGCCCCCGATCCAGCTGTTCCAGTTCGTGAAGAATATCGACAGGAGGACCACTCGTGACGTTCATGATGACCGCCGTTCCGGCGGAGCCGATAGAGGATGATCCGTCCCGTCGGCAGAACCTGGGTGAGGAGATCAAAATCGCGGACGTTGCCGGTCAGCACGCTCGCACCCAACTGACACCCCTGCAGGAACACGAGGGCGTCATTTAAGAAGCGGCGCTCGTGCCCCTCCCTCTTGGGCAGATTGCTCAGCCGGAAGAGCAAGCCAGCCAAGACCCCGGCCTGTCCCCAGATCGCATCGGCCGGTGCATGAAGTCGGTGGTCCGGAATGTCCTCTACCGTGGCTTCAATCGTCTCGAGGACAGCTTTTGTGGAGGCATGCTTAGGGTCCAGCTGACCAAAGGCTTGGGTCAGCTCAGACAGGCAGACAGCGGAATGGTGGCATCGGCGATAGGTAAGCAGCGTATCGACTTCAACCGGCGATCGTCCCTGCAGGACATCCAGATAGACGCTCGTATCCAGAAACAGCGGTCCCCCGATCGCAGGTTCGTCAGCAACCCATGGGAGATCGTCGTCGGCCCTGCGCTTCAGCGTTCCGTTGTGCTTTTGGGGCTTTAGCGATCGGAGGGTTTCGGAAAGATCAAACCCCAAGATCCATGTCCGCCGGGATACTGCCCTTACGTCCGACCAGGCGGGCGCCAAAGTCATCTTCGAGGGCCAGGCGCGACAGCGCCAATTCCAACAGCTCCGTGTCCGAGGTGACGTGGGCGCGCTTCTTGGCCGCCTCGATCAACTCCGCGGGCACCCGCGCCGAAAGACGGGTATTCTTCGCGGCGCCGAGGAGGCCGGCGGCTTTCGCTTGCTCCAGTACAAGTTTATTGCGGGTCGATGCGACCGTTGCTTCGCTTTCTGCAGCCGTCCGGGTCTGCGCAGCCATGAGAACCTCCTGTGTTGAACAGAATATAGATTGCGTTGAACGCATAGGCGAGGCTTCGTAGCCGCTGGCCGTCGGGACCATCGCTCCCGGATGATGAAGCGGACATCTGACGCTTTCGCACTCATCACGGGCGGTCAGTATTCGGGGCTTGCGACCCACGTGAAGGGCGGAGAAGTCCTCATCGCATTGCAGCGACGGGCAGTCCAAGGTCGCCGACGCGCTCTCAACGGGTGCGCGTTTTCAGCTCTACCTGGCCCTGCGGCTTGCCGGATATTACGAGTTCGCCCAGTTTCGACCCTCTGCGCCATTCATTGCCGACGACATCGTGGAGACCTTCGACCATTTCCGGTCCGAGGAGGTTTTTCAGGTTGTTTGGTCAGATGGCAAGCGCTGGCCAGGTGATTTATCTGACGCATCACCAGCACCTGTGCGAGATCGCCAAGGCTGTTGTTCCCGGCGTTACAATTCACGAGCTCACGAAGTTGGCTGCTGCGGCGTGGGATGAGTTGAGGCTGCAAACTGAAAGTAAATGGCCGGGCCGTCAGAAACACACCGCGAAAGGACGGCGAGTGCCACGGTGTCGGGGAACGCATTCCCATCCTCCGCCGGCAAGCCGAAAGCTCCAAGCTGGGCAGCCCGTGCGAAGCCTGTGCGGCTGGCTCACTCCACGTGGGTTCCCAACGTTCGGCCTAGCAGCGCACCCGCTGCTCTCGCCGGTCCAACCCGCGGGAGGTCTTGGCATGCCCAACATTCATTCCGGCCATTGCGACAACGCCGACGGCGACGGCGATTTGACGCTCTGGGAACTGGCCAACCCAGCAGCTGCGCTACGGGGCAGTTTTCTCAGAGTTGGGTACCGTCACGCAGGCCTGACCCAGCCAGCAGCCGGGATTTTCCCGGAACGAATTCGTTAGTTCGCCTTGCATGGTCCGAGCTGCGGCGTCGGATGTCGTCCAGCTATTCCGGTCGCGCAAAGCTGACAAAATTTCACACAACTTTATAGCGGCAGCCAAAACCCGTCACTTATAGTTCGCTCGGTATCGCTTCTAATGCTAACGCCACCCGTTCAGGTCGGTACACCAGGATGACAAAGCAAAAGCACAGCGCCCAGACTCCCGCCGTTTCGCGAGGAAAATCCAATGCTAATGACGCACTGCCGCCGACCATTCCTGCCAAGCGTCAGACGTCGCACCGGAAAGAGACGGCGTTCTTCGTTGCGCAAAATCTGCAGACCGCTCCAGTGCCATGCCGCGCTATGTCGAGCAGCACCGGCACTTTTCTGATTTTCCCGGAAGAGACCGCCAAATGGTGGACGTCCCGCGCCATTGCGGCCTGGTTAGCTTTGGCGGTCAGCCAGGTTCTTGAGCAATCCGCGCGGCGGCGGCTGATGCGCCGGAAGGCAGTCGATTCTCGCCGCAACCATGACGCATAAGATCCAATTGCAGCCGGGGGAAATACCAGAAATCATAGCCAGTGTTGAGGCGTACCGAACCCATATTGCCCACTTGCTGCAAGACCTGCGACGTGCGGGTCCGTCCGAAAAAATCATGTCTCGACCGGCAGCCGGTTCGACCGCTTGATCTGCGTAAGCGCGAAGCTGGACTCGATCGAGGAGACGCCATCGAGCCGCGTCAGCTTTTCCTTCAGGAAACGCTCATAGGCGTGCAGGTCGCGCACCACCACACGCAGCAGATAATCGCGCTGGCCAGTCATCAGATAGCAATCGACCACTTCCGGCCAGCGCGCGATTGCCGCGTTGAACCGCTTCAGCTCGCTCTCGCGCTGGCGCTCAAGCTTGATCGAGGCAAACACCGAGATCGGCAGATCGACCATGTCCTGGTCGATCAGGGCGGCATAGCCGGTGATCACCCCCATGTCCTCCATCAGGCGGACCCGGCGGGCGCAGGGCGAGGCCGAAAGGCCGACCCGCTCGGCAAGCTGCTGCGCCGTCATCCTGCCATTGACCTGCAGCGCGGCAATGATCTTTCGGTCGATATTGTCCAGTCGACTTTTTGGCACCGAACGTTACTCCATTGGTTGATATTGGCACAACCAGCTAATCCAGCTGCCAATCTCATGCAAGTTTAGCGACAATTGGCTTTTGCTCAGCCCTAGGATTGAGACATCGCAACCGGGAGTCTTGCAGCATGGACAAACAAAAACTGGAGGCACTTTCGGCACTGGAGAAAAAGGTGCTCTGGCTGTCGACATGGATGATCCATAACGCCAATCACCTGCGGGAAAATACGGACGGCTTGAAGGTTGGCGGACACCAGGCATCCTCGGCGTCGCTGGTGACGATCATGACCGCGCTTTATTTCTCGGTGCTGAGGCCACACGACCGCGTCGCGGTAAAGCCGCATGCCTCGCCAGTGTTTCACGCCGTCCAGTATCTTCTGGGCAATCAGACGAGGGAGAAGCTCGAAGGGTTTCGCGCCTTCGGTGGCGCGCAAAGCTATCCGTCGCGGACCAAGGATGTCGACGACGTCGATTTCTCCACCGGCTCAGTTGGCCTCGGCGTCGCGCAGACACTGTTTGCCTCGCTTGTGCAGGATTATCTCGGCGCCCGCGACGAAAGCATGCCCGAGGGCCGCATGGTGGCGCTGATCGGCGATGCCGAGATGGATGAAGGCAACATCTTCGAGGCGCTGCTCGAAGGGTGGAAACAAGGCCTGCGCAACTGCTGGTGGATCGTCGACTACAACCGACAGAGCCTCGATGCCGTGGTTCGCGAAGGCCTTTGGGAACGCTTCGAAAACATTTTCCGGAATTTCGGCTGGGACGTCGTGATCCTGAAATATGGCTCGCTGCTCGAAGCCTCTTTCACCGAACCCGGCGGCGAGGCGCTAAAGGCCTGGATCGAGGCCTGCCCGAACCAGCTCTATTCGGCGCTGACGTTTCAAGGCGGCGGCGCCTGGCGCAAGCGCCTGGTCGCCGACATCGGAGACAAGCCGGGCCTGGCATCGCTTCTCGACCGGCGCTCCGATGCCGAGCTCGCCGCGCTGATGACCAATCTCGGCGGCCACGACCTGCCATGCCTGATCGAGGCCTTCGGGACAGCACGCGGCAACGATCGACCGACATGCTTCATTGCGTATACGATCAAGGGCTTCGGCCTGCCGCTCGCCGGCCACAAGGACAACCACGCCGGCCTGATGACCAGGGATCAGATGGCGGTCCTTCGTGCCTCGATGTCGGTCGGCGACGGGCGGGAGTGGGACGCGTTCGAGGGATTGGCTGCTGGGGATCTGGAGCTGCAACGATTCCTCGACGCCGTTCCGTTCGCGGCAAAGGGCCAGCGGCGCCGGCACGCCCAGCGCATCGTGGTCCCTGGTCGTCTCGTCGCGGAAGCCAAAGGCAGCGTCTCCACGCAGGTCGGCTTCGGCAGAATTCTGGACGAGATTGCGCGGGCTGGCGGGCCGCTCGCCGACGCGATCGTGACGGCATCGCCCGACGTCACGGTTTCGACCAATCTCGGCCCCTGGGTCAACCGGCGCGGCCTGTTCGCGCGTCAGTCACTCGCCGACACTTTCCGCAGCGAACGCATCGCCTCGGCGCAGAAATGGGAATTCGGCCCCTCCGGCCAGCACATCGAACTCGGCATCGCCGAGAACAATCTGTTCATCCTGCTGTCGGCACTTGGGCTGTCGCATTCGATTTTCGGCAAACGGCTGCTGCCGATCGGCACGCTCTACGATCCGTTCATCCAGCGCGGTCTCGATGCGCTCAACTATGCCTGCTATCAGGATGCGCGCTTCCTGCTGGTCGCCACGCCATCCGGGGTCACATTGGCTCCGGAAGGTGGGGCGCATCAGTCGATCGCCACACCGTTGATCGGGATGGCACAGGACGGGCTTGCGGCCTACGAGCCGGCCTTCGTCGACGAGCTCGCCGTCATCATGCGCTTTGCGCTGGATTATATGCAGCGCGACGGCGACGCCGTGCAGTCGGAGCGCACCTGGCTGCGCGACGAGACCGGCGGCTCGGTCTATCTGCGGCTCTCGACGCGCCCGGTCGAGCAGATCATTCGTCCCATGATGCCACAGCTCGAGCAGGACATCATCGACGGGGGCTACTGGCTGCGGGCTCCGGGTCCCAATGCCGAAGTGATTGTTGCCTATACCGGCGCGGTTGCGCCGGAGGCCATCGAAGCTATCGGCATGATGGCAGAGGACCGTCGCGACGTCGGTCTTTTGGCCGTGACTTCGGCCGATCGCTTGAACGCAGGCTGGACAGCGGCAAGTCGCGCGCGCGAACGCGGCCTCGTTCACGCCAGGAGTCATATCGAAAGGCTGTTTGCCGATCTCCCTGCGCATTGCACCATCGTCTCCGTCACCGACGGTCATCCGGCGGTACTCGGCTGGCTGGGTTCGGTGTACGGCCATCGCACGCGCAGTCTCGGCGTCGAGCATTTTGGCCAGTCAGGGACTATCGGCGACCTTTACCGCCACTTCGGCATCGACGCCAATTCCATAGCCACAGCCGCCGACCGGATTGCTGGTGGGCGCCCCATCCGCCATCTGCGCGCGCTGGATTGATGCTGACGACATTCTGTGGCCGAGGCCTGATCGTGGATCTGAAATCATGCCACTCGCTGCTCGGGTAACGCAATGTCTGAACGGCGCGCCTCTGTCGGACCGGGCTAGTGCTGAAGCCCGGTGATCATGGCGACGATCTCGTTCTTGTCGGTCTCGCTGGTCTTGCGGACGCCGATCTGTTTGCCACGTCGCAGAACACAGATCCGATCTGAGAGCCTGAACACCTGGTCGAGGCTGTGGCTGATGATCAGCACGCCAATGTTGCGCTGCTTCAGCGACAGAACAATCGTCTCGACCTTGGCGGTCTCGGCAACGCCGAGCGCGGCGGTTGGCTCGTCGAGCAGGATCAGCTTGCTTGCCCAGTGCGTGGCGCGCGCAATCGCCACGCCCTGGCGCTGGCCGCCCGAGAGATCGCGGATGGTGGCGTGAGCCGATGGAATGCGAACGTCGAGATCCTTCACCAGCTTTTCGGTGTCGTCGATCATCCGGCGTCGGTCGAGCAGGCCGAAGCGGTTCACCGGCTCGCGGCCAAGAAACATGTTCATGTAGACGGTCTGCTGATCGGCGAGCGCCAAGTCCTGATAGACCACCTCAATGCCGTGCGCGCGCGCCATGGTGGCGCTCGACATTGCCACCGCCTGCCCCTCGATGATGATCGTCCCGGATGTCGGAGCATGCACCCCCGTCACGATCTTGACCAGCGTCGACTTGCCGGCACCGTTATCGCCGACCAACGCCACTATCTCGCCGGGATAGAGCTCGAGCGAGAAATTTTCGATTGCCGTGAGGCCACCGAAATTCTTGCGGATGTCGCGCAGCTGCAAAACAGGGGGCGTGCCGGTCGTGGTCGCGTTCATCACTTGCTCCTAGACAGGCCAGGCAGCGGTTTCGCCAAAACCGTTTTCGATCGTTTCGACTTGGGGCGCCCCCTTTGAGACACCGGAGATGCCGACCACGTAGGCGCGGGTCACGAACGCCTGGCCGCGAAAGCCGAACACCGCCGTGTCGCCGGAGCGTGGCGCATTGGCGCCGCTAGCGTCAATCATTGCGTAATAGTCGATTGCCGCAGGCGGCGGCACCTCGACGCTTCTGAGCGCGGCGGCGGCCGTGGTGGGTTCTGCGGACACGATTGCCTTCACCTCATAGTCCGGAAAGATCGGATCGATATAGAAGCCGCCACCCAGGCAGTAGGCTTTGCCGCCAGACAAATGCGAGACCTCGGTCAAATACAGAACGGCAGGGAGCTCCGGCAGATCTTCCATGACGTGCAGCGCAGTGGTGCCGGCCAAGCCATTGCCCGGTTCACATTGCGTGGCGCCGGCTTCGGCCAGCGCGCCAAGCAGGACACTCGACGTTGTGCCGGGCGCGTTCACCTCTATGTCGCTGCGACCGGACTTGGCGAGCGCTTCGGCAGCTCTGCCCAGTGTCGCCAGATTGTGTGTCGGCAGGACCGTTCGCGTGGTCTGGTCGAACAACAGCGCCGGGAAGGTGGTGATGCCAGCGAACCGTCCGCCGTCGAGACCATCCAGTTTTTCGGCGACCGCGGCGATATCAGCCGCCTCAAAACCACCTTCGTGGCCGCGGTAGAAAACGTCACCATCGGCGCGGATGCGGGCAAGCAGGTTTTGCGTGTACCCGGCGAGCCTTGCGCCGGCAGCGGCTTCTTCAGCCTTGGTGTCGTTGAAGACGGTCCAATAGTCCGGCCTGAACGTTTTGGCCGCCGCATTGGCCTCGTGCCTTGCGATCTGCTGCAGGTGGCCAAGATGACCGAGCCTCAGGCCTGCTCTGTGCGTTGCCCGCGCGCAGGCCATGTCGACGGCGACGGCCTGATCGATGCCGCCACGCTTGAGCGCATGGCAGAACGAACTGGCGCGGCCGACCTGCTTGGTCATGGCGAAAATCTTCAGGCCGAACCGGTCGGCCTCGCGCTTCAGGACCCGGGCATTGCTTTCGACGGCATCGAGGTCGAGCACATAGGAATTAGCCGGCAGCTTTCCTTCCTGGTGCAGGCGCATGGCGCTTTCTATAAAGCTCGGATTGCGGCGCCGCAGAACATCGAGGAACATGACAAAACTCCTTCAACGGGACTTTTCGCGCAGCGATACGGCGACGGCCGCAAGAATGATCAAGCCGCGCACGATCATTTGGTCGGAGACGGACAGGCCCATCAGGATGAGGCCGTTGTTCAGCATGCCCATCATCAGCGAGCCCACCAGCGCACCGACAATCGATCCCTTGCCGCCGTTAAGCAGGGTTCCGCCGACAATGACGGCCGCTATCACCGTCATAAGGTCGGTTTCGCCGAGCGTGTATTTCGCAGCCTGCAGCCGGCCCGCATAGAGCAGCCCGGCAAGGCCGGCGAGCCCGCCGCTTGTGGTCAGAACGGCAAGCCTTATCTGCGCCACGCTGATGCCGGAAACACTGGCGGCACGGCTGTTGTCGCCGGTGGCCAGCACATGGGCGCCGAAGCGCGTCTCGCGAAAGATGAGATGCGCGATCGCAACGGCAATTACCGTCCACCAGATCAAAGACGGAACACCCAGCAAAGAACCCGAGCCGAAGAAACCGGTGAAGGCGTCGTTGGTGACCGGGATCGACCGCAAATCGGTCATGGAGCGAGATACGCCGGCAAACAGCCCGAGCGTCGCCAGCGTTACCAGGAATGAAGGCAACTTGACGTAAGCCACGAGAGCGCCGTTGAGCAGGCCGATCAGAAGGCCGGCGCCGAGGCCGGCCAGCACCCCAGCCAACAAGCCGTAGGCGTTTATCGCCACCGCGGCTGCAAGGGCTGCCACGGCAACGATCGAACCTATCGAAAGATCAATCTCGCCCGCCGACATGACAAAGACAAGGCCGATCGCCATGATCGTCACTGGTGCCGTCTGCAGCACGATGTTCGACAGGTTGCGGACCGTCAGAAAACCGCTGTCCTTCAGTACGATCGCGAAGAACAGAAAGATCGCCAGAAATCCGAGATAGACGACATATTGCTGCAGGTTGAAGCGGCTGACCAAGCTCGCTGCCCGGCCGGGGCTGGTGTTGATACTCGACATTCTCACTTCCTCCGGCGGGGCGCCATCGTCTGCCGCTACTTCAGGGCGGCCGCGATGGTCGCGGGCACGTCCTTGTTGAGGGATCGCTTCCACCCGTCCTTGACAGTGTCCTTGGTGACGGCGAGGGAATCGACCACGATGAACGGCGCGGCCTTCTTGCCGATCAACGAGGCGGCCGTGGCGCGCGCCAGCGTCACGCCGATGTCGTAGGCTTCGTCTGCGATGAGTGCCGCAACGTTGCCGCCTTTCACCATGTCCAGTGCCGCCGGTTCGTTCAGGTCGAGCGTGACGATCTTGGTGTGGCTGTTGCCGGCCGCCCGCAATGTGGACAGCACGCTAAGCGCCGGCTCAGCCCAGGTGACGTAGATACCGTCGAGGTCCGGGTGCTGTGTGATCATCGCCTGCGCGATTTCCTCGCTGCGCGCGGGGTCGGCCATTCCGGCCTCGGCCACGATCTTCATGTCGGGATAGTCCTGCTCGATCGTGTGCTTGAATGCTCCGTCACGCTGGTTGGTGACGTAGAAATCGGCATCGTGAAAGATGTAGCCGACCTTGCCCTGCTTGCCGAGCGCGTCGGCCATTGCGATCCCGGCCTTGTTGCCCATCTGGAAAAGGTCGTCCGAAACGATGGTCACATAATCCTTGCCGTGAACGTAGCCTGCCGGCGAATTGTCGACGAATCCCAATTTCACGCCGGCCTGGCGCGCAGGATCATAGACGGTGGCCGCACTTGCGGGATCGACCGGTAGGGACAGTATAATAGAGGGCCTTTTGGCGAGTACTGTCTCGACGTCGGATTTCTGACGGGCCGCATCAAAGCCGGCGTCGGTCTGAGCGACGACCGTGATGCCGAGCCGCTTCAACTCGTCCTGGGCGCCGCTGTTCACCGCGTTGGTGTATTCGCTCATCTCATGCCAGACCAGCGCGGCGGTGTATTTGCCGTCCTTGATCTGCTGCTCCTCAGCTGGTGTGAGCACGACGCTCTTTGCCGGCGTCGGCTTTTCCCCGTTCGGTCCCGTGGTGGTGCCCTCGGCTGCGAAGGCGTTGGCAGCGACGAGTGCTACCAGTGCCGACAACATTCCAATTGCTATGCGCATGTCGGTTCCCCTTGTTTTTATGATGTCGGCGGCCCTGATTGGCCGCCGGGCATTGCCCTGTCATTTGGCCGCGTCGAGCACCGATTGCGGCGCGTCGCGGTTCAACGAATCCTTCCAGCCCTGCGCAACGTTCTGCTTGGTCACGGTAAGCGCCGGGGCAACGACGAAGGCCGGGGTCTCCTGGCCGAGCAGCGCCTTGACGCCGACAGCGGCCATGGCGCGGCCGAGCTCATAGGCCTTGTCGGCCACCAGTGCGGTCACATTGCCGCCCTTGACCATATCGAGCGCCACCGGTTCGGCGAGGTCGAGCGTGACAATCTTGGTCTTGGTGTTTCCGCTTGCCCGCAAGGCCGACAGCACGCCGTCGGCCGGTTCGGCCCAGGTGACGTAGATGCCGTCAAGATCGGGATGCTGCACGAGCATCGCGCTGGCCAGCTCTTCTGCCCGCGCCGGATCGGAGATCCCCTGCTCGGCGACGATCTTGATGCCGGGATAATCCTTCTCGATCGTTGTCTTGAAAGCCTGGTCGCGCTGGTTCGTCACATAGTAACTGGCGTCGTGGAAGATGTAGCCGACCTTGCCCTTTCCATCGAGCGCCTTGGCCAGTGCATCGGCCGCCTGCTTGCCCATCTGGAACAGGTCGTCAGTGACGATGGCTGCATAGTCGGTTCCGTGCTTGTAGCCTTTCGGCAGATTGGAAAGGAATACCAGCTTGGTGCCGTCGGTGAGCGCCTGACGGAACGCCTCGGCCGAAGTGACCGGATCGAGGGGCAGTGACAGGATGACGTTTGGCTTCGCCGCGAGCGCGGTTTCGATGTCGCTGCGCTGGCGCGCGGCGTCAAAGCCCGCGTCGGTGGTGGCGACGATTTGAATGCCGGCACGGGCAAATTCATCCTTGGCACCGGACGTGACCGCATTGGTGAAGTCGGAGGAGGTGTGCCACAGCAGCGCGGCCTTGTAGCCCTTCTCCTTTACTGCGGCCAGGTCTGCATCCGACAATCTAACCTCGGCGCTGGGTGTCGCCGTCTCGCCGCTCGGTCCCACTGTCTGTGCGCCGGCTCCACCGGCCATGAGCATCAGGCTACCTGCAAGTGCTGTAGCAACAAGTCTGTCTATCAGCATGATAGTTCTCCCATTTTCGCTCTCAGTTGTCCTTCATTCCGTAACGCCGCAATACTCCACCATGAACCGGGCGAAGCCGATGACGCCGGCCAGATATTCCTCGACATCGACGTGTTCGTTGAAGGTGTGGCAGTTGCGAATATCGCCTGGCGCGCAGTACACGGCGGGGATGCCGAGCCGGTTGGTGAAAAATGATGACTCTGACCAGAATGGCGCGCCTTCGATGGCGCCGCGACCAGCCATCGATCGGGCCATGGCGGCAGCAAGAGCGCCGACCTCCGGCCTGTCAGGTGCAATCTCGGCGGCGTTACCCCCGAGCGGATGATCGCGACCGGCCGGATAGGCGAACGCCAACATGATTTCGGGATCGGTGATGGCGCCGCGCACCACTGCCTCGATTTCGGCGGCGGCCTCGTCCAGCGACTCGCCGGGCAACAGCTTGCGGATCAGCGACAACGTGCAGCGTTCGGGCACCGCGATGTAGCCGCCGCCCGCAAGGCCGGTGATCAGCAGGAAGCCACGCCCAATCAGCGGGTGCTCGGCCCTTGTTGCAACATCTTCCGAATGCTTCCACAGCGCGCTCATGACGGCGTGGCTTGCACGCAAGGCATCCTTGCCGAGTTCGGGTACGCCGAAATAGGCTGATCGTCCGGTGATGGTGATGTCGGTAATGAAGAAGCCAATTTGGGCCGGATAAACCGAAAGGCGGGTAGGCTCCACATAGACGACGAAATCGGGCGCCACGATTTCGCCTCTCTCGATGCGGCCGACGAAGTCCTTGATGCCGGCGGAGACGCCGGTTCCAGGCTGGCCGCTCTCCTCGTCGCCGACGAAGGCAAAGGCAACGTCGCCGGCCAGTTGGATGTCGGCTGTGTCTAGCAGAGAGAGTGCCGACAGCGCGGAGCAGATGCCGGCCTTGAGGTCGCCGGCGCCGCGGCCCCAGATCTGCCCGTCGATCATTGGCGCGGCAAACGGATCCTGCTTGGCGGTGCCAGCCCAGTGCTCGCGCCAGCCCTCGACATGGACCGTATCGGTGTGGCCGATGAAGAGCAGCCGCTTGCCGGCGCCGGCACCTTTGCGCTCACCCCAGATGTTGGGCCGGCCGGGCGCGAATTCCGCGCGCCGAATTTCGCTCAAGCCAAGCACGCGCATCCGGTCTTCAAGGAAGGCGACAAAGTTTTCTTCGTGACCGGTTATGCTTTCGCGGCCGATTGCCCCCCGCAGAAGCTCAACCGCTGCGTCGCAATCGAGGGCCGCGCGCAAGCGAGTGGTGATGTCCTTTGAGACAGTCATAGCGTGGCCTCGCGCAGCACGGCCGAACTGGCTGGGGGAAGCGAAATGCGTCCGTCGGGCGCGTCGACGCCGAACAGTGTGTTGTGCAACTGGCCGAGCCCGATCGCGGCAGCGCCGATGAGCGCTGCCCGCGACCCGAGTTCGCTGGCCTCAACGGCGATAGGGTAGGGGAAGCAGCGCGGCAGCAGGTCCCTAACGCGCAACAGGATTTCCGGCCGCAGCCCGATCGAGCCGCCCAGGACGACCTTTTGCGGATTGGCAATTGCCGCTATGGCCACAATGCCTTGCGCCAGGTAGCGCGCGGTTTCGTCGAGCACCGTCGCGGCATGCCTGTCTCCGGCCAATGCACTGTGGAAAATCGTCGGCACGTTGACGATGTTGCCCGTCAGCGCTGCGTAGCGTTCAACCATGGCGTTGGTTGCGACCACGCGCTCGAAAGCGCCGGCGCGCAACGATGTCGGCGCGAAAGGATCGGCGCCAATCGGCAAAAAGCCCATCTCGCCGGCTGCATTGCTGGCGCCCCGCACCAGATTGCCTCCAACCATGAGGCCGCTGCCGATACCGGTACCCAGCGCTATGAAGGCGAGATTGTCGATACCGCGGCCGCACCCCTGCCAGTTCTCGCCGAGCACCGCCAGATTGACATCGTTCTCGATCATCACATGAAACCCGAATGCCTGCTCGAAAGCGCGAACGACATTCATCGTGCCAAAGCCGGCAATATTCGGGGCAAGCAGAACGCGGCCCGTCTTCTTGTCGGGTGCACCGGGAACACCAATCACCGCCAGCCTTATCTTTGTGCGCGAGATTCGGTGCCTCTCGGCCGCCTGAAGCGCTAGATCCACGATCTGGTCGACGATGAACTGTCCGCCCCGAGGATCGGTCGGCGCCGTTTCCTCCGCGAATATCTGGCAGGCAAGATCGGTGAGCGCGACCCGGACTTTGGCGCCGCCGAGGTCGACGGCCGCGATGTAGGCCGCGTCAAATACGAGTTCGTAAGTGACAGCCGTGCGTCCGACATGTCCGCTCGTGCGCCCTGTCTCCTGCACCCAGCCTTCCTGCTCGAGCGTCCTGACGATCTCGGAGATTGTCTGCTTGGACAAGCCGGTCTGCTTTGCGATCGAAGCGCGCGAGATCGGCCCTCCTTGCACGATCGCCTCCATGACGGAGCGCTGGGAGAACTGACGAGAAATGCGCGGCAGGTCGTTCAACAGCAGCTCCGATTAATTCGTTCTATGACCGAACTTAATAGTCATTTTCGACGGCCGTCAACTGGCCGCTCAGGCTCTTCATCGGCGGGCCGCCGACGCATATGCGAGGCCACGGGGCCATGCAGGAGGTAGATAGTCACCGCACCAATTGCGGCAGCTTATCTTTGGTGATTTCGACCAAGGCTCTTACCGCCTCTTGTTTTGCAGCTTCGAGGTCTGGCAGATCGGTGCCTTTGACGTCGGGGAAGACTTGCCCGGTATCGGTGAAGTCGAAGAAAAAGCGAGGCATCCCTACAAACACAATAAACGCAGGAAGGTTCATCTTGCTTCACGATTGGCTATGCAGCCGGCGCCCCGCCGCTCTAATGCACGCAGCCGCTAACGACCGTGGACTGACCTCCGATGATGTCCGCGACATTTGGTTAAAAACGTACGCGGCCAGACTCATCGCCCTGATCCGCCTAGAGTTACTTCCGAAAGGAACGCTCTCATGCTGCCATTGCCCCACGCCGTCGATCCAAAGGTAGTTGCTGAGATCAATAGTTTGCTAGACGATCACACGGGGGCGGTGCCAGTGCCCGTTCACAAACTGGCGGCGGTTGTCCGGCTGCGCCTCAAAAGCCATCTTTCCATCGCGACTATCGAGGAGCTGATCGTGGACGAAGCCGAGTGTCGCCACCTGCCCATGCTGTTCGAACTGCCGGGAACGGAAGCGGCTGTAGTTTCAACTGCTCTGAGTCGCGCGACTTGAAGGTTAGGGTTTGGGCATTCGGCTCTGGCAGGAGAGCCCACCGCGCGTCCGCCCCAATGGTGACAGCCTATGACCAGCAGCAGCTCAACTAGTGGTACTGCCTATCCTGGCGACCTGATTCTGTTGAAGCAGGTCTTTGATCGTGTATGCGCCGAGCAAGGCATTCCAGTAGGAAGCGAGCAGGCGGAGCGCCTGAGCGTGAGCGCAATGGCACTCTTCTCGGACGGCGAGTTCGACGAGGCCGTTCTCTATGAACACCTTCGGTTTGTTGCCCGCTCTCTGCCGAGCAGGGACCGAGCATGACCTACCATGATTCGGATGGTCGGCGGGTTCGTGCCGCCCTACTTATCCCTCATGGCAACCCATTGGTTCGTCCCTCCGGTGTTCGTGAAGACTGAAACCGGCGACAGGCATGGCTGCGACAATGCGAGGGCAGCCCTTGAGCAGCTCAAGAGGTGGACCCGCAGAGGACCTCGCTGGCATAAGGCGGTGACCCTCTGCCTGTCAGATCTAGAGGGCGATCCGATTGACCCTCAGGTGGTACGAAAGGCCTTCGAGGCTGCCGCCAAGGAAGCCAAGATGTATCTCTCCCCGTAGGAGGAGGAGAAATTTCTCCCAAAGATTCAGTCCTTTATTTCGTACGATTCGAACATTGATTTGTTCGAGAGGTGACCTAAGTGGCCGCTTGGGTTCTCGCTGAGGTGGGAGGCCTCGTATGAACGTTTGCACGGACTGTCGACCCGACAAGGTGACGGCCAAACACCTTGTTCACGAGCTAACCCTACAAGTCCCTCGCGGCCAAATCATCTCCATAAAAGACACTATCGCAGCAGTGCGCCGAGATGGGCCACATCTGGCGGAAACTGACTGCGAGCTGGTGGAGCTTATTGTCAATGTTGCCCCAGCCTTTGGCCTGTTTGTCGGGTTCGATCTTCGCGAATAGCCGCATGGCAACCCATTGGTTCAACCGTCTATGGGATCGAGAGGGGCGCGGGGAACTTCGCGCGCGCACCCACCAAATTATTCGCATCCCCTTCGGAACCCTTTCGCAACGAAAGTGTTTCAGACCGAATGTGGGAACGACGTTATGCCGGCACGACCAACAGCAGCGACAGCCTTTCAACGGCTGATCAGCTCAGAAGATAATCGTCAGCTGCTCCGCAACAGGCTTGGTCTCGAAGTCGACGAGAAACTGCCGGCGTCCCTTGCTGCATTGTTGCAGGAGCTTGAGCGGCGAGAGCAGGTCGAGGCTGATTGGAGCGCCACCACTTTGGCAGCGCGGGCTTCTATGGCCTTCGACGAACCAGAAGGAACCTTCAGTGACCCTTATGGCCATGCTGCGTAGGGGACGTGCCTTCCGGGGGATGATCAGTTCGGAAGGCTACTGCCGGAAGCTGCGCAGGCTCCTAAGGTTTGTGGGCGAACCAACTCTGACACCGACGCTTGCCGCACTGGCGCGGGAGCTTTCAGAAGAGTTTGAGCTGCGGAAGCAAGAATCGGCCGACGAAATTCCTCGCCCTACAACCCATTGGTTCTCCCTCCGGTCCTCGTCAAGACCGAGCGTCCCGGGATCATCCACCACGTCAACAACGCCGAGACGGCCGGCGAGGAGCTGACGAAGTGGACGAAGCGTGGCCCTTGGTGACCTCGCGGTGCGCGTTTGTATGGCCGCGATATTCGACGAGAGGGAATCTGAGGAGGCTCGTAAGGCATTCCTGGCTGCTGCCGAGGTGGAGGGGACGTTACGGTCGCCTCTGATTAGAGCTGGTGATTGGAAAGTTTATCAAAACTCGCGACCGGAAGCTGGTTACTGAGGAAGTCCCCTCTAATTTCCACCCATGGCAACCCATTGGTTCTCCCCTCCGGTGTACGTCAAGACCGACCGACGTTGGGCCACCTACGGGTGCAACAATGTCGAGGGTGCCGCCGAGGAACTTATGAAGTGGACCAAGATGGGACCTAAGTGGAGGAAGGCTGTGCAAGCGTAGAAGCCCTTCAGGACCGTGTGGAAGAGGTCCGTCAGGCTTTCGAGGCTGCTGCCAAGGAGGAGGGGTGTTACGCTCCTCTGGTTAGGTCTCCTGTGTCCCTGTGCCCCTCGACTACACCCTGAGGAGAATTTCAGGGGAGCGTTGGGATACCGGCCTAATCGTCACTCCATGTCGGGCACGTCGCCCCGAACCAAAGAGTGTCGTTGGCTCGCCGTATTCGCCCAGCGCCGGGTTAGCATCACGCGACCCCGCAATGTCACGGTATGTTTCGTCGCCAGAGCTTTGGCGGTCCTTTATCGCTCGGTCTTAGGTCTGCTGCTCGGCTGGCCCATAGGCTGCGTGGAAGTCGCCGCTCTCATCGCGGGTCGAAGGTGGTGACAACAATTAGCTTGGGGCCTTCTGCAGTTGTGTGCGTCAAGTTCTGCAAAATGGCGTGGCATTGCAGTGACGTCGGCGTGTCCGCCGCGCAGCCCCCGTGTTTAGCGGAGCGGCGGACACATGACGGTGCTCAGGCGGCCAAGGCCCTCAGGCTCTCCTTCTTGTGCTCGCGCAGATGATCCATGTTGAGATAGCGGGTCGCCTCGAGCCAGTTCTCGTGGATCTCCACCGCCAATGCCCGAACC
>NZ_JAMYMO010000047.1:0-40288 GCF_040318575.1 Mesorhizobium sp. M1088 | reverse complement strand
TTACGAGACGGCGCTGGACACGATCGAACGGTCCCTGCTCCTCAACCCCAATTCGGCGCAGGGCCATACGGGCAGCGGCTGGGTGAACGCCCATTCCGGCCACCCCCTCGTCGCGATCGAGCACTTCCACAGGGCGATGCGGCTGAGTCCGGTCGACCCCGAGAAGGGCATCGCGCTCTCCGGCATCGGGATGAGCTACCTGATGCTCGAACGCTACGAGGAAGCGCTGGCTTGGGGAGAACGAGCGCTGCGCGAGATGCCGAATTACGGCTCCTCGCACCGGGTGGTGATCATGGCGCTGGTCAAACTCAACCGGCCGGACGAAGCGCAGGCGGCGGCGCGGCGGCTGATGGAGGCGTTCCCGACCTACACGCTCGGCCTGCAGAGGCAGATCAACCCGTGGCGGGACAAGGTGTTCGCCGAGCACTACGTCGAAGCGTTGGGTATTGCCGGCGTGCCGGAGTGATCGTCGCGGCTGCAAAGGTGCCCTCCCCTGCGCGTCACGTCCGGCAAGGCGACGCGCCCCTTGATCCCGCGTCGCTTCTGGAAGGATAGTTCTCTGGCCGGCTTGTCCGAGGACCGAGCCCGTAGAGCAGCTGTGAACAGCCGGCGAGCTCTCTGTTGGGTTCGCGTCGAACTTCCGGTCTCCACCGATACCGATATTGTTCAAAAAAGTCCGCGTCGCGGTCGCCCGTGGCACTTTCGTAGGATGGCGTTTCGTAGAGACCCCAAAATTGAATCCTGATTCCATGCAATGCGCCAGGGTGGAACTGGATTCTAAGATCGGTGCCGATTTGCGGTGCGCCGGACTTTTTCAACAGTATCCACCCCAGCCAGTCCTTCGCCGTCGATTTCGGTCGTTCGGCAGCTTAAGGTTCTTGAACGAATGGACGCGCTCAAAGCGACTTTCATGGCGCTCATTCAAGCTGCCTTTCGCGCATCGGCCGGGGTCAACCTTGGCGGAAATTCGAACCAAGACACTACCGCCGCGGTGCGTCCGTCTGGCGGACGCGGGTAACGCCGAAGCATTTTCGTCGCCGCCTATCTGTTGGTGTAGATCGGTTTCCCCGCGTCGTCACGCCGGGAAAAGACGATACGCCGAGGCTTATCATCATTTGGAAGTTCTTCGATGCACAGCGAAATCGCTTGCAGTTCTGCGAAGCGATTCGCAATTATCGCCGCAATCCACGTCCCATCTGGAGGCTCCCATGGCCGAGGTCCTGCTGTTCCACCACGCACAAGGTTGACTCCCGGCGTGCGCGCGTTCGTTGACGACCTGCGGGCAGCCGGGCACACCGTGCATACGCCGGGCCTGTTCGACGGACGCACATTCCGGAGTATTGACGAGGGTCTCGCCTACATCGGTGAGATCAGGTTCGACGACATGCGGGAGCGCGGCGTCCGCGTCGCCGGCGAACTGACCCCGAGCTCGTTTACGCCGCATTCTCGTTCGGCGTACTGCCGGCGCAGAAGCTCACACAGACACGACCCGGTGCCTGCGGAGCCCTGCTCGTCCACTCCTGTCTGCCGATTAGCGGCGAGTGGGCCTTCGGATCCTGGCCGGACGACGTCCCGGTCCAGATCCACGGTATGGATAACGACCCGATCTTCATCGGCGAGGGCGACATCGACGCCGCTCGCGAGATCGTGGAGAAGGTCGAGGACGCGGAGCTGTTCCTCTATCCCGGCGACCAGCACCACTTCGCCGACAGCTCGCTCCCGTCGTACGACGCGGCTGCCAGCGCACTGCTCACGCGGCGGGTGCTCGAGTTCCTGGACCGTGTCTAACCATGTCGGCGAGGGCCTTATTGAGTGCGGTCGTCCTGTCCATCGGGAGGAGCAAGGAGCGCCACAAGCAGTCATCAAAGGGCTGTATTTCAAAATGACCGAATCGGAGCCGCAAGCAGATCGGCAGCTTTCGAGCATCCCGTTGGCAAAAGCAGTCATTCAGCTCACGACCCCAGGCGGATGCTCGTTCGCCCTTGGCCGAATCGCGCCCCTGACCCATTCCAGACATCCGTCGGATCCTAGACCGAACATGTAGCTTGGAACTCAAAGGGAGCCACCGAGCCGATACGACCGGACTAGGAAGCCAATTGACCACAATACTTGCCTGATATGCTGCCCCGGTTGCGCGCTCCAGAACGATCACTCGTCGAGCCGGTATTGGCGGGAACAGCCGAACTGGCGCGACGCGACAGATTGGCGCTTGGCGACAAATGCCGTTGCGGAGAGACTCCGGGGCGAGTTGTTCGCTTTCGCACCAGGCACGATCGTGTAACCCTGATCGACCAGTTGCAATTTCAGCTCCCAGAGATGCCGTTTGAAGCCGTTCTCGATTTGGCTCCGAGGATAGCGCCATCCATTCCTGCACGCTCGGATGAGAATATCGGAATACAATTCGGCACTAACCGCTCTCGTGGCATCTTCGGAAATCAGCTTGCCACCAGATTGCATGCCTTCGGACAAGCATGGTCCAGCCGACAAAGGCAGCACCAGCATTGCGGCAAAGATTGAGGACTTTGTCATGGATACCTCCTGTTACAGAATGGATTGGGGGCTCTGCGACCCTACGAAACCGTATCGACAGGAAAGGCTAGAATTGCTGGCGGTCGGATGGCATCGTGCAAATGCTGTGTTTTCGGGATCGCATCTGTAGTATTTTGCCGTGCCGGGTCGGCCACAACTCGTAGCGGATCGGAGACTTGAAGCGATGCTTCGCGCCGTAAGCAATCCTCTGACCAGTCTGTCGGACCGGGAGCGGGTGGTCGCTGCAAAATTCGCCGAGGGGATGACCTATCGTGAAATCGGCGAGACGCTCTTCATAGCGCCGACTACCGTTCGGACCCATCTGTCGGCCATCTATCGGAAACTCGATATTCGCAACAAAGTGGCGCTTGCAACCTTGCTTGCCAACCAACACGAGCAAGACACGGGCCAGGCACCATCCGGTGGCCTTTCGGTAGAGGGCTCAGGGCCAACAGTCGTTGCGGTTCTCCCTTTCGACAATCTGAGCGCGGACGAAGCATGGAACCGCTTGGCCGATGGCTTGTCGGCGGACATCATGGTCGACCTCGCTCGCTACCCCGACCTTGCGGTCATCGCCCGCCAGACCATGCTCTCGTACAAGGGACGGCGCGATGACGTGCGATCCATCGGGCGGGAACTGAATGCGGATTATCTACTTGAGGGGACCTTGCAGGCGGCAGCGCAGCAGCTGCGGATCTGCGTCCAACTCGTCGACGCGCGCACTGGAGTCGATTTGTGGACGGCCCGCTATGATCGATCTGCGGAAGACCTGTTTGCGATGCAGGACATAGTCACCGAAAACGTCGTCAATGTCCTTGCTAGCTGTTGCGGCAAGCTCGCAAAACTTCGACGTGATGTTGTCCGTCGAAAACACCCCGCCAGCCTTCGTGCCTATGACTACTATCTGCTCGGCGTCGAGCAGCACAATTTGTACACGCACGCTTCGAATGCGGAAGCGGTGCGGCTTCTGACGCGTGCCATCGAGCTGGACCCGGATCTTGCCAGAGCCTGGACAGTCTTGGGGCTGGCGCATGCCGTCGCCGCCATCAATGCGTTTACCAATGACCCTTCCGCCGCAAAGGAGCGCTGGAAACTGTGCCTCGAACGAGCTTTGGCGCTCGACGCGGGTGATACCCATGCGCGTATATGTCTAGCCGAGCTTCGAGCCTTGCAGGGCGATCTCGTTGCCACAGCAAGAGAACATGATCTTGCCTTGGCGGCCGCCCCGCACGATGCCGATACCCTTGCCTTGCTTGCCGGAGGAAAGGCATTCGTGACAGGCGACCCGCAGGAAGGATATGAACTGGCGAAGCGCGCGATCCGTCTCAATCCACATGTTTCCTGGTACTATAGCATGCTGGGCCGGTCGAGCTTCGTTGTAGGTCTCCACAGGGAGTGCCTGACCGCGTTCAGCCAAGCTCCGCCGGACTCGCCTGCAACGCTGCTGTTCCAAGCCATGGCGCACGCCATGCTCGGCGAAACACCTCAGGCAATAAAGATTGCCAACCGGTTGGCGAGAGAATTTCCAGACATTTCGGCCGAAGGATTTATCGGCTCCTATCCAGTCACCAGTCCTCCTGCAATTGCCGCGATCCGGGAGGGCGCCCGCCGCGCGGGGCTGGCCTAGCTTCAATTGAGATACCATTGCGGAGCCCTCGGCGCGACCAAGCGAATCTTAGCGACAATGTTGATTGCCTATGGCGTCGTAGACGCTGTCGGCTACGCGCAGGCGCAGAATCCGCTCACCATCATTGCACCAGTCTCTGGTCAAACTGTTGATGGGACGCTCTCCTTTTCCGGGACGGCTTCCGTCAACAGCATTACACGGCTCGGAACCATTAGCGGACAGACCAATGCCGGGGTCGAATGCCGAGGGACGGCTACCGTCAATATTGCGTTCTCGCATGGAGAAGGAACGATCGTTTGCGGGCAACTCTCGTCCCGGTTCGTGTTCTCGCTGACCAGCAGACAACCCCCGGCTGGCACAGGAACGGGAACCCTTTCCGACGGGCGCAAGGTCATGTTGAGAATAGGACAATGACCACAATCGACAGCCCTTCTGTCGAGAAGTGGCGAGCTGAAAACATTGATGTACGTGGGCTCGACTATTAGTCTTGCCAAAGCCGATGGAAGCCGAGTCGGTCGATGACTTCGGACGCGGAAAACGGGAGCCTGCGAGGGCCCCGTCGTAGCGGATTAATGGGTGGGCAACGCCTTCTCACGGCGCACGTTGCTTTCGCCCGTTCGGCCCAGTGGCCGAGCAGCGTTGACTGCGGATCATCGCACGGATGGATTGGAATGACTAGAACGAGGCCGACAGCGGAATGGCGGCTTCTGGCGTCCGAAGAATGATAGCGGACGTTCAGCCGGGTGGGACCAAGATCTGAAGCCGCTCCGCCTCAATCATAAAGCGGCCGAATTCAGCCTGTAAAAGCTGCTTGGAAAGTTTGGTTCTGACCATTTGGCGATCTCCGTTGAAGGGGTTAGCCGCAACAAAGGATTAAGCGCTAATCTGCCCCATCAACAATGATGGCATTGCAAGTCATGCTCTGCAGGCGAAGCGGTAGGATTGCCTGATAGCCCGGCGACCCATACCAGGCTTCGGCAGCCGACCGAGAAGGAATATGGCTGTGTCCGCGATCTGGCGCTTCCAGCAGCACGATATGATCGGCATGGCCGCCTACCTGCTGATGGCCATTCTAGCGGTCGTGGTGCTGGTGCCCGGATAGCCCGCTGCCGGGGGTGACACAGGGCGCCTCGCGCGACTTCGACTCGCGCATAAGCCGGACACCCTATGGCTCCGCTGCGCCAAATGTATTAGACTGATCTCATATACGTCCATCCGCGGGCGAGCGCGCCCGGAGGGTTAGACGATGACGGTCTACAGGCGATTGTTGCTGGCGAGGGCCTTCCCGATCCGGGTCAGGCTTTTCGAAACCGGTTGGCTTCGGCTTGTCAGTCGGGCTCTGGTCGTTGCTTTCATTTCTTGGTTTGCCGTCGGTGCGGTGACGGCCGGGCCGCTCAACGACGCTGCTCGGGAGGGCGACGCCGGAAAGGTTGCCGAACTCCTGGCACAAGGCGCCAATGTGAACGATCGCGACGAGAGCCGTCAGACCCCGCTGATCGATGCGGCGCTTGCCGGCAAGACCGAGGTCGCCATTGCGTTGATCGGGGCCAAGGCGGACATCGAAGCCCGCAACGATCGCGGCTTCACCGCCCTACATGCGGCAGCCTACTCAGGAAGCCTGGACATCGCAAAATTGCTGCTCGACCACGGGGCCGAGGTCGACGCGTTGAGCACTCACAAGATCACGCCGCTGCATGTGGCAGCAGAAGAGAACCAGACGGCCATCGCGGAGCTGTTGATCTCGCACGGCGCACAGGTCGAGGCAATCCAGGAATACGGGTACACGCCTCTCAGCCGCGCGACATTCTATCAGAGCACCGACGTGATGGTTTTGCTCAAGAAGCACGGCGCAAAATGCCAACCCAAGGAAACGATGGGGTCGTCGTACAAGGTGTGCATCGCCCTCGGCAACTGACATCGAGAAAGGCTACTGGAGGAGAACATGACAGAGAACCGTTCCAGAACGTTTGACAGTTTGCTATGCGCGGGAGTAGCCGCCGCCTCCCTCCTCCTCTTCGGCACCGGTGGATCCCACGCCGGCGACGGAGTGAACACCGGATACTTCGGCAATGTCGCCATCCTGGGTTATGATCCGGTAGCATATTTCACCGACGGTCGCGCGACGATGGGTTCGCCCAAGATCTCGAGGAAGTGGCTCGGAGCAACGTGGTACTTCGCCAGCGTCCAACACCGGGATGCCTTTGTTTCCGAGCCGGTGCGCTATGCCCCTCAGTTCGGCGGCTTCTGCACCGGGGGAATGTCAGTTAAGGAGGCATCCGCGAACCTTGACCCGGAAGCCTTCCGCATCGTCAATGGCAAGCTCTTCCTGTTCTCCGGAAAGGAGGGCCTGGAGGAAGACTTCGATGCCAACCCGGCGCCTGTCATTGCGAAAGGGGAAGCCGAATGGCCCGCAGTGGAGGCGAAGGAATTCGAGGCTAGAGCGGCCGCCAACTAGCTCCGGCGCGATGTCGTGAGCCCGCAAGTTGAATGGCGCCCGTCACGGAGACACCGAGAAATACCAGACTGTGACGGAGTCCGGCCAAGCGTACTCGTCCTGCGTATCGCTGCTCCCTTGGGGATTGCGATAGACCGGGGCGCAGAACTTGCGGCCGAGCAGGGTCGCGGTGGATTGCGTGCAGAAGAGGTCGCCATCCACGCTGGACGTGCCGGTGATGATGCTGCTTTGCGAGCTCAGTGCGACATCTCCATTTGCACTCAGCTCCATGACGAACGCTGCGCCATTGTGTTGATGTCCTACCCATGTCCGATCGCCCGTTAGGGCTCGGATCGCGGCGCCGCCCAGGCGGTCCTCCTCCCGCCCGCGAAAATCGAAGCTCCGCTCGGGAATCCCCGCGGCGCGAAGGGCGCCCAGCCGGTGATCGAGGTCCTCTTGCCGCCGATGGTGGGCGTAAACGACACGATAACCAGCGAGGTTCTGTTCGGGTATCTCTTTCAGGATTGCTGCAGCCGCATCGTGCGCCTCGGCCATGCGGCCAAGCCGCGCATTTGCCATGGCCAGCGTTTCGAGACCAAGGTCGCTGCGCTCTCCCGGCTGGACCTTGCTCAGCGCCTGCAAAGCCTTCTCGTACTGATGGTTCATGTAGAGCACGAAGCCGTAATAGTCGAAGACCTGAGCGCGCGGCTTGGGATCGAGCCGCAACACGCGTTCCATCGCTGCCAGCGCCTCCAGGTTCTGTCCTGCGTAGGTCAGCACGATCGCCCGATTGAGCTCCGCCTCCGCGCCGTTCGGGTCCAGCGCGACGGCTTTCTGGACCGACGCGATCGCCTGGTCCCATTCGCCGTCCAGCATCTGCAGGATGCCGAGCACGGCATAGGCGCGCGCAGATTGCGGATTGAGCTCCAGCGCCCGCCCTGCCGCTTCGTAGGAGCGCTGGCGAGCGACGGCGCTGAGCATGAGCACCTGGTAGTCGAAGCCGAGCACGTCCACCGTGGCGCGGGCATAGCCCGAGTAAGCATCTGCAAACGTAGGATCGAGCTTGATCGCCTTTTGATACAGGGACAGGGTCTCTCCGAGAGACCTGTTGTCGACCACATAAACCTTCTGCTCGGCTCGGGTGTAGAAATCGTATGCCTCCAGGCTTCGCGTGGGGAGGCGAGCAATCTGCGCTCGTTCGCCTTCCGTCAGACGCACCGAAAGTGCCTCAACGATACGCCCGATCACTTCGTCTTGAAGTGCAAATATCCTGGAGTAGTCGCGGTCGTATCGCTCGGCCCAGATGTTGCTCCCCGTTTGGGCATCGATGAGCTGGACATTGATGCGGACTAGATCTTCCTCCCGCCGGACGCTGCCCTGGACCACGTAACGGACGTTCAACTGCGCCGCGATCTCGTCGACGTCGAGGGATCGATCCTTGAAGGAGAACGCGGAGTTGCGTGCGATGACGAGGAGCCCCGAGATCTTCGAGAGATCGGTGATGAGATCGTCTGCGAGCCCTTCCGCAAAATAATCCTGGCCTGCCTTCTCGCTAAGATCGGTAAACGGTAGCACGGCGATGGAGGGCTTGCCGACCGACGAACCGACCGGGGTGGAACCATGACCGGGCAGCAGGGCAATCGCTTGCGGCCAGAGAATCACCGCAATCCCCGCTATCAGAGCCAGAACGAGCACCGTGGCGCCGATCACAGGCCATCGCCGAGAGCGCGACTTATTGGCTCCTGCGGTCGGTTCCAGCAGAACCCGATAGGCGCGGACCCGCTCTGGAATGTTCTTGAGACGCTGTTCGCCGAGTGACTTGAAGGTCAGGCCGAGCTTGTTGTGAGCCTGATCGTAGGCCGTTCCCGAGATGACGATGCCGCCAGGATCGCTCAGTCCTTCCAGCCGGGCCGCGATGTTGACGCCGTCGCCGTAGAAGTCGTCCTTGTCGGGGATCACGTCACCAAGGTTGATCCCGATGCGGAACACGATCCGGGTATCTTCGGGAAGACCGAGGTTCTGCTGCGCGGTGACCCGTTGGATTTCGACGGCGCAGGCTACCGCATCGACGACGCTCTCGAACGCGACCAGAGCACCGTCGCCCATGAGCTTTACGATGCGGCCATGGTACCCTTCGATCGACGGTTCGATGAGTTCGCGCCGGAGCGCCTTGAGCCGCGAGAGGGTGCCCGTCTCGTCCAGCGCCATCAGCCGGCTGTACCCCACCACGTCGGCGGCGAGGATAGCGACTAGCTTCCGTTCAAGATGTTGGGCCTGCTCCACAGCGCATGACTATAGGGAAAGCTCCATGGCAAGACCATATGCGCGGTCAAGGAGCCGGAACCTGGGATGCTGCATGTCGAGCACTGAAGTCTTTGAAACCGCCCAGTGCGGGAAACCTTTGCGCCAAATCGTATACCAAACAGGTTTTGTGCGGCATTGCAGGGATCGCGAACGCGGATCCGATATCGCCGATCTCAAGCAGGCCCGCGTCAGACCGCTGATCCTGCGGCGGATTGATCCGCTAGACGCCTGCCAGTATTGGGAAGACCCTCACCCTGGCATACAGCTCGTTGGTCAGGATGCCGTATCGCGCCGCAGTGGAGCCCGAGCTGTCTTGCCAGCGGCAAGGCCCGCAGCGGGTCCGAGAGCGAAATGGCGGCTTCGGTCTGCGAATCTTCAGGAGCGGACATTCAGGTTGGTGTAGGCACGTCCTGACGTGACCCAATTGGGACATCCTGCCCATTTTTGAGCAGCGCCTATCACCCTGCTTCCTTTGGCTGCCTATGCCTCTGCTAATGTGCAGACAGCGGTTAGCTAGAATGGGACGCCTGCGTTCCAAGTTCGATATGCCGTGTACCTTTCAGCGGGTTGCGCATCTTGGTAACTCTCTCTTGATGCGAACAAGTCTGAAGGAGATCCGATCAGATGGTTCTGGCCATGGCTGATGACCAGATCCGACACGGCCTGCGCTGGTCGTCTGGGAACACGCGCGCCGGCCTGAGCGTGGCCGTGTTCTCCTTTGCGAGTGTTTGTCGCTATCCTGGGCAGTCGGGAACGTCGCTCCCGACGGGCAAAAAGAAGCGCCGGCGCTCGCATGGTGTGAGCTGGCGGGGCACGACGGTTTTTGCATAGTCGATGAGATCGTTGGATGTCGGAAACGCTCGGATTATGCGCACCCGTTCATCGCCTGAAACGACGGCGATCGCCGTGCCCTTCGAATTCATCGCGGCGCGGGTCACCTTCGGTCGATTGAGCTTATCCTGACGCTCGGAAATCGTTGCTATCTCACGGCCAGACGCCGTAGCCCAAAGCCTGACTGTCCGATCCTGCGATGATGTCGTAACGATATAGATGCCGTTCGGACTGAATCGCGCGCTCTCTACGGCGCCTCGGTGGCCTTTGAGGACTGCCTTTCTGGTTCCATCAGCAACGTTCCAGATGCGGGCGGTGCTGTCACGCGAGGCAGTCAACAACGACTGACCGTCAGGGCTGAAAGCCACATCAGTCAGGGGTTCGTCATGCCCCTGTAGCACCTGGACAGTACTTCCATCCTTAAGCGACCAAATGCGCGCGGTCTGGTCCAGCGAACCGGTTGCGACGAGCAAACCATTCTTACTGAAGACGGCACTGGTAATGCCGTTCCGATGCCCCACGAAAGTGCGAACCTCGGTCCCATCGGTTCGCAACAGATGCACAATATTGTCGCTGGTCGCTGTGAGAACGAGCCGCCCATCAGGGCTAAAGACAGCATTCGGCAAAGTGGCACTCGTTTTGAGGGTGGCCGTCTCGCCATCGCTGCCCCACAGCTGTGCCACCCCTGCAAGCGATGCGCATTCAACGAGCTTTCCATCGGGGCTGAACTGAACACTCGCGACCGCAGCGCGTCCCATTTCGAGCCGCCTGAGTTGCCGCCCGCTTTCAACGTCCCAAATCAGAATCTCGCCGCTGAGGGTCGCAGTGGCGAGGCGATGGCCATCCGGACTGAACGCCGTCGCCTGAAGCGGCTCATGCGTTTCAAGCTCAGCCGTCTCATGGGCGCCGGCGACATCCCACAGATGCGCGAGGCTGTCTCCGCCTCCGGTAACAAGGTGTATGTTGTCGGGGCTGAAGACAGCAAAGTTGGGCGGATACTTGTGAAGCAGCTCATCTGTGAGAATCCCGTCGATGTCCCAGAGCCGAGCCGTACCATCGTGCGACGCCGTGAGTAAGGTGTTGTCGACGGGGCTAAACTCAACATGCTCTACCAAGGCATGGTGGCCGCTCAAAGAAGTACGAAGCGAAGCGTTCTCCACGTCCCAAACACGCACCCCACCGTCCATTGATGCGGTAGCCAGGAGCTTGTCGTCATGACTGAATGCGCTGTTCACTTCCTGATCATTCGTGTGCGGCGTAACATCCGTCAATCTTAGCCCAGGTGTCTCTTCTCCAAGCACATTGCGCAACTTCCCGGTTACGCCATCCCAGAGCCGTGCGGTGCCATCGATCGACACCGTCGTGGCGAGGCGGCCGTCGTGGCTGAAGGTCCCGCTGTGGGTGTCGCTCTTGTGACCGCCGAGAGCAGCAATCTCGGTGCCCTTCGTTACGTCCCAAAGGCCTGAAGTTTCAGCGTACGTATAAGGCGACCACGAAGTCACGAGGAGCCTGTTTCCGTTCGGACTAAAAACGACCTCATCTGGCCAGTTTGGAATTCGCCAGTTTTTGATCTGCTCTCCGGTCTCGGTAATCCAGATCCCAACAGTGCGACTATTACCTTGTCCGGCCGCGAAGCTGTACCCATCGGGACTGAAGTCCGCGAACGACGTTCCACCACCCTTCAAGGTCAGGATATTCGCACCGTTTCTAGCATCCCAGATCGACATGGCATGGTTGTTGTCGTCAGATGCAGTGAGCACTCGCGTGCCGTCTGGGCTGAACTTGGCAGTTGGAAAGCCACCGGGCTGCTGAACAACAAAAAGCTGCGCTCCCGACTTGGCATCCCATACGCGCACCGTGCTGTCACGAGCGGCAGTAACGACGCGGTTTCCGTCGGGGCTAAAAGAAGCTCTTTCGAGGGCCCCTTCGTGCCCCTTCAAAACGGCTATTGCCGACCCGTCCGACACGTTCCAGATGCGAGCGGTCTTATCGTAGGATGCCGTAACAATGCGATCGCCCTTTGGGCTGAAGGCAACCCAGGTTGCACCAGCATCATGGCGAAATATCCTGAGTTGACGGTGCGCCAGCAGAGCGTTGTAGAGAGCAGCCTCGGCTTCGACCAGGCGTTGTCCGGGTGGAGTGTCTTTCGGCCGCAACGCCTCCAGCGCAAGAAGGATGGCGGCCTCGATATCGCCGCTCGCCGCGGTCTGCTGCGAGAGAAATGCCAGGGCAAGGGACTGACTGCGGAGGGACTCGTCACGTGCCTCGATGGCCTTCTGCCGCGCCTCCAGCGCCTGCCCCTCTGCGGTTCTCGCCTGGTCCGCGCTGTTTTTTGCCTCGACGGCTTGCCGCTCCGCCTCGCGCTGTCCGAGGAACCCTGCGACAGCACCGACGCCTGCGATTGCCGCGAGTAGAATTGCAGCGACCGCCGCGTAGCGTGTTCGGCGGGCAAGCAGTGTCGCAGCAGCAGCTTCGGCCTCCATTCGCGCTCGTTCTGCGTTCTGCTCTCTTTCGACGTTCTCCCTAACCGCGAGCGAGGACGCCTGAATATAGTCCGCGGTAGGGCCGTCGATTTCATCTCGCCTCGACAAAAGCAGTTCCTCTGCCTCGACGAGTCGCTTGCCCGCAGGGAGCAAAAGATCCGGGTTCCTCTTGTCGGAATGCCATCGCCGGCCATCCGTCTGGACGCGGGCGCGGGTTTCAAGGAACTCCCTATTGGCATTGACGAGGTTCAGTGCCCTCGGCCAGCGGGTCAATAGGGACTCGTGTGCGACGCGAACGACAGCACGTCCCTCCGCATCCTCGTCGCTGACCAGCAGCCGGGCGGCGATCAATGCGTCGACCAGCTCCGCTTGGGCGGGCGTGCCCGCGACGTCGGTTGCCAGAGCCGGGACCGCAGCTATTGACTCGTCGCCGAGGCGCACTGTGGTCAGAGATCTGAGAACCGCCGGCAGCGTGTCCTGCACATGTGCCGGAAGCGCATCGGCCACTTCGTCGGCGCGCCGAGCGATCGCACCTTCGAGGCCACCCAGCGCACGATAGGCGGCAAAAGTGAGGATCCGCCGATCCCGACAAGCATCGTGCAGCGCATCGAGCACGAACTCGAGAAGCGGCAGCGATTCCGGATCGGCCCCCGCAGCTGCCTGGAGCACATCATCGAGACGGCCTTGGTCGGCTGTCTCCTCGAAGCGAAGACCCGCAGCTCGCGCTGGCTCGCGGATGATCTGCGCAATCTCCGCACCGGTCGGCGGCAGTAGCTCGTAACTGCCCAAGCCGTCCTTGAGGGCCGAAAAGCCCGCAACTTCGCCGCAGCGGTGAAAGAAGTCAGCCCGAATTGTCGCGATCACCCATACAAGGCCACTAGTGGCGAGCGAAGCGAGCAGCCGAATGAATGCCTCGCGCGCCGGCCCCGTTTGTGTAGTGAACAACTCCTCCATCTGGTCTACAGCGAGGACCAAGCGTGCTTGCGCGGCGGAGACGTTCGCAGCAGTGGCGGCTTTGGCAAGCGCGGCGCGGATCAGCGCCGGAACTCGGTCGGGCGCGCCGCGAATGAGCTCCGCCAGCTCGGCGGCTGTTCTCTCGTTCGCGAGCTCTGGCAGGGCACTTTCTTGAAGGAGTCCAGCGGCGAAAGATGCGATCGTGTCAGATCCCTCCGACGGCCGAATGAGGCAGCGGCGCCAAAGCACGATCCCGGCAGTCGCGCCGGGCCGCAAGATGGCGGGAAGCAGTCCAGCGCGAAGCAGGGAGGATTTGCCCGAGCCGCTCATGCCATAGATTAGAAGGAACGCTCTGCCACTCGCGACTAGCTGTTCCACCCTCTCGACACAGGTGGCAATCGGACGCGCACGACCGAAGAAAATATCCGCATGGTCGAAATCAAAGACGTCCAGTCCGCGGAATGGCGACCTGGCCTGATCCTCCGAGGCGAGCGGAACGCGATAGGCTCGTACCGGGCGGGCTATGTTCTTTACCCTGTGCTCGCCCATGTCGAGAAAATCGAGCGAGAGCCGGTCGCGGACATGCGTATGAATTGGCTCGGAGACATAGATACCCCCTGGCGGCGCGAGCGCCTCCAGGCGTGCGGCGACGTTCACGCCGTCGCCCATAAGATTGTCGCCGTCGGCAAGGACGTCCCCGAGATTGATACCTATGCGAAACAGCATGCGTTCCCGCTCGGGCAAGCCCGAGTTTCGGTGGTGGATTGCCAACTGGATCTCGGTGGCGCTCCGCACCGCTTCCACTGGGCTCGCGAACTCGGCGATGACGCTGTCGCCGGCGCTCCCGAAAATTCGGCCACCGTGCTCAGCAATCAGCCCGTCGATGATCTCACGGTGGGCCTTCAGCGCCGCAAGCGTAGCCTCCTCATCCTTGCCCATAAGCCGGCTATAGCCGACCACGTCGGCTGCAAGGATGGCAGCCATTCTTCTCTGAATGCGGTCCACAACCACTGCCGCTCTCCGTCGGACATCTTGGGCCTACTCTAGGCTACAAAACAGCAAATAGGGAGTGCTAGGAAGTTTGAGGCTGAGTGCCCAGTCCTGCCCAGAATCTAGGTATCGGTGTCGCTTCCGGCCGAATGCGGTCATTCGCTCTGCTGCAGCCGAACTGCTGCTTCCCGTTCGACCGCGACCGCCAGCGTGGTCGCCGGCGAAGTCGCCGGCCATATGACCGAATGGCGGCTTTTAGCAGCAAAGAATTTCGCACGAATGACGGAATGGGCGCGCGATCCGGCCTGTTGCGAACGCGAACTTTTGATCCCAAAGCCGCCATTTGGAAGCGAACCCATAGACGGCCACTTCTGGCGCGAACATGACCTCCAGCATTGTCACCCGCGATGTCCACTTCCGGGCGGAGGCACCGAAGGCGAAGCGTTGAGGCGGTCATTTAGTGCATCATCACCTTGCGTCGGTCGAGACCGTTGCGTTGCGCTCGTCGTGGCGCGATCAGCGGGCAGAAAGGTCCGCAAGCAGTTTTGGTTCGGAATGGAATATCGCCGGCAGGTCCGGGGTGGTCTTATTTGACGGTCGAAAACTCAAAACGATCGAAACGGAAGACTGCCGTATACTCGTTGCGTCGCTCCGGCGTCCCCGCAGGATTGCGGAAGATCGCGCCGCAGGTTGTCTGATCTTTCGGAATGGCGTCGCACAGGAAGTTCTGCTGCACCCAACTGGTTCCTTTATCTATCCACGCGCCCCCCCCGCGCAGGTCACGACCGAGGATGAGCGACCCGATCTCCGAACCGGTAAGCCGGTCCTTCGCATCACGATCGACCTCTTCCGGTAACTCCGGCAAACCGGCCTTGTCCAGGCCGTCCAGCAGACGCCCGATGTCAGCCGGGTTCTTGAACACAAAATACCGCTGCGTGACTAGCTGATTTGCCCCTCCATCCTTTCGCTCCAACATGACGTCCCTTAGCCTGTCACTATAGGCCGCGACCTGGTCACTGCGCCCGAGATGTGCGTAGGCCGAAACCAACACCTGCAGGCCATAGAATTTCGGCCATGGATCAGGCGATTGGAGATCGATCCTTTCAAGGTAGTCGACAGCTTCCTCGAAACGACCCTGGCCAAATGCAGCCAGCCCAGCCTGGTAGTGCCGATGGTCATTGCCGCCTGGGTCTACACGGTCGGCTGCGACGAGATAGTCGCGCGCCTCGTTCGGCCTGCCATTGAAATTCAGGGCCTCTGCCAGCCCGACATAGTTCAGGGGATCGCTCGGGTCGAGCGCCACTGCCTTGAACATAACCGCAACTGCCTCGTCGGACCGGTGCTCGCGAACCAGCAAACTGGCGACGAGCTGATAGTAGGACGGCGAAGGATGCTTGGCCGCCTCCCCCAGGTACTTGTAGGCGTTGTACAGCGCACCGATATCCGAAACGGTTAAAGCTTTGATCCGAGGCCCGTCCATGTCCCAATAGGCCCACGCGAGCGAGGCTGCCGCTGCGCCGAAATCCGGATCGAGTTCCAGCGCCTGCTGGAAAAACCTCACCGCCTGCGCAAACTCGTCTGGAGCATTGCGACGATTGTAGATTTCCATGCCCTGGAGGTAAGCTTCGTAGGCTGCAGGATTGCGCGTGCCGCCCGCGACATCTGCCTTGCCTTGGACGCTGACGAGACGGAGCTTGAGCGCGCCTGCGATGCTGACGACGACCTTGTCCTGCAGCGCAAACACATCCGTCCATTGGCCGTCGAAACGTTCTGCCCAGAGATGACCGGTGGTCGAGCCGTCGATCAATTGCGCGTTGATACGCATGTCGTCGCCGACCCGGCGTATCGAGCCCTCCAGAATGTACCGGACACCAAGCGCTGCGGCGACCTCAGCGGGTTCGGTCTCCTTGTGCTTGTAGGTGGAAGCCGCGTTTCGCGATACGACGAACAGGCCGGGCACCCGTGCAAGTTCTGTGGTCAGGTCCTCGGTGAAACCGTCAGCCAGATAACCTTGCGCCTTGTCGTCGCTGAGATTGTCAAATGGAAGTACGACGAGGGATGGCCGGGGGTCGGCTTTCGCATTGGCTGTCAGAGCGGCGGGCCGAAGCGGTGGCTCCCAGGGTCGCCACCACGCTGCTGCAAGGCCGACTGCGACAACAAGGACCCCAATGGCGACGGCCAGATTGCGCCTGAAACGTGGGTGTCGATTGACAGCCATGGGCTTTCCCGCCACCGCGGGATCGAGCAGCACCCGATACGCCTGCACCGGTTCGGCGATGTTCTTCAGCTTCTGTTGGCCCATCGGCTCAAAGCCGAAAGCCAACTTCTTCTCAACCTCATTTGCGACCTTTGCCGAGACACAGATGCCGCCAGGTTCCGCTAGTTGTTGGAGCCTGGCAGCGACGTTGACGCCCTCGCCATATCGGTCCTCGCCCTCCACAATCACCTCGCCGAGATTGATCCCGATCCTGACGCGAATCCGATGATCCTCGGAAACGGCGGCGTTGCATTCCGCCAGGGCGTGCTGCAACGACACGGCACATTCGACCGCGTCCACGACGCTGGAGAACTCTGCCAGCAGGCCGTCGCCCATCAGCTTGAAGGTATGGCCATGGTGGCGGGCAATTTCGGGTTCGAATAGTTCCTTGCGTCGAGCACGAAGGCGCTCGAACGTGCCGGCCTCGTCGCGTTCCATCTGAGCGGAATAGCCCACAACATCGGCAGCGAGAATGGCGAAAAGCTTGCGGTCCATCGATCTGGCCTGTCCCCCGTGGAGTATAGACCTGGTCTCACCTAAATGAAACGACCGACCTCTCCAGCGTCCGTCGCCGGTGTCTCGGGATCGTCCTCAAGCTATGGGATGCATAAGCTCTTCTCCAAGTACCGTAGTGAGGGGATACGCGGTTGCGAATGGTCCCTCGCGTGAGAACCGTGTCTCGCTACATCCCCGCGCCGTCGCCATGGCCTGGTGTCCGCTATGCGGCGACATTTAGTTCGAAGAGGATTGGTGGCAGTGTTGAAAGCGGAGAGAACGGTCTCCCGCTACCACCTTCAAAGTCCAAACAATTCTCCGGTCCCTCACGGCGGCCTGAAGCCCAGCGGTCTGAAGTGACAATGCCCCGACCATTGTGGGGCCGGAAGCGGAATGGCAGCTCTCGTGCTACTGACCTTAGAGAGCGGACCGTAGGTTGGGGTGGACGTCGTCACCACCTGACCTTTTCTGGCATTGAGTTCCAGCCGGTCTGCGGCGTAAGCGGAACCCGATCATGTCGCCGCGCTACTCAATGCGATTTGATTAGTCGGTCTAGCAATCTGACGATCAGCGCTAGCTCTGCACGCGTGTCGAAGATTTTCACGCTGGTCGACCACGTTCGTGGCTTGGCGGCAAAGAGCGCCCGCCTCCAGCGCGCATATTATCCTGAAAAAACTTCTTCATCTCTCGAAAAGCAGTGAATCCAAAACAGCGGGCAAGCCTTGTCAGAGCGGTAGTGCCGACGCCACAACGGCGGGCGATTGCCTCAGCGCTTTCAAATGCAATGATCTCCGGTTTTTCGAGTGCTTGCCGAGCTACCTTCTCGAGAGCGGGGGTCAATCGAAGCTCGCGCTTCGCGATCGCAGTTTTGATCTCATCAAGACATTTCGGTCTGTGTGCAAGTACAGGCGATTTCATCCGAAAACCTCCAGAACTTCGAAGAACCGGCAGCCAGACGGTCCTGAGATCCAGCCCATGACGGCAGGCTTTCAAGAGCCACGCCAGCCCAAGCGCTCGGAGGCGAACGATCCGGGCGAGGCAGGGAAAACGACGGTCTTGTTGCCGTTGAGGAAAACCCGTCGGTGGATATGGGCGTGAATTGCCCGGGAGAGCACCTGTGCCTCGACGTCGCGGCCGAGGCTGACATAGTCCTCATTGGACTGCGCATGCGTCACACGGATCGTGTCCTGCTCGATGATCGGGCCCTCGTCCAGATCGGTCGTCACGTAGTGTGAAGTGGCTCCGATCAGCTTTACACCTCGCTCGTAGGCCTGTTTGTAGGGATTGGCGCCCTTGAACGAGGGCAGGAAGGAATGGTGGATGTTGATGATCCGGCCTGACATTTTCCGGCACATCTCTTCCGAGAGAACCTGCATGTACCGCGCCAGGACAACCAACTCGGCGCCTGTGTCCTCGATGACGCGCATCTGCTGTGCCTCTGCCTCGGCCTTGTTCTCTTTCGTCACCTTGATGAGGTGAAACGGGATGTCGTGGTTCACGACGACCTTCTGGTAATCCATGTGATTGGAGATCACTGCGACGATGTCGATCGGAAGCGCTCCGATACGCCAGCGATAGAGAAGATCGTTGAGGCAATGGCCAAAGCGCGAAACCATTATGATGACCCTGCGCTTGACGCTCTCGTCGAAGAACGCCCACTCCATGCCGAAGTGCGAGGCGATTGTTTTGAAGCCCGAACGGAGTTCTTCCAGCCCCCACCCGCCTTCGGAGCGGAAGCTCACCCGCATGAAGAAGTTGCCGGTGTCGGCGTCGTCGAACTGCGCGCTGTCGGTAATGTTGCAGGTCTGGTCGGCGAGAAAGGTCGAGATCGCAGCGACGATCCCCCTGGTGGAGCGGCATTTGACGCGAAGTGCAAAGTTCAACATTGGCTCTCTTCCTGAGCGGACTCCGCCTGAAGGCTGCGACGAAACGCTGTCAGCGCGTTGGAAGCAGGCAGGCGATCGTCATTGGGCCGACGCCACCAGGGACGGGCGATTTTGAGCATGGTTGTCCTCTGGCTTTGCTGTGTCTGGTTAAGCTTCACATCAGCGAGAAAGCTTTGAAGGTGCTTGCCCGCTGATGGGGACGAGGCCGTCCCCTCCCCATTTGAGGATGGCTCTGGAGCCGGTTCAGGCTTTCGCCTGTTCCAGGAATTGGCCGTATTCCGCCTCCGCGATCGAAACATTGTGCTGCGGCTGCGGGTAGGCGCCGGAACCGACGTCGGCGATGAATTCCTTGAACGCCGCAATCCGCTCTTGCTGGAGCCGCGCAAACTCAGCCGCGAAATTGCGATAGGTCTTGGCGTGACGTGGCTTGTGGCCGTCGGTGTGGCCCAGCACGTCCTCGGCGAACAGATATTGCGCGTCGGCTCCCGGACCGGCCCCCATGCCAAGCATGATCATCGATGTGTTCTTCGAAATGAACTCGCCGATCCGGTCCGGTACGACTTCGAGCTCAGCCCCGAAGCAACCGATCGCTTCAAGCTGCTTCACCTGTTGCCAGACGCTCAAGGCTTCCGGGGCAGTCTTGCCCACGGCGCGGAACCCGGTCCAGGTGATGTATGAAGGGACAAGCCCGACATGCGCGACGATCGGCACGTGGTTGTCACAGAGTGCTTTCTGGATTTCGTAGGCGGCCGCGCAATAAAAGCAGTCGCCGCCCATGGCGGCAAAATGGAAGGCTGCGCGCAGATAGTCCTCGGCCGTGGCCAGAGGGCGGCCGTTGAAAGTCCCCCAGCCGCCGTATGGCAGTCCCACCTGGACGAAGCAACGCCCAGCCGCCTCGCGCATTTCGGGGGAGAAGAAACGGCCCTCGATGGAGAGCATGTCGATGCCTGCCGCGTCGGCGGCTGCCGCCTCTTCGAGCGTCGTGACGTAGAGCATCGAGATTTTCTGCCCGCGCGCCTTCATGGCTCTGATGTCGGCAACTGTCGGACGGGTGTTCCTGTGGACCATTGTCTTACACCGTGAATGCGTTGCGGAATGCGTCGAGCGCGGCTTTCGGGTCGCCCGAGGCAAAGGCTTCCATCCCGACGGGGCCGGCATAGCCCATCGCCTTCAGCGCCTTGGCGACAGCGTGCCAGTTCACTTCGCCGGTGCCCGGCTCCATGCGGCCCGGCACATCCGCGACCTGGACCTCGCCGATCCACGGCAGGCAGGTGCGGCAGAGTTCGATCAAGTTCCCTTCGCCGATCTGCGCGTGGTAGAGATCCAAGTTGAGGCGCAAGCGCGGATGGTCGATCGACGAAACCAGCGCCAGCGTATCTTCCGCGCGTCCGAAGGGCACGCCGGGGTGATCGACAGGAAGATTGAGGTTTTCCAGCGTGAAGGTCACGTCCTCCTTCTCGGCCATTTCCGCAACGCGGTGCAGCGTATCGCGCGCTTTCAGCCACATGGCACCGGTGACCACCTCGACCGGCATGACCGGCAAGCCACCCTCACCGAGGCCCGTTCCGTGGAGGTTCAACCTCGCGACGCCGAGGCGTTTTCCCACCTGGGCGGCCTGTCGCGCCGTTTCCAGCAACTCCGCAGCCCCTTCCTCATCGGTCAGGCACCCGCGCAGGTAGCCGTTCATGATGGAGAAGGTCGCTCCTGATTTCCCCAGCTTTGTCAGATCATGGTCTGGCCAGTTCCAGAGGCCGACCTGGAATCCCATCTCGTGCAGGCGAGCGGCACGCCATTCGATGGGCTTGTCGCGCCAGAGCATCTCGGCGCAAGCGGCGAGTTGAAAGAATTGGCCCATGATGACTCAAACCTCGACCATGACGCGGCCATTCTCGACCTTCGTCTTGTAAGTCTTGAGGTTCTCGCAGGCCGGTGGCGTCTCTACTTCGCCGGTCGTGAAGTCGAAAACGGAAGCGTGCTTGGGGCATTCCACCGTGTTCCCCATGACGAGACCGTCGGCAAGGTGGATCTTCTCATGCGTGCATAGCCCGTCTGTGCAATAGTATTCATCCGCGTCGTTGCGGAAGATGGCGAAGGTACGGCCGCTATTTTCGAAGCGTTTGGCTTCCTCGGCTTCGATTTCATCAGCGGCACAAGCGTCAACCCAAGGCATCGAGTCTCTCCTCAGATATTTTGTGGTTTGAAGTCTGCGGGAGCTGACGGCATCACGCCCTGGAGCAGCGCGACGGACTTTTCGAGCCCCTCCAGCGAATTCAGAAGTACGTCTTCGTGCTCGATGGAAAGCCAGCCGTCATATCCAGCCATCTTCAGTCGATAGCAGAACTGTCGCCACCACTCCTCGCCATGGCCGAACCCAAGCGTGATGTAACTCCAGGACCGGGCCGGAATGTTCATCAGGCTGCCATTCTCAAGCAGCGAGGTCGTTGCCTGAAGGGGCTTGTTGAGCATCGTATCCTTGGCGTGAACGTGATACACGGCCTCGCCCAGCGCCTCGGCGGCGACCAGGGGGTCGGCCCCCATCCAGAACAGATGTGAGGGATCCAGGTTGGCGCCCACGACGGACCCCACCGCTTCTCGCAATTTCAGGAGCGAGGGCACGTTGTAGACGCACTGATTGCCATGCAGCTCGAGCGCGATGCGATCGACGCCGTTTTCCTTCGCCAGCGCCGCGATCTCGGTCCAGAACGGGATCAGCTTTTCTTCCCACTGATATTTAAGGATGGTCTGCGTTTCGGGTGGCCAGGACGAGACGACCCAGTTCGGCATGCTGTCGCTAGCGCTGCCAGCCGGCAGACCGCTCATGGTGCAGACGGTGCGAATGCCCATCTCGCCGGCGACGCGGATCGTGTTTTTCAACCCTTGGCCTTGGGCCGGATCGGTCGGGTGCAGCGGATTGCCGTTGGCGTTGAGGCTTATGATCTCCAGGCCGCGTTCCTCGAAGGCTGCAGCAAACCGCTTCTGCGCTTCCCTGTTGCCCAGCATGGACGAAAGTCGGAAATGCGGGGCGGTCGACCAGCCGCAGGTGTTCACCTCGATGCCGGATACCCCCATGCGCTGGGCATGATTAAGCACTGCGTCGAACGGCAGATTGCCGAGACTGTCTGAAACGAAACCCAGCTTCACGCGTAGAACTCCGGCTTTGCAATCATCTGGACAGGCGTACGACGGGCTTCCTTCAGGGCTACCACGCCGGCCTCGGCAACGATGGCGGCGCAGTAGCCGTCCCAGCAGTCCGAGGCGGTCGCGGGGAACTCACCAGTCATGACGAAGCGAAGGAAGTCGCGGTTCTGGCGGCGATAGGCATCGTAATAGCGGGTGCGCCAGTCGGCGTCGTAGCTTGTGCTTTGGGTAAGCGCTGCCTCCGTGCGGGTGTAGGCAACGTTGTTGGTTGCCACGGCGCCGTTCTCGCCAATCAGCTCGGCGCGAACGTCATAGCCATAGGCGGCGTTGTTGTTGATCTCAATGTTGACGAGCTGCCCATCCACCGTTTCCAGCACCATGACGACAGGTGCCACACGCGCGTCCGAGCGGCTTGGCTGGAATGCAGAGATGGCAGCATATTCGGTGCCGAGCACGTAACGCACGACGTCGAATTCGTGCGGGGCCGAATTCGTGATAGCCATCGCGCCGGTGAAGTCGGCCGCAGGCGTTTCAACATTGCGGTGAAAATTGTGCATCATCAGCGCCCGACCGAGATGACCATTATCGAGCGCCTGCTTCATTTCCTGATAGGAGCGGTCGTAACGCCGCATGAAGCCGAGCTGGACGAATTTCGCCCCCGCTTTCTGTTCGGCTTCCATCACCGCGATGCAGTCAGCCGATGCTTGTGACAGCGGTTTTTCGCATAGGACGCGCTTGCCGGCGGCTATGCAGGCCATCGAAAGCGGCGCATGCGTGAAATCGGGACTCGCAATGATCACGGCGTCCACGTCTTGCCGCGTGATGGCGCACTGGGGGTCAGTGGCAATGTCGATAGCGCCATACGCGCCGGCAACAGAACGAGCGCGCTGCTCATCCATGTCGCAGACCAATTGCAGGGTTGCGCCGGGCAGTTCCTCGGCAACTATCTTGGCATGATCCGCGCCCATCAAACCGGCGCCGATCACTGCAATGCGGATTGTCATTTGTGTCCTGCTTTTGCTCTTCGGATTAGGGCAACGGCCAACTCAGCGGCATGGAGCCACGCCTGGTTGGCGCCTTTTAAGAAATCTACTGAGCGGCTGGGCCTCCCAACACCTGGAGGGACGGCGGATGGCCTTCATGCTCGGCCATGTAACCCTCGACCTGGGCTTCGAGGTCGGCCATGGTCTCGCCGCCTGCCATCAGATCTGTGATCTCCTCGCGGGACCGTTGGCCTTTGCGGAAATCGGCGGCGATGGCGCCGCGGATCAGCACCGCGAAATGATCGCCGACGGCCATGGCGTGCATGACCTGGTGGGTGATGAAGACCACGGCCAGGCCGCGCCTCTTCGCCTCGTTGACGATACGCAGCACGTGCGAGGCCTGCTTGACGCCGAGCGCTGCGGTCGGTTCGTCCAGGATCAGTAAGCGCGCTCCAAAATACACAGCACGGGCAATGGCGAGCGACTGGCGCTCGCCGCCGGACAGTCCCCCAACCAGGCGGTCACCGTCATCGATGCGGGTGATTCCGAAATCGCGTACCGCTTTCACTGCGATTTCGTTGGCGCGCTTGCGGTCGTAGATCTTGAACGGTCCCCAGCCTTTGGTCGGCTCTACGCCGACGAAGAAGGACCGCCCGATGCTCATCAGCGGGAAGGTGCCGCCGAACTGGTGCACTGTGGCGATTCCTTGTGCCTGGGCCTCCCGAGGTCCAGAGAAGGTAACCGGCTGACCGTCCATCAGTATCTGGCCGCTGGTGGGTTTGTGGACACCGGCGAGCGTTTTGATGAGAGTTGATTTGCCGGCGCCGTTGTCACCGAGCAGACAAAGCACTTCGCCGGCGCGTACCCTCAGCGAAATATCGTGCAGGACGTCGATTGGTCCGAAGGACTTGTTGACGTTCCTCAGTTCTAGAATGGCAGGTTTGTCGTTCATGGCGGGCACATCTCCCATCTGCGATCCGGCTGGCCTGACACTGTTGATCGGCGAGGAAATTGAAGGTCGATGCTCGTTAATCGATGCGAGCCCATTGCTTAGCTGCTGTAGCAGATCATTTTTCATGGGTTTGCTGGCTCCCGCGGCACGCTTCGCTCGCGCCGCGGCCTGAAATACAGAGCCAGGTCGCGGAAGGACTGGTTCATCATCACCGCCACCAGAAGCATCACGCCGATGATCAGATTCGACCAGTTTCGGTCAATCTGGGTGAAATAGATGCCCTGGCTGACGATGGCGAAGGTGATGGTGCCGACGAAGATACCCACGACCGACCCGAAACCGCCGGTCAGCAGCACGCCGCCCACGACCACGGACACGATGGCGTTGAAGATAAAGCTCATGCCACCGGAGACCTGGGCGGAATTGAACAGGATCGCCTGACAGATCCCGACAAAGGTGGCGCTGACCGCGGACAACACAAACAACGCAATGGTCACGCGGTCTGTCGGAATGCCGGCGTTGCGGGCGCTGACGCGGTCGCCGCCCATTGCAAATAGCCAGTTCCCGTAACGGGTCTTGTGCAGAACGAAGCCTGTGACAACAGCGAAGGCGACCCACCAGATTATGATGACCTGGTGACTGCCGCCGATCAACTGGCCGAAGAGGAATTTGGCCCAATCCGGTGCGGTCAGGGCAACGCTGGCATTACCGGTCAGAAGCACCGAAGCACTGAGCACCACCCCCTGCATGGCGACCAGGGTGGCCAGAGTAATGATGAGCGAGGGCACGGAGGTACGGATCGTCAGCAGACCGTTGACCAGGCCTACCGCCACGCCGACTGCCAGCGCTCCAGCTATCCCTACCCCTATTGGCAGTCCGTAGTAACCGGTGAGTATGGCAGTTGTCATCGAACCAACTGGGATCAGAGCGCCGATGGAAATGTCTAGTTCACCTGAGATCATCAGCAGCCCGACGGGAATGGCGACGATGCCGAGATTGGCCGCGAAATTGACCCAACTCGCCGCGCCAACGAGCGTACCCAGGTGGGCGCCGCCGAATAGAACGAAGAACAACACCACGCCAATAAGACTGAGGATCGAGCCGGCTTCGGGACGACGCAGTACGGATTTGATCACGTCCATCATGGCTGCTTTCCTCTCTTCGAAGAATAGCTGAGTGCCAATTGCCGGAAGGTGTCGTTTGTCAGCACCGCGATCAAAAGAAGCGCGCCGATTATGATGCTTCCGATGTTGGGATCCAGGCTGGTGAAGTAGATGCCCTGGTTCACGATCGAGAAGGTAATCGTGCCAAACACGATGCCAACGATCGAGCCAAAGCCACCCGTGAGCAGAACGCCCCCGATGACCACACACATGATGGAATTGAAGATAAAGGACTGACCAGCCAGAACCTGCGCACTCTGATAGACCATCACCTCGCTGACCCCGACGAAAGCGGCATTGAAGCCGGATAGCATGAACAGGCCGATGGTCAGCCGTTTGGTCGGAATGCCAACGTTGCGCGCACTTTCCTTGTCGCCACCGAGTGCATAGATCCAGTTGCCCAGTGGGGAGATGTGCAACAGCCAGAACAGGCCAATCACGAACAGCACCCACCACAGGATCGTGACTTGGAACATGCCGCCGAGATAGTCGCCGAAGATTGCCTTGGTAAGCGGGTCTGGCACCAGTGACACGCCGGTGCTGCCGGCGATCTTGACGGTGAGACCTAGCGTCAGGCCCATCGTGAGGAACATGGTGCCAATGGTGATTATGAGCGACGGGATGGTCGTTCTCGTCACGAAGAGCCCGTTGAGGAGGCCGACAGCGAGGCCGAGGCCAAGCGCGGCCGTTATGCCAAGCCAGTCGGGCAGCCCATAATGACCCGACACGATAGCAGCGGTGAGAGACGCTGCGGGGATCACGGCACCGACCGAGATGTCCAGTTCCCCGGCGATCATAAGCAACCCTACCGGCAGCGCGATGATCCCGATCTCAGACGCGATGTTCAACCAGCTGGCCGCGCCGGCTGCCGACATGAAGGCACTTCCCCCGAACAGGCCAAAGAAAAGCAGAACCGCGACCAGCCCGAGGAACGAGCCCGACTCTGGTCGACGCGCCAGCCGGCCGAAGGCCAGTCCGGATCGCGCGCGGTCCGCCGCCGGAGTTGAAGTGGACGTCACGGGATGTGCCATTAGGGTAATCCGCGTTCACGCGGCCGGCCGCGATGTGGCCGCCGCAGAGAGAGGGAAAAAGGGCCGCCCGCTGTAAAGCGAGGGCGGCCCAGGCGGGAGGATTATCGCGTCCCTGCTTTCACACCGGCGATGGTGGCGTCGACGTTTGTCTTGTCGATGATGCCTGGTCCCGTAAGGATCTCGCGGGTGGGCACCGCCAAGCCGTAATTAACGTGGCCGTTCAGGATCGCTACAGCCAGGTATCCCTGCAGGTAGCCTTGCTGGTCGATCGCGCAGGCTTGCTTGCCATCCTTGATGTTGTTCAGGATGGTTTCGTCAAAGTTCATGCCGCAGAGTTGCACTTTCCCAACCTTGCCGGCCTGGGTAAGGCCGTTCATGGCCGAGTTGGCGTCAACGTTGCCGATGGTAAAGACGGCATTCACGTCCTGGTGCTGCAGCAGATAGGCTTTGACCGCCTGGGCGACGGCCGTTGCCGAGCCGAAGGATGTAGCAGGCAATGGCAGGACGTCGGCTTCGCCACCGCCGTTCTTCATCCCCTCCTTGAAGCCGCCGCAGAAGGCCTCAATATTGGCGGCGCCGGGCAGCGTATTGATGCAGACGCCCTTCTTGTTGCCGGCCTTGGTGAGGTACTCGCCAGCCGCGACACCTCCTTTGTAGTCGTCTGAGCCGACATAGTTCATGGCGCCAAGACGATCGGCCGCCTTCAGCCCGCCGGCGTTGTAGATGATCAGGGGAATGCCAGCATCCCTCACTGCCTTGAACGCCGGGTCCATCGCTTCCGGCACCCAGTCCGGCCCGACGATGGCGTCGGCCTTCTGATCGATGGCCTGACGGATCAATTCGGCGGCGTCCACGCCCAGATTGTCATAGTTCTGCGGCCCGAGCCAGGTGACCTTGCCACCTTGGGCCTCGACGACCTTGCCAGCGTCTTCAGCACCGCGCTTCACGATCGACCAAAACGGATCGTCCGGCTTGCCGCCAACCACGAAGATATTGGCAGCGAACGTCGCGCCGGCGCTGAATCCAATCAGCACCGCTGTCGACACGAGTGTCTTGAAAAGCTTCATAGTCTTCCTCCCAATTTACCCCGCGGGGTCTCAACAAAAAAGTCTTGCTGTCCCGGGCCCACTCCTCACAGGCGCAGCCGAAACAGCGTTTGGATCGTTATTCCGCCGGCATTCCAGACGTGGGATCGCTGCGGCCTTCCTGCTGGCCACGCATTTTTTCCTTCTTCTTGCGGAAGCGGGCCTTCATGATCTCATCGGATTCTTTGCTGCCGTCGTGCCAAGTGCCGAACAGCTTATCGAGGGGTACCAGCCCATCACCGCCGTAGTTCACCTCGAAATACTTGTGGTGCAGGTAGTGCACGTATGAATGGCTATCGAGTTTAACCTTGTCGGTGATTTCGAATGTCTCGAAGCCGAGGTGGCCGTTCACGGCTCCAAATCCCGCTCCGTGCAGCGTGAAGTAGGCGCAGACCGGATTAGAAGGGATCAACAGGTGCAGCCAGGCTTCAGCATGATAGAGGAAGCCTTCGACTGGGTGCATCGACAGCGACGACCAGGGACTTGGATTGATCGAGTTATGGTGGACCGAATGCACCCATTTGTAGAGCGGCGGCCAATGGATCGCCCGGTGAAGGAAGAAGAAATAGACCTCATGCACGGCCGGCGCGATAAGCACCAGGAACGAGAGGTAAGGCCAATTCGTCGTCCATGGCAGCCAGACCGCCCAGCTGTTTGCATAGACCCACAGCATCACGATCTCGACCACTGTCCATAGTGGTATCGTGACGAAAAACGAGCGGGTGAAATTGTCGATGTTCTGGCTTTGAAACCAAAACACGTCCGACGGCGCGTCCGAAGGGAATTTTGGATTATATTTGAAGCGGTTCAGTTGCTTGCGCTGGAAGTAATAGCGCAGCTCGAAGAAGCCGTAGAAAAGGAATATGCCGGCGGCGTTTAGGCCGAATAGCCAGAAGTAGTTGAGAACTGAGAAGGTCGCGAGGCTCTGCCAGCTTGGGATAAGGAAGTTCACCCAAATAATCGACGTGGCAATATGAAAGGCGTTCCACGGCCAAAGAAATTCAGGAATCCACGCCACTACCTTCTTTGCATTGAACGGACGGTGCCAGATTGGCGCCGGCTCGGCCCGGCGATGCGGAGCCCAGTTACCGCGTTTATCGCGCGTTCCATACTGAAGGTCATCCATCGTAACAGCGCCTCCCTGCGGAGCTATTCCCAACTGGGCTCGTCAAAACGTCGGGCCCTCAATTGGGGGGATTCATATCGGAGGCTTGATATTTCTAGAAGGCGAAAATAGTATCAAAGTGACATTTGTATCATTTGATGTCAGTCATGATGATATAGTTGGGATGGGCTCATGAAGCGGCCGACAATCCACGATCTCGCTACTGCGGCCGGCGTTTCGGTGGCGACCGTGAACCGAATTCTAAGTGGCACCGTTTCAGTACGCCCGAAGACCGTCCAACGCGTACAAACCGCAGCAGAAGAGATTGGCTTTTACGGAATAGGAGCCATTGATGATCGGGCTCGTAAGATATCTCCACATTACCGATTGGGCTTCCTGCTTCAGCAGTCCACCCGTGACCTTTACCAGTTGTTCGGGAAGAAGATTATTGCCGCCTGTCGCGAGCGTCGGGACGAGGTCATCGAGCCAATAGTCGATTTCGTGGATCTGCTGACGCCGGAGACAATCGCGAGCAGTCTGATTGCGATGGGCGAATCATGCGACGCCGTTGCGGTGGTGGCCGCAGACCACCCAATTATTGGCCAGGCGATCCGCTCAATGAAGGAAATGGGAAAACCGGTTGTTTCTTACATTACGGATCAATCCGCACCGGAACGAGCAGCCTATGTAGGGACAGATAACTGGAAGCTGGGGCGCACTGCGGCGTTCCTGATCACCCAAACCACTCAGGGACCGGGTCGCATTGCGGTTTTCATAGGCAACCACCGGTACCAATGCCAGGATGTGTCAGACGCCAGTTTCCGTTCCTATTTGCGCGAGCACGCTCCACGGCTCACGGTGGAGGAGAGCCGCCCCACCCACGAGGAAGCAAGTGAGGCCTATCGAATGGTAACTGAGCTTCTGAAATCGACTGACGATCTTGTCGGCATTCTGATCGTCGGAGGCGGAATAACTGGTGTACTTCGTGCCTTGAGGGAGGTGTCTCCTGAGCGGCGGTCGGGTATCAAAGTAGTATGCCGTGACATTGGACCCGAAACTCGAAAGGGACTGTCTGAGGGCCTGATCACTGCAGCTCTTTGCCACCCGCTCGAATCGACCTCGGCCCTTCTTGTCCAAACGATGATCGATGTCATTGGACCGCAAGCACCATTTGCCACGCTTCAGCGATCCATACCTTTTGAAATCGTCACGCCGGAGAATATCTGACGCAGATGTCAGCTACTGGCGCGGGCGTCCTGCGACCCAATAAGGATGTCCGCTTTCAGGTGATGCACAAACGGACCTCAACGGCTATATTTAGGCGCATTGCTGCTCGGCAGCCTAGGGTCGTTTGCGGACTGTCCGTTCGGGATGGCGAGATTAGAAAGCGGATGGACGCGTCCAGCGTATCGCGGACCGCAACGCGCCACCGCCGGAGATAGCGCTGATGATCTTCAGTTGCTCTGTATGTGCGACTGGAATGCACTATTGCCCGGTTGGGTGGCAGGGCAACTTGCTAGCCGCCCTGCCACCTGGAAGAACAGTCATCGACGCGGCCGGCTCAGCCCGCTTTGCTGAGTTGGAGTTCGTCGCTAAGCGCGCGCTCGTTGGGATCGATCGGACCCAGGTTCTTGACGACCCGGAATCGACCGCCCTGCGCCTGCGCGATGTACATGTTCATGCGAACATGGTGCTGGCCGGGGACCATTTCGGCCGGGCCACCTGGTCCCTCGCTGATCCGCGAGTGATCGAGCGCCCGGATGACCGTATCACGCTCGACCGTGCCGGCCTCATTGACAGCCGCTTCCCACATCTTGATCGCCCGGTAGTGGCCGGTGCAGCCGCTGCCCGCGGTCAACATGGCGCTGCCGGGGAAACGGTCCTGGTAGCGACGCAAGAGCGCGCGGCCAAACGGATCCTCGAGTTCCTGATAGTAGTCGAGGCAGCTGTAGAGGCCCTCGATCTGCTCGGACGGCACGAGATTGAAGAAGTTCTCGTCGAAGTAGGTGCAGATGATCTTGCCGTCCCGCTTGCCGAAACCGGCCTTGTGCAGTTCTTCGAGGAACGGAGTCAGGCCCGGCGGGACGAGGGTGTTGAAAACCACGTCGGTGCCGCTCGCCATGATCTGCTCGACCGTCCGCCGGAAATCGACTGTATCGAGCGGGAAATACTCCTCGCCGACGACCTCGCCGCCATTGGCGCGCACCACCCGGCTCGCGGCCTTGTTCAGCAGATGGGGCCAGATGTAGTCGGCAGAAGGCAGGTAGAACTTCTTCGCCCCGGTGCTCTTCATGAACCAAGGGATCAGCGGCTCGACCTGCTGCGTGGGCACTGGACCCGTACAGAAGATCAGGGGATCGTTTTCCTGTCCCTCGTACTGCTCGGTGTAGATGTAGAGCGTCCTGCCGCGTGCGACCGCTTCGCTCTTGATGGCCTGGCGGGTCGAGCTGTAGATGCCGCCGACGACCAGATCGACCTTGTCGACGTCTATCAGTTTCGCAGTCCTTGCCTTGGCGGCGCTGTCGTTGGTCTCGCCATCCTCGATGACAAGCTCCAGCGGCCGGCCGAGCAAACCGCCTTTGGCATTGATGTCGTCGACGAGCATGGTGGTGAGGTTTGCGTTGGCGATGCCCATGAAGGACAAGGGGCCGGTGAGTTCGGCGACAAGGCCGATCTTGATGGGTTTCGGATCCATTTGATTTCTCCAAATCTGGGGGTTCGTCGGGGGGGCGCCGCCGCCGGGCGGCAGGCGGCGCGCAGTGCGGGATCTCAGGCCTCGTAGTGGCCGAGCAGCAGTGCCGCCTGCGGCTTGCCGACGTGGCCGGCTTCCTGCAGGATCGCGGGCACCTCCGGATCCGACACGAAATTCTTCCAGCCCTCGGCGTCCCAGTCGAAGATCGCCCAGACGCGGTCGGGCTCGCTGGGGTCGCGGAAGACGGTTGCGCCGTTCGAGCCGTGCAGCCGGCGCTTGTCGGCGCCCTAGGTCGAAAAGATGCGGATGAAGCGGTCGACGTCCGCCACCTTGGTCGTTGCGAGAAGCATCTGATTTCCTCCTGTCGGTCGCGGCCACCATCGGTCCGTCGACAGGATCACGATGCGCGCCCCGGAGCGGGCGCACATGGGGTGTATTCCCTATGCCTGCGTCTCGCCCGGCCGGACAAGGCCATGCTCGACCGCGTAGAGTGCCGCGGCGGCGCGGGTGGTCACGCCGATCTTGGCATAGACGCTCTGGATATGGTGGTCCGCCGTCTTGGGCGAGATATCCAGCTTGCGCGCCGCTTCCTTCGCGGTAAGGCCGGCGGCGATCAGGCGCAGCACCTCGATCTCACGCGGCGTCATTCCGGCCAGCGGCCGGGGCGGCGCCCGGCGCGACGGCTGTCCGGCGAAGGACAGCACGGCCTCGGCGGCATCGGGGCAGATACAGCCCTCGCGAACGGCGGCGCGCAGCTGCGTGGCCGCCGTCTCGCTGGACAACGCCTTGCGGTGCGGACGTTCCTCTCGCGACGTCTGGAAGGCTTCGGCGGCGGCCAGGATTCTTGCCGCCGGGGACAGGTCGGAGCCGTGGACCTTACGGTGATAGCCCGAACCGTCCAGGCGTTCGTGATGGCGAAGCACGAGGGCGGCCATCGCCTCGCCCTCGCGGCCGAACGAGGCCAGCGCCCGCTCGCCATAATAGGCGTGCAACTGCGCCGCGTCGCGCTCGCGCACCGACAGCGGACCGTTGCGCATCCAGGTCGCCACCGGCACCACGAGTTCGCCTATGTCATGGATGCAGCCCGACCAGCGCAGCGCGCGGACGTCAGGGTCGGGCAGCCCGATCCGTTTCCCCGCACCCGTGGCCAGTTCCGACACCATCCTCGAATGGCCCTGCGTAAACGGCATGCGCATGTCGATCATGTCGGCGATGGCGAGGAACGCCTCATCGCAAGCCTCCTCATCCAGCGTCACCGGCGGATCGGGCTCAAGCGCCAAAATGGTCGCGCGGTCGACTGTCGCGCCGATGCCCTCCATCAGCGTCGGCGCGTTGGCCGAGACGAGCCGGGCCAGTTCCGCTTCATATGGGCCATCGCCGCGACTGGCGATGGTTTCGGCCATCCCTTCGATACCGACGGCATCGCAGAGCGCAATGGCATCCTGTGCCAATGTGATCAGGCGCACGGCTGGCAGGACATCCTCGCCGCTCAGCCCGCGCGGCAGGCCCTTGCCGTCCCAGCGTTCGTAGATTTGTCCAAGATTGCGTCGCATCTCCTCCGACAGGCCCAGCCGCTCGCCGATCCGTTGCGCGACCTCGCAATGCGCGGTCAGGACCGGGCGGGCCACGGCGATCGCCTGCGATAGCCCAGCCTCGATCGCCTTGGCCTGCGCGTCGGACTCAAGATCGTAGTAGAGCCGCTTGAAAGCCTGGACGAAGACCCTGCCCAGCTCCGCCCGGTTGCCCATATCGAGACCGACAAGATCCTGGCGGAGCGCAATTTCGTCGCCGAAGGTGGCCGACAGGAGGTCCGTGTCCGCGTTGCAACCGACATAGCGGAGCATAGACTGGTGGTAGGCATTGCGCCGATCCTGCTCGGAAACGCCCGCAAGATCGGCAATCCGCATCGCAAGCACGCAGGATTTCAGTGCGAAGTCGCGAGAATGGCCGGTGGCAAGGTCCGAAGCATAAGCGAGGACCATCATGAAATCCGCCCGGCGGATCGAGACGTCTGTCATCGCCCACCTCCCAGTCGCTCTACGCTAGCCCCGCCAGCCGTTAATGCCTAGGGAAAAATCCCAACCCTGGTTGTGCTATCCGGCGAGAAACAGAATGTTCCGTTTGGGGCCGGGAGCTGTCGGTCTGCTTCGGATCAGCGGCTGGCCAAAGCCGACATGGCTTGGCGGAAGCTCCCGAGCAAATGCCGGCTTCCTGATTTCCACGCCCGGAAGCGAACCGTCACAAATCCGCCATCTCAGGCATCACCTTGCAGACGGCCGGTTCGCCTTTTCGACGGCATAGGGTGTATGGAGCACCCGACGCCCCACCCCCTACCTCTGAAAATGCCCCAACCCGTTCTCATTGAGATAATCCACCGTCATCACCCGCGCGTGAAGGCCGCCGGAGGAACCGACGAACTTCACCGATGACAGCGAGCCGGTCGGCGCGTTCTCTCCGCGGGGCGTGAGGGCGTAGGTGTCGCCGTCCCAGTGCTCGAGCGTGAACTGCATGGGCTTGGGGCCGAGTTCGAGCATCAGCTTGTCGCCATCGGCCCGCACGGTGGCGGTGTCGAAATAGTTGCTCGTATATTGGCCCTCGTAGAAGGATGGACTGCGCGCCTTGGCGGGGTTCGTCGGCCTGTCCTTGCCGGCGAGGTCGCCCACCGGCTTGTAGTAGGCCATGAACCGCGGCTTGATGTAGGGATACCAGTCGCGGGTGACCTGGCCATATTGCACGATGTCCATGAAGCTGGCGGCGACCGCCTCGGCGGCGCCGACGGGGGAGCCGTTGGTGAGCACGACGATGCCGACATCGGCCGAGGGCAAGATCTGGAAGGTGGTGCCGGCGCCGAGCAGGAAGGCGCCGGAATGGCCCATGGTGGTGCGGCCATTGGCGTTCACCCCCACATTGAAGCCATAGCCATAGGAGCTGGCCCGCGTATCGGGCGTCTCGCCGCGGTAGGTCACGCTCTGCGGTGTGATGGCGGGCTGCAGGATCTTCGGGTCGATCATGGGCTGGCCGCTATAGGTGCCGTCGCCAAGCAGCAGGATCATCCACTTGGCAAGATCCTGGGCGCTGGAGGAGACGCCGCCCGCCGGCGCCTGCTGGTCGGGGTCGCGGTCATAGAGCGGCTCGAACACATTCTCCGCCACGCGCGCATGCAGCAGGGCGCGGTTCTTGCCGGCGGCAATGAAGTCCTCGTGCCGATAGCTGCTCGAGCGCATGCCGAGCGGATCGAACAACAGGCTCTTGGCCAGCAGCTCCCAAGGCTGTTTCTCGGCGTGGGCCACTGCCTCGGCGCCGATCGTCGTGCCGAAATTGGCGTAGTGATAGGAGATGCGGAAGGGATCGAGGGGCACCATCCACAGGCTCCCGACGATCTGCTTGCGCTGGAAGCCGAGATCCTCGAGTTCGTCGCCCGCCGCCATCGGCAGGCCCGAGCGATGGGCGAAGAAATCGCCGATGGTGGCGTTGCCCGAGACATAGTCGAGATCGAGGCGAAAGCCGTCCCAGACCTTGCCGACCGGGGTATCCCAGTCGAAGCTGTGGTCCTTCGTCATGGCGATCGCGGCCACCGTGGCCGAGATCGACTTCGACACCGAGGCGACCTGGAAAATGGTGGTGCTGCTGACCTTAGAAGTGTCGTCCCGATTGTCGCGAAGGCCATACCCCTCGTCAAAGATCATTTTGCCGCCATGCACCACCGCCACGGCGAAGCCGGGAACGTCGGATGCTTCCTTGACTTTCTTGACGATGTCCGGCAGCGCGGCCAGCGCCTTCTCGACACCGCCGGTATACAGCTGCATAGCATCCTGCGGCGGCGATGGCCCAAGCTCCGGCACGTAGGACTGCGCGGCTGCCACGGCGGGCAGCATGGCTACGAGGGAAAGCACGACGAGAGCAGCGGCCTTCTTCATTGCATGTCCTCAAACTTGCACGGCAGATGATCGGATCATACGCGGCAAGATGAAAGATGGTTACAGCTATTTTCTACTGATATGTTCCAAAGATCAGGCAGAGACGGCGGCTGCGCGCATGTGATTTCGGGACCTGGTGAAGTAGCCGCGTTACACACGCGGGCGGCAATTGGATGGGACTGCGCGGGAGAACGTCAAGTTCCAAGCCCGGGCGGCAAATGGCGTCTACTCAGGAGTTGTTCGCCAACGGGCGGGCGGCCAACCAGAAAGTCATCGAAGCCAATTATATGGCCCATCGCGAGGCCCTATGGCCTGCTGCACGGGGTCCGATGGCCGAGAGGCCCGGACGCTTCCTTCCAAGGCCAGACGGCCTACTGGCGGCCGTATTTCTTGAACGTCGCGTTCCAGTCGGCTGCCAGCGCGTCAAGCGTTTCCTTGGCCGTGCCGGATTCACCGGTCACATAAGGATAGACGCGCTGGTTGAATTGTAGCAGCAGTTCGGCATTCTCGGGAACCGCCCAGAAATCCTTCACCTTGAACATGGTCTCGTGGAAGGCCTTGTTGTAGGGCGTGGCGTTCTGGAACTCATCCGATTTCAGTACGGCTGCGCTGCAGGTGTAGCCGCCGAGCGCTGCCCATTTCTTCTGGGTCTCATCCTTGATGAACCATTCCAGGAACTTCAGGCATTCTGCCTGCTTCGCTGAGTAGGAGACGATCGAGATGCCCTGCCCGCCAAGCGCGGCGAACTGGTCGCCGTTCGGCCCTGCCGGGTTGGCGAAGAAGCCGGTGTTCTTGGCGTTGGGATTGCTCGCTTCGTTGATCAGTGATGGGAAGAACGCGAAAAAGTTCATGCTCATCGCGGCCAGGTTTTCGGTGATCGCCTGGTTGTCGTCGATGAAATTGGCGTTGGCCCAGCCCGGAGGCGTGAACTTGTAGAGTTCCTTGTAGGCTTCGAGCGCGGCGATCGCCTTATCGGAGTTGATGATGCCGTCGACCTTGTACGTCGAATAGTCGCCAAGCTCGCCGCCATAGGAGAAGAGCAAGCTTTCGAAGCCGCCTGCCAGCCCGTCGTGGACATTGTCGGTGTAGATGGCGACGCCGTATTTCTTCTGATCGGGACGGTAGAAGAACTCGGCGATGTCGCGCAGCGCCTTGAAATCCTTCGGCACGCCGAGGTCGTAGCCGTACTTGGCCTTGAACGCTTCCATTTCCTTCGGGTCTTCGAACCAGTCTTTGCGGTAGGACCAGCCCATGGCGTCGCCTTCGAGCGGGATCGCCCAATACTTGCCGCTGTTGCCGGGATATTCCGCGTAGACTTTCACCGTCGCGGGGGCCATCAGTTTGGCTATATCGTGCTTGGCGAAGAAGTCGGTGAGGTCGACATAGTGGCCGCCGGTCGAGCCGGCGCCGAGCCACTGCGAGTCGCCGACGACCATGTCATAGGCGTCGCCCCTGGCGTTGAACTCGGCAAAGGCCTTGGTTTCGAATCCCGGCCAGGCCGTCGTTTCAATAGTTACCTTGACGCCGGTTTCCTTCTCATACTCGTTGACGAGTTCCTGAAGGTAATTCGCCGGGTCCCATTCCGCCCAAAAGATAGTGAGCTCTTCTGCCGAAACCGATCCACTCGCAAATGTCATGGCGGCGCCCACCAACAGACCAGCCCACGTTTGCATATCGCTTCTCCTTCCACGGCGACGTCGTCCAACTAGGAATTTGCGTATCGGATGCAATGCTTCACCCGCGTTCCGTCGAATGCGAAAGCATTCGGAGCAGGCCTTTGGACTCTACGAGATCAGGCGTGTCAAACCCCTCGGTGAAGCTGGCGTGGACTGGCGCAAGAATATGCCGCGCCTTGTCATTGCGGCCTTGGCCGGCATAGAGGCGGGTGAGCCGAAGCGCGGCCCTCAGTTCAGAGGATTTCGCGCCTTGATCGCGGGCCGCCGTGAGAGATTGCTGGAACCAGCTTTCGGCGGCTTCATCGGTTGGGTCCAGCACTGAAACCAACTCACCCCTTGTGCGCAATAACTCTGGTAGCTGATACTTCGAGGTCGATTTGCCCAGAGTGTCGAAGGCCTGCGCCAGGAGGGCAAGGCCTTCGCTTGCATCGCCGCGCTCGCCGCAGTTACGCGCAAGAATGCAAAGGTAGTAGGCCATGCCCATATCCGCGCCAGTCGCGGCGATACCCGCAATTCCCAGGCGCATTTGGCGAATGCCTTCCTCCAACTGCCCCAGACCGGCGAGCGCCCAGCCGAAATACACACGAGCCTGGCCAAGCAGCAATGGCATGACGAATTCATCACACAGAGTGATAGCTTTCTTCGCCCATTGAAGGGCTTCGGCGGGCTCGCGCCGCATCAGGTGGACCAAGCAGAAACTTAGCTGCGCTTGTGCTGTGGTGACCGGATGCGAGTCTCGCTCGGCTAGCGCCATTGCATCGCGTGAGCGTAGGATCGCCTGGACCGAATGGCCGCGCATGAAGAGCATCTGTGCGGAAAACGCCCTACAGCATACGCCGGGGTCGTGTCCGGCGTAGCCCCAGGCAAGGTGACGATGTCGCTCGTAATCATAAGTGGCCAGGCCATGGCTTGCATGACGTTCGCTCGCGTCGTAGTCACCGAGGTAATAGTAGATTCCCCAGAGTTGGTGATGTGCTTCGAGGATGTACCCCGAATCATCGGACACTTGCGCGAGTTCCAATCCGAGCGATTGGCATTGGTGGCCCAGCATCTCGGCAGCGCGCAGGTTGCCTGAAATGGTCTGGTAGGAGCTCTCGCCGCGCATCGCAGCGAATATTTGCGGCTTGTCGCGTAGCGTATCGGCAAGCCTCCGCGCGCTCGAAAAGGCCTGAAGGACCTCTGGTGCTCCCCAGCCCTTGGCTGCAATCATTGCCGTTCCCGTTGCGCTTTCAAGCGAAAGCTCCAGTCGCAGGCGGTCCTCAGATCCGGGCAATGATCCGACCAGCTCGAGCCCCTTGCGGAGGTGGGAGGCCGCCTCGAGATTGGCAGATCGCTTGAGCGCGAGCTGCCCTGCCTTGAGCCAATAAACGGCAGCCTGATAATTCACGCCGGCGACGGTATAGTGATGCGCAAGCGTTTCAGGTTCTGTCGCGACAACTTCCTGGAATTGCGCCTCCAGCGTCGCGGCGATCTTGGCATGAATCTGTTGCCGACGGCTTTTCAGCAGGCTCTGATAGGCTGCATCCCGTACGAGCGCATGCTTGAACGTATAGGTCGCCTCTGGAGGAACGCCTCGCCGAAAAACGAGCTCGGATTCTTCCAACTGCGGCATGACGTCTTGCAGACGGGTTTCGGCGGGGTCCGTTACGGCAGCCAGCAGCCGGTGATGGAAGCCGCGGCCAATGCAGGCGCCGATTTGAGCGACTTCTTTGACCGGCCCCAGCCGGTCCAGGCGAGACATCAAAGAATCCTGAAGGGTCGACGGAATCGCAAGAGGAGGCAGAGGACCTGAGAGCACGTAGTGGTCGCCCGCGTCGACAAGCAGACCGGAGTCGAGCACGGTCTTGGTCAGCTCCTCAACGAACAACGGAACGCCTTCGGTTTTGGCCAGAATCTCGCTGGCTACCTCCGGCGGCATGGTCTTTCCACCCGCTACGCGATCCATGATCGCTGCTCCTTGACCGAGTCCGAGGCGATCAAGCGAGAGCGCGGTTACATGCGATAACTGAATCCAACGCGGCTGAAACTCAGGTCGAAAGGTTACAATCAGGAGTGCCCGCATGTTCCGCAGGCGATCAATCAGCATATCCAGCCACTCGCCGGTCGTCGGATCGATCCAGTGCGCATCCTCGACAAGGACGATAGTGGGCTCACGCACGGCCAGCGCCTCGATTTGTTGGACGAGGGCGGCCAAAGTACGGGCCTTTTGGGCTAGCGGTGGCAGCCTGGTCGACGAGTATCGACCGGTCGTGTCGATCGACAGCAGTGTCGCCAACAGCGGAATTGCTTCCGCCACGTCCGGAACGATCCCGCGAAGCAGGGCCTCCAGCTTGTCGAGCTTGGTGTCCGTGGTGTCGTTGCGATCCAGTCCAGCCGCCCGTTCGACCTGCGTGGTCACGGGATGGAGCGCGCTGTTGATATGATAGGGCGAGCAAAAATAGCGTAGCCGCGGAGGGGGCTCGGCGCTCAATCGATCGACCATCGCCGCGATAATCCGGGACTTGCCAATACCCGGCTCTCCAGACAGCAGCACCACTCGGCCATCCCCGGCGCAGGCCCGGTGCCACTGGTCAACCAGAAACTCGAGTTCCTGGTCCCGCCCAACAATCGGCGTCACAATGTCCTGCCTCGCCTCGAAACGACTCTCTGCCGCTGTCTCGCCGACAATGCGCCAGGTGCGGACCGGCTTTGCGAAGCCCTTTAGCTCCCCGCGACCGAGATTGACCATATCGAATAGACCGGCCACCAGTCGTTGCGTGCCGTCAGCTACAACAACGCTGCCCGGCTCGGCGAGCGCTTGCAGCCTCGCAGCCAGGTTAGGCGTGTCGCCCACAACGGCCTCCTCCTTTGCCGATCCTTCGCCAACGAGATCGCCGACAACGACCAGTCCCGTCGCGATGCCAATGCGGGCAGCCAGCGGTTCGCCTCCCGGCGCTGTAAGTCGGGCCGTTGCTGCGGCGGCGGCCATGCCCGAGCGAACCGCTCGTTCGGCATCGTCCTCGTGCGCCTGCGGCCAACCGAAATAGGCCAGCACCCCATCGCCCATGAGCTTGGCTACTCGCCCTTCGTAACGGGAGATCTCTTCCGACACTGCGATCTGATAAGCGCGAATAACCTCCCGCATGTCCTCCGGGTCGAGACGCTGCGACAACTCGGTCGAGCTGACGAGGTCCACGAACATGACTGTTAATTGGCGCCGTTCGGCGTGCGGTGGCCGCGCGTCACCATGCTCGGGCGACCTTGCCGGCGCACTCCCGCGGTCGCGCGAGGATGCTTTGATCAGTAACGGGCCGGATGTGTCTCCGAATGAAGCCACAGCGGCAAGCAGCCGGCGCCGGTGACCGACCGATGTGATCCCGAGTGCTATCAGATCCTCCGCCGTTAGCTGAGGAAGCATCTCGGATTCAATGTCATTGTCGCGGAAGACCGGAGCGTATCGCTCCAGTCCCAGGCTACTCAGCCATGCCGCGATGTCCACGTCCTTCTCCCAACCAAGCACTAAGGGTGCTGTGTGGAACCATATCCCAAATTGGAAGGGGAGTCGTCACACCCTCGGGAACCAGGCGAATGTCAGTTACGGGTCCCCGGACATCATGCCGTCTGAGCTGTCTGTCTGTTTTCGGGAAACGACCCAGGAGGCCTCAATGTCGGATATTGCTGAAGGGTTTCGGGTGCCGTCAGGCGTACGAAAGTCTCTGATGCAGGAACCCGCGGGCCGCAGGCGGTGAGCTATGGGGATTTGTGTTTCGGGGTGTG
>NZ_JAMYMO010000046.1:0-40473 GCF_040318575.1 Mesorhizobium sp. M1088 | reverse complement strand
TCCAGGCCGCCAGCCATGGGTGACGGTAGCGCCGCCGTTCTGCGCCCATCGCCAGTCGGTGCGCCGGTAAAGCGCATCGGCAAGCCGCCGGATTTCCAGTTCGATTCATCGTCCTCGCCAAAATAGGCGCCGGCGGCCAGCGCACCGGCAAGCAGAAGCGCCGTATCGACCGTGGACAGCTCACACTTCCAGACGCGGCGGCCGGTCTCCATGTCGAGGAAATGGTAGTAGAAGCCCTTGTGGCCCGTTGCGTCGGCTTCGGGCCCTTGCGGCGCGTTCCAGAAGAAGCGAAGCGTGGCGAGCGTCCGTTCAGCGGCGGCGGCGCGCGTCATGAAACCGCGCTCGACACCGACGGGATAGGCCGACAGGGCGAGCCCGACGGCGGCGATGCTGGCTGGTGACGCCGGGGTGTTGCGGTCGGCGATCAGGCCATTCGCCGGGTTGGCCTCTTTGAGAAAATAGTCGAAGGACAGGCGCTGGATGTCCGAGAGAAGCTCGTCGTTCGGCGGGTGGTCGCTCGATGCATCCATCGCTGTCGATATAGAGGGGTTTCGCCGAGCTTCCCACCTTTTTGGTCGACTTGTCGCCTTTGGGTCATGTCACGACGATGCTCGCGCTGGCCCAGGTGTCTCTATAACTAGGTTCGAACACCAGAAGCTGGGCCGGATGCTGTTTCCTCGAGGATTGCAATGATCGTACATTTAGTAGACGGCACATACGAGTTGTTTCGCCCTTCTACGGCCAACGCCGGTTCAACAACGGCCAAGACAAGCCGTTTGGCGCCGTCGTCGGCGTGCTGAACACAGTGCTGGAGATGATCGAGAATGGCGCCACACACATTGGGGTGGCTACCGATCATGTAGTCGAATCGTTTAGAAATCAGCTCTGGCCCGGCTACAAGACCGGGGATGGCATCGAGCCGGCATTGCTCGCGCAGTTTGACCCGCTCGAGGAAGCCTTGGCGGGGATGGAGTGGCGGTCTGGCCGATGATCGAGCTGGAAGCCGACGACGCGCTGGCCTCCGCGGCGCACAGCGCGGCTACCGATGCGCGTGCAGAAGGTGTGCATCTGGACGCCGGACAAGGATCTCGCGCAGTGTGTGCGCGGTGACCATGTGGTCCAGATAGACCGCAGGACCCAGAAAATTCGCGATGCCGCCGGTGTACGCGAGAAGTTCGGAGTTGAGCCCGCCATGATTCCAGATTTCCTCGCGCTCGTCGGTGATGCCGCCGATGGTTATCCGGGTCTCGAAGGCATCGGCCTAGTCTCGCCGCCCGGCGGCGACCGCGGATGAGCTGTGTTGGGTTGATCAGGGGCGGTTCTTGAAGCACGGGACGATGCCCGCACCGACCTGAATGTCCCGTCTTGAAAACTTCGTAGCCCGAAGCTGCCTGCCGCTACCGGCCCATTTCAGTCGTGGCGATCGCAGGCAGGGGCGTGAAATCGGCGTCGCATTGTGGGCAGGGAAGGGCGCATTTCTTTCCCCAATAACGCCCCCGGTGGACACTGGCTACTTTTGCTTCTATCAACCGTCGCGCGCCAGTTTGGCGTGCGCGACATAGATGCTCAAGTCACCCATTTCAAAGCGAATTTTGACTAAGGCGTGACACAGCGTGACTCAGCATGCCCGACGGGTATGCAGCGGGATCATTATGCGTCGAACCACTGTGGCACATTCATGTTATTTATCAATCGCTTGTAACTTTCTTGCGGAAAAGTGGTGCCGTCAACTGGGGCATGTATCGAGTGACCACTTGTGATCTTCCACGCTTGGGCATGATCGCGTTTGCTCAGCTCTCTGACGTCCCGATCAACCACGGATTCCGAACGCCCATTTTCTCTAACCAACGCCTCTTGGACCGAATGAACCGCCTCTCTGCTACTCTGGCGGTGCACTCTTTTCCAGCGGCAGTGCACGTGTGGGTCTGCAGACGACGAGGATCGATTTGTCCCAGCGATCCAACTCGCCCCTCGGATAGAGGCTTGATTTGCCGATCTTGAGGAACGATGGCCCGATCCGCAGGCAACGCCAGTTTCGAAGAGTCCCTTCGCTTACCCGTCCCCGATAGCGAGCCATGACTTCTTCAGGCATGAGGTTCGGGTCAGGCATGGGCGTTAGAGATAGCAGAGTTGTGCAACAGATTGTTGCACCCGCGACCCCGTCGTCTAGAGAACTGAGGAAAATGCCGGCGGCGTCACCGCAGACTTCTCGTCGTGACCCGAAGCTGTCAATAGGGCTCCCGCGATGACCAAATCGGTCGTAGAGTTCTACTTTGCGAGTGCCCGAAAGCTGACATTCGGGCGACCGCGCTAGAGAGCCGCCAACCACTCAATTGTCTGGGAATTACCAAGCGTCGGCTATCCGGAACAAATTACCCGACAGCAGCTTTGGCCAATCGAGTTAACGCTCGTGTCGCGGGTTCACCAATCGAAGTATGCCGCCGCGAACGAATGCGGCCTCGGCCGGCAGGAGAAACCCGATGTTTGCAGATCAGATTGCAACAAGACGCCTGAAAATGTTGGTCGAGCAATATGTCGAAACCAGAAAAAAGCGACATGACGTCATTTCTACCTCGACGGCAGAATCCGCAATTCGGGAGGTACTCCCGAACTGCCCGATTTCCGGAAAAGCCTTTGATGACCTGATAGCAGCCAGCGCCATCGCACATGGTCTAGGCGTATGGTTTGACAGATCGATCTCAACGGAGAGCCCTGGCTGAGTAAGCTATCGACGGGTTCACGCGGCCGCGTGGATATCCACGTTTGGTACGTTTCCGACGCTATTCAACATGCGTGCCGCATTTAAAAGTCGAGCAACGCGGAGCAACCATGCCGAGATTCTTCTTTCACATTCGGACCCGGGACGGCCAGCTCCTCAAGGATCCAGAGGGGCAGGAGTGCGCAAATTTGCAAGTGGTAGAAGACGATGCCATGGCCTCCGCCAAGGAAATCCTGGCCGAAGGACTGTTGGCCGGGAAGCCGGTCCTCACCGGCAATTCGTTCGAAATCTTCGATGAGCGCGACGTGCTGGTCTTGGAATTCCCCTTTTCACGCGCGGCGGAGAAGCCGGGTGCCCGACCGTAAATGCCTAGCGTGATTAGGCGTTGTTGCCCGCAGAACCTATATGTGACCTATCGTTCGCACGTTTTCACGGGCGCGAACGGCTGGGAGATCACTGAGCTCTTGCCCTATGGAGGGTGGAGTCATGTCTAACCAGCCAAACATCACCTATCGCAATGCCCTGTTGAAGCGACTTTCTCGCGCAGACCTCGACCTACTCGAGCCAGATCTGAAACGGGTGGATCTGCCGTTGCGCACTCCCCTTGAAACCGCCAAGTCCCCGATCGAATACGTCTATTTCCTGGAAAGCGGCATCGCATCCGTCGTTGCTAAGATTCCGAAAGGCCGCGATACGGAAGTGGGCCTGATAGGTTTGGAAGGCATGACCGGCGCACTGGTGGTGCTTGGCGGCGATCACGCCGCACACGACACCTACATGCAGATCGTCGGGGAGGGCTTCCAGGTGCCTGCGTCAGCGTTGTCGGCAGCCATGTCCGAAAGCGCGACGCTTAAGGCCCTGCTGCTTCTCTACGTCCAAACGCTCTTTATTCAGACCAGCTACACCGCCCTGGTGAATGCCCGGTCGAAATTAGACGAACGGTTAGCGCGCTGGCTGCTGATGTGCCAGGACCGGGTGAGGGTTGACAGATTTGCCATCACCCACGAGTTCATTTCCGTCATGCTCGGCGTGCGGCGCCCCGGCGTGACCGTCGCCATCCAGGAACTTGAGGGCAAGGGACTGATCAGGGCTACCCGGGGCGAAATTCTTATCCGGGATCGTCACGGCCTCTTGCAGATCGCCGACGGCACCTATAGCGAGCCGGAACATGAATACGAGCGGCTGCTCGGTAAAATCTAGCCATAATCGGCAGCGGCGGCGAAGGTGACGATCGCGACGACCGTCCCATCGTCGAGCGCCACCTCATACGAGGCATCACGTATCAAAGGTTTCCCCGCGCGCAATTCCTCTGCCATGAGATCCTTGGCAGCCCGAATCGCTTCGCGAATGGCGCTTTCGTTATCAGGGAACTCACTGCCTTCCGGATCAAGACGTCGCCGTCCGGCAAGAACTAGATGCAGGAAGAAGCGTGGCAACCGGTCGTCTCCGCCAGCGGCAGTCCGGCCGCTATAGGGATGTAGGCCAGGAAACAGCGACTGCAACCGTACCAACGACTGCTTTTAACGTCGACAGCGCTGTCCCAAAGTAATTAATAAGCTGGGCAAGCAGATTTTTGAGCTCCGGTTTTGGGTCGGGAACTCTACCGCCGCGGTGGGGGTATCAGTTATGGAAGAGAACGCTATCAGGCTCGAAACGTATAAGTCCTTATCGCATGTTCTTTCTGATTACCGCAGCTGCGACGTCATCTCAACGGCCGTAGTTGTTGCCGACATTCGAAATCGGCTCCCTGCCTGCGAGTGCAGCGATGAAGAGCTGGTTGAGCTGATCGTTCACGCAGTGGCAAGACAAGGGAAGGCCATCAACTTCGATCAGCGGGGTGATCTGTGGTACGTGGATACAGAAGTTGCCCGGGAAAAACGTCACCGTGATTTCCGACGCGCCACATAATCTTGCTTGCGCCCCTGGCTCCAAAGCCACGCTCTACTCCCTGCACGACGCAGGACGGCTCGCCTTCTTCGGATCGATGGCGCACCTGTCCGCGCGGCAGGCATTCGTGCGGCACCTGTCGCCGGTCCGCAAGAAGCACTGGGTGGTGTACGCCAAGGCGCCGTTCGCCGGGCCGGAGGCGGTGCTCGCCTATCTGTCCCGCTATACCCACCGGGTTGCGATCTCGAACCGCCGGCTGATCGCCTTCGACAAGAGCGGCGTCACATTCCGCTACAAGGACTACCGCCGCGACGGCGCGAGGCTCAGGTGACCTGCATGGGCAGCCCGGTAAACGGGTCCGGCAGCACGGAAGATGTCGGCGACCTCGACGAGGCGCGCACGGCTCAGATGTCGGGCGAGACCTCTCCCGGCTTGAACAGCCCGAGCTTGTCGAGCGGGCTCGTCACGGCACGCACCGTCCGGGTCGCCACCTTCGCGTAAAGGGCGCTGTTGTTGAGCTTGGCATGCCCGAGCAGGACCTGGATGATCCGGATGTCGGTGCCGTCCTCCAGCAGGTGGGTGGCGAAGCTGTGGCGTAGCGTGTGCGGCCCGACCCGCTTGGCGATGTCGGCGGCCTGGGCCGCCTCGACGACGATGCGATAGAGCTGCCGCGTGCTGATCGGCTTCATCGCGTGCTGTCCGGGGAACAGCCAGCCGTCGCGGTGCATTACACCCTGCTGGCGGCCGACCTTCCACCACTGGCGCAGCAACAAGAGCAGGTCTTGCGACAGCATGGCGTTGCGATAGCGCCCGCCCTTGCCACGCTCGACGCGCAGCAGCATGCGCTCGCTGTCGACGTCGGCAACCTTCAGCATCGACACCTCGGCGACACGCAGGCCCGCGCCATAGGCGACCGACAGCGCGGCCTGGTGCTTGAGACACGTGGTGGCGTTGAGCAGCCGGGCCACCTCGTCGCGGCTGAGCACCACGGGCAGGTTGCGCGGATGCGCCAGCCGGACAAGCCTGCGCGCCAGGTCTGGGCGGTCGAGCGTGTGGGTGAAGAAGAAGCGCAGTGCCGACACGATGCTGTTCATCGTTGGCACGGGAACGCCGTCCTCCTGCTGCTCGATCTGGAACCGGCGCAGGTCGTCGGCGGTAGCGGTGTCTGGTGAACGCCCGAGGAATGTCGCCAGGCGTCCGATGTCGCGGAGATAGTTGCGCTGCGTCTCGCGTGAGAAACGCCGCATGTTCATGTCGTCGATCAGCCGCTGGCGCAGCGGGCTGATGGGTGCATCGAGAACGGGATGGGGCATTGGTCAGGCTCCTTGTTGAAGAAGCCCGTCATGCTCTGCCCCCGCCGGACGACGCTCAACGCCAGCGCGACGACCGGTTCTTGATCACTACCTCAACCGCAGGCGCCCCTCCCGCGCAGCGGGTTCGTTCCTCGGCCCCAATGCTGCCAAACCGAAAAGTCCTTTGATGTTGGCCATTCAGAAGACGTCCCTTGGAGCTCTGCGAATTTCAAATGTACACGAAGTCTTCACGATGCGGACGCGGCAACCTCGGTTCGTACTCCGCGTCCAAACTCGACGTCCCAGCTGCGCTCCTGGGGTGCGGCTTCGCCACTCCGGCCGTGTGGGGAAAAGCAATTCGGCGACGTTCAACGCTTCTTCCAGATGCGGGTAGCCGGACGCGATGATGGTTTCGATGCCGATCTCCTGATACTCGCGAATGCGCGCGGCAACATTGTCGGGATTGCCGACCAGAGCTGTTCCCGCGCCGCCGCGCACCAGTCCAGGTCCCGCCCACAGGTTCGGGCCGAAAGTGGATAAAGAAGCGGGCGGAGACCCAGTCCCTCCCACAGCCCCCACCATCGGCGTTCATCCCGGTTCAGATTGAAAGCACTTCCGATCGGGCCTTGCTGCGACAGAGCAGCATGGCTGCGGTGGATTTGCCGGGGACTTGCGATGGGGCACGTAGGTCGGCATCTGCCGGGTCGTATCGGCGTCGCCCGTCCCGACCGACAAGCCTCACCCGCAGTTTCTGCTCATCTTCTTCCATCACAAGGTGTCCACCTATTTTGGTGGACACCTTGTATGGGGATTTCGTTGTCAAGGGGCCTTCACTGATTTCGCGGTAAAGCGGTCAGGATAGCCATAACAGAACGGTTGGTCACTGCCTTGTGCATTGGTCCGCGAGCATCAAATTCGAGGGGAGCCTGCCTTTGGGCGCATCGCATTACGCCGCAACCTTGTATTCGGTGGGTCTGCAAAAGACCCGGACCATGAAGCAGTCATTGGCTTCAGCAGCAAGGCTCCGAGGCGGCGGGCCCATTCTCATGACGGCAAATAACGCCATGGTGTCCATCGGGACACCGCCACCTCGAATCGATACGCGCGGGCGTCATTACGGCGGTTGATCCGTCAGGCGCCCTGCAGTGTGTTCAGTTCATCGGGCGCAATGTGACGCCCATCGGGATTTCGCCGACGGTAACCAATCGCCAGAGCGCGATGAGTAACTTGCGTGCGAGCGCCACGATCATCGTCGTCTTGCGGGCGCCCTGTGCCGCTCGTGCCTGGAACCATTGCGTCAGTTCGCTATTCTTTTGGAATCTCAGGAAGCGCCAGGCCAATTGGATCAGCCCGCGTCGCACCCGGGCGTTGCCTGCCTTGGCCAACCCCTTTTCGCGTCGTTTAGATCCGCTCTCGTCGGGGGAGCCTGTCAGACCGGCGTAACGCGCCACCGCGCGCCGGTCTCTGAGGTTGCGGCTAAGCACCTCGTGGACCAGCATGTCGGCTGTCTCAATCCCGACACCAATCACGCGCGCCAATAGCACAACCATTGCATTATATCCCGACGCGGGCGCCTGCTCAAGCTGGGCAATTCTGGCTTTTTCAATCGTCGTGATCTGATCGCGCACCACCGCAAGCCGAGCCATGTCGCGCCGCATCTCTTCCAGCATATTCGGCGGAAACGGCTGTCCTTCCGAAGTGCGCAGGTCCGGCAACTTCTTCGGCGCCCGGCGAAGCTCGGGCTTGAAGCCACGGATGCCGAGCCGAGCCAGCGCCCCTTTCATGCGATTGACTATCCGCGTTTTCTCGCTGACCAGGTTCTCCCGCTCGCGGCTCGGCCGCTTGGCATCCTCTTCCGCCAGTGATGGGATCGCCACCATGCGGCAGTGGCCACGCTCGCCACGCAGCCAACCCAGGAACACGCGCATCAGCATGGCCGTGTCTAGCCTGTCGGTTTTCGCCCGTCGGTGTTCACGGTTCACGGCGACGCTGGTTGAATGGATGACGTGAGCGTCTATGCCTCGCGTCTGCAGCCACCGGGCCAGCCAGAAGCCGTCTCGCCCAGCCTCGAAGGCCAGCGACCCGGTCTATCGGCATGCCCGCAGCCTCCGCCTCCGATCGCCAACGCGCGATCAAACCGAGCAATGCATTGGGATCGGGATCGAGTTTCTTGAGGGGGTGTCGCTGAACGCCGGGAAGCATTCCGGCCACCAGCCAGTTATTTTGACTCATTTCTACAACGACGAGCACAGTGCGAGCTTGATCCAATACAGTGATTGATCGGCTGAGATCGTCGACTTTGGACATGATAGTCTATCCTTCGGGTTGATCGTACGACGATGGTGCCACCTCGCCGCTCCCCCGCATAGCTTCTCATGCATCAGAGCACTCAACACCAAAAGGTGCGGGGAAATTCGCGCTTACAATTGATCCGCATGAAGAAGCGCTGCGCCGACGTACTCAGCAGCGAAGACACGTATGGCAGCGATCTGCGTCAGCTCCTGCTTGCTCATTGCGCGACGCTAAGGAGACTGTTTGGGAGTGTCGGATCGGGCCGTGATGGCTCAGACAACACTCTCCTGGCGTCACGGCCCGGGAGCCCGTCACTCGCGAGGTGGCGGGCTTCTTTGCGCAGGGAATGCTGCGCTTCACCATGCGCGTTCGTGATCCCAAATTGAGGCGGTGACAGAGTTCGTGCAACACCTCATGCGCGCCTCGCACAAAGCGCATGACATGATCCTTGGCTGAGTTTGCCGAGAGACGCTTTGTCCGGGACATAAATCCGCGTACGGGCACATTAGTCCTGCCTGTCTCGGGCACGGGACAACCTAAGCAAAGAGCGGCGGCCGCGATCCAACTGGCGCATCACTGGAGTGACCATGACACCGTGCATGACAATTGAACTCAAAACGGCGAAGCAGACGGTTACCCAAAGAGTTGTTGCACCCTCAAATTCGGCCTGCCCCAGTGCGAAGGCGAGATAGTAGAACGATCCAAGGCCGCGTATTCCAAAAAAAGCAATGAAGGCCTTTTCGCGTGATGGCGCCGGAAATCCGATCAGTCCGAACCATGCCGCGATCGGTCGCACAATGAATAGCACCAGCGCGGTAGTGGCAATCACCTGCCAGCTCAACGCGTTAAAAATCGACCCTTCAGCGATCGCTGCCCCAAAGCAGACCAGCAGGACCATCATCAGCAATCGCTCAATCTGCTCCGCGAAGTCGTGCAAGCTTTCATGATACTCATGCTGCCGTTCGATGGATCGCAGGGCGACTGCTGCGACAAACACTGCAAGGAAGCCGTAGCCGTGAAGGACTTCGGTCGAGCCGTATGCGAGGCAGGTGATACCGAGCGCAACAAAACCGTCTTTCGTCTCTGACAAGCCCGACCGTTTCGGCAGACGAAACGTAAGGTAGCCCATGACTTTTCCGCCCAGCCAGCCAATGACAAGGCCGGCTGCAATCTTCCAAAGGACATCCACGAGGACCCAATGTGTGAAGAACGGCTCGCCGGACGCTCTGAACAGCGCAATTGCGATGGCGAGATAGACGAACGGAAACGCCGCTCCATCATTGAGGCCGGCCTCTGAGGTAAGGGCAAAACGCACCTCGTCCTCCTTGCCGGATTGAGGTGGGCCAACCTGTATGTCGCTTGCCAGAACAGGATCTGTTGGCGCGAGAGCGGCGCCAAGCAGGAGTGCGGCGGCAAGACCGAGCCCCAGAATTGACCAGCCGATGAACGCAATTCCTGCGATCGTCAGTGGCATGGCGACGCCAATAAGGCGCCAGGAGGACTCCCAACCGCGCCAGCTCACTGGCCGGTCCAGCTTCAGGCCAGCCCCCATAAGGGCGATGATGACCACCAACTCGGTGAGACGCTCTGTCAGGACCCGGTTTTCAAGTGGGTTCACTCCAATGAGCGGAGAGAAAGGTGACCAAACCAAGAGAACCCCGACCGCGATGCAAACCATTGGCAGCGAAAGCGGAAGCTTCCTGAGGAGCATGGGCAACCAGGCTGTAAGGAGCACGATTGCTCCAAAGACCGCCAACACAAGGGCATAGGACTGCATGCCGGCCTAGACCGTTGAATCCGTGTTCGAGGCGCGAAGCTGCTTCCAACCCGAACACAAGCAGGCACTCCTACTCACCCAACCTTCGCCCGCCATGTGCTCCCTCCACCGTCGCTCGACCGAGGGTCAGCCTACACGGACATGCGTAGAGAATCCCAGGCACACATTTAAAGATGATCTTGGATAGGCGGTGTCGCTTAGAAAGGCTCTCCTAATCTGGCCATGAATTTGTACGACCATTTCCGCGCGCCGAGGCGACAGCAATCGTTCAGCTTGCTGCCGCCGACCGTTTGAAAGCGATGGTCACCTTCGTTCCTTTGTTGGCGCTGGACTCTACGGCTAGCTGGGCCTTGGCGTTCTCGGTCAGCGATCGCGCGATCAGCGCTCCGAGCTTGCCTGGCTTGGGCCACATCTCGCCGTCCGGCAGCCCGATTCCGTCGTCCGCCACTATAACCCGGCAGCCGTCGCCATCGACGATGCTGTGCAGCGTTATCGTGCCGCCATCGCGGCCCCGGAACGCATGCTTAAGGGAATTGGTCAGCAATTCGTTTACGACCAGTCCCGCCGGCATGGCGACGTTTATTGACACCGGATATGTATCCACCTTCATATCCAGCCGGATCCCCTCGACCGCATGCGAGCTCATGACCGCGGACGCGATCTGGCTGAGATACACACCAAGGTCGACCTCCTCCTTCGGCTCGTCGGCGGTTAGCGTCTGGTAGAGGATCGCCAATGCGTCGACGCGACCGGCGAGCCGCTCAAACCGTCTCCGGTCGGCCTCGGTCGCGTTGCGGCTTTCCAGCCGGATCAGCGCGGTGATCATCTGCAGGTTGTTCTTCACCCTGTGCTGCAGTTCGCGAAGCAGTGTGTCTTTCTCGCTGACACGCTCCTCGGCCGAGCGCTGATCTCCCACCTCGCCGTGAGCCGATACGTCGACCAGGGCCACCAGTCGGAAACAGACCTTGCCGTTGTCGTCCTCTATCTCGTTGGAATAAACGTCAACGATCGCGGGTTTATCCTCGCTGCGCTCCAGCCTGAAGGTGCCGACCAAATCGGATTCCTCGACCACCACCTCGGCTAGCGGCCTGTCCTTTTGCTGATGGAGGCCTGTGCCTAAAAGGGCCGCCCAGTTTTCTCGGGTGAGCCTTGCGGACGTCAGGCCTGACAGTTTCTCGAATTCCGGATTGGCGTAGACCACGCGCTCTTCAGCGGCAAGGTCCGAAACGGCAATGGCAATCGGCACCTGGTCAAGGAATTTCTTGAACTGTTCACTTTCCAGTGCGGTTGCAAGGTCAGGTGTATCAAGCAACTGCTCGACGGCCTCAGCCTTCTCTGAATCCGATGTCATTTGCGCGCCTTTTCTGCGCGGATCATATCAACAATGCGGCGCGCCTGCCATCGCCGAAACTTGAGCTGCATCTCACGTTTCGCATCAGACGCAGTTCCGGGTGGCAGCATGTGCGGGGCCATCGCGTACACAACTCAGACTCGAGGTGCCTGGCCGCGGCCAGACTTAAGACTCCGCTTTGGGGACGAAAAGTTTCGCGCCCAGCACAAAAGATCTCGTGGGAAGGGAGATGGCCGGCACCCATCGGGGCGTTGGGAGGGCTTGGAATAGGTGCCGGCAGGGGAACAGCCTGAGAACAGATTGCTACGCTTTTTGCAACTCAACGCTACGGTACCGGGCGGGACGACGTGGCACAAACGGCGCTTCCGAGCGTTCGCACCGTTGACGGATAAGGCTTTGCAGGGATGCTGCGGGACGGCTCGGGATCACTGCAAGCGAATTTCAAGACTGGTGCCTTATACCGCTCGGCCTCCCAGAGCGCCGGCTCCCGTCCCAGGTCTATTCTTCTGCAGGGTCGGTCGTTTGCAAGCTCACGCTCTGAACCCAGCGGGCACGATCCTTTTTGCGACAGTGATCGTCCGTTGCTCAGCAGGGCGAGTGCGTCGCTCGTAAAGCGTGGGGAAACGCGAAGCCACGTCGTCCAGCGCCGCTCGCCCGGATCTTGTCGATGAGCCCCATTCCCCGGGGTGGCTTGTAAATCGGGATATGCCTACCGCGGTATTGCCGATATTTGGGCGAGCCGTGCTCGTCGCGCTCTTGCACATCTCTGAGTGTCGCACATATGTCGCCTGAGCCCAAGTTGTCGCCTAGATTGTGACCTCATAGGTGTCGCCCGCCCGTTCCTCCGGGTAGGTGGATTTTCCCGCGACCGTCAGTCGCGTGGTGAACCGATAGAGCGGATTGTCATCATCTGAGTCCCAAGCGGATTGCGGCGTGTAGACGTTGTACTTGATGGCAGCTTCGTCACTCGCATCGCATCGCTGACGTTTGGACGAACTGCCGACCCGACAAGGTGAGTGCCAAACACCTTGTTTACGAGCTGATCTTACAAGCCCGTCGCGGCCAAATCATCTCCGTCAAAGAGACTATCGCAGACGTGCGCCGAGAGGGGCCACATCTGGTGGAATGTGACTGCGAGCTGGTGGAGCTTATTGTCGAGATTGCCCCAGCCTTTGGCCTGTTTGTCGCGTTCGACCTTCGCGAAGCCGCATGGCTCTCCACTGATTGCTCCCGCCCAGTCTACGTCAGAACCAATACTCCCGACCGGAAGCTAGCCGCAAAGCAAGTCCTTCTCTACATTCCACCCATGGCAATCCTTTGGTTCTCACCTCCGGTGTACGTGAAGACGGAGCATGACGGCTTCCGCTACGGGGTCCACCACGTTGAGGCTGCGGCCGAGGAACTCGTCTTGTGGACCAAGCGTGGCCCTAAGTGGCAAAGGCGGAGCGCGCCTGTATGAGTGCCATCAGCGGCAAGGTGTCTCCACAGCAGGCCCGTGACGCGTTCGAGGAGGCTGCCAAGGAGGAGGGCATGTCTTTCCTGAATAGGAGTTCTCATGGCTCGCCCATTGGTTCAACCCTCGGTCCCCGTCGAGACCGAGCGCCCAGGGGAAATCCGCAACGTCAACAACGCCGAGACAGCCGGCGAGGAGCTGATGAAGAGGACCAAACGTGGCCCTTGCTGGGACCTCGCAGTGCGCGTTTGCCACGCCGTGATATTCGACGAGATGTAGCCTGAGGAGGCTCGTAAGGCATTCCTGGCTGCTGCCGAGGAGGAGGGGACGTTACTCCCCCCAATGGCAACTAGCTAACTGGAACTGCGGTAAAGATTCTCTTACCAACACCCCGTTGGCGAAAGGAGTCCGCCGCCCGAAAGGATGAGGCGACGGACCCCCACAGCGGCTGCACACGCTCGAAGAATCCACCGCTGCGAACTCTAAACCCGCGACGGCCTACGTTGTTCCTTACAACCTGGGTTGATCGGTTGATCGGCAGGCTGGTTCCGCTCTAAATTTCCTCTATGGCTCTCCATTGGTTCAACCCTCCAGTCTACGTCAGGACCGACAGACCTGGCATCCGGTACGGGGTTAGCCATGTCGAGGGTGCCGCCGAGGAACTCATGAAGTGGACCAAGAGGGGGCCTACGTGGACGCTGGCGGTGCAGTCCTGCATCGACGCCTTTCAGGACCGAGTGTCACCCGACGATGTCCGTAAGGCCTTTGAGGAGGCCGCCAAGGAGGAGGGCGTGCTCGTTCTGGAGTAGGAAGCCGCGTGGCAATGTTATCCCCTCGTCTTCGTAAGGAGGTCGATTATACCCGCGATTCTCGACACTCGCGCCTGTGCGCGTGACAGTCCTCATGTGAACTTCTTCGCCGAATACGAAAGAGCTGGGCCGAGAATGTACTCCCTCCATTCGTTTCAAATTGTTTCAGAATATTTTTCCACTCGTAAGTTGCGTTCCGAAACATAGTCTGGTGTAGCAATCCAATAACTCTCCGAGATCGTTATCGCTGAAGTAGCAGGCATTGAAACTGCTGCTGTGAGGCAAGTATCAAAGGAGAGTGTCATGGCAAATTTCGTTAAGAGTTTCGCCACAGCTTTAGCCGGTGGTGCACTTGTTTTATCTCTGTCATTTCCTTCCAGTGCGGCGGGAATTAACCTCGGTGCCGGCGCATCAATTGGCGGCCCAGGCGGCATCAACGCTGGTCTCGGCGCTTCGATCGGCGGTAGCGGCGGCATCAGAGCGGGAGCCGGCGCCTCGATCGGTGGGCGCGGCGGAGTGAATGCCGGCGCTGGTGCTAACATAGGCGGCAGCAGGGGCATTACCGCCGGTGCCGGTGCTAATATTGGCGGCAGGAGTGGTGTCACCGCTGGTGCTGGCGCCAACATAGGCGGCACGAACGGCGTCACCGCTGGGGCAGGCGCTAACATAGGTGGCAGGAGTGGTGTCACCGCCGGCGCCGGCGCAAATGTAGGCGGTACTGGCGGCGTTACGGCGGGGGTCGGCGTCAACGTTGGTGGCACGGGTGGCGTCGGCGTGGGCGTCGGTGTCGGCGTTGGTGGCGGTACCGTTCCCGGCACCCCTGGCACTCCCGGAACGCCGGGGACACCTGGAACGCCAGGGACGCCGGGCACCCCGCCGAGCGTTGTTGCTCAGCTGTCCAGCAGCCAGCTGATTCGCATGAAGAAGCGCTGCGCCGACGTGCTCAGCAGCGAAGGCTCGTATGACAGCGATCTGCGTCAGCTTTGCATGCTGATTGCGCGTCGCTGAGGAGAGTGCGGCGTTAACGGGAGCGTCGAATCGGCCGTGAGGCTTTGACAACACTCTCCTGGCCTCGCGGCCGGGCCCGTCACTCGCAAGGTGGCGGGCTTCTCTTGGTTAGGGTCGTTTCGCTGGGCGGGAGGAAGCGAGCAGCGGGGCTACACTCCCTCTACTGGTCTCCTGTGTCCCTGTGCCGCCCTCGGCCCTGAGGAGAACTTCAGGGGAGACTATGGGGTACCGCGCGGCCGTCATTCCATCTCCGGGACGTCGCCGCCGACAAAGAGCGTCGTTGGCTCGCCGTATTCGCCAAGCGCAGGGTCGGCTTCACGCGACCACGCAATGACACCGGCATGTTTCCCCGCAAGACCTTGCAGTCCTAATCGCCCGGTCTTCTGTCTGCTGCTCGGCTGGCCCAAAGACAGGCTGAAGGTCGCCAATCTCATCGCGGTCGAAGACGGTAACGAGGAGGTCCTCTTTCCGCTAGGCTAAGAGCCGGTTGAAGTTGAGCGGTGGAGGGGGCAGAACCTCAGTAATCTCGAATAGAGGCACCGATAGGTCCCCTTGCTCTGGCGCTACGTGCTTTGCCTCAAGGTCCGTTATTTCCTTGTCGCGTCTGGCAATCCGGCTCTCCAGATTGGCGACACGCTCAGTCAGCAAATACCGTCCAATAGCGAACCCGCCACCTCCGAATAGCACGGCAAACGTGGCGAAGACTGCCGGGTTGGCCGCCAGCAGCGCAGAGTTGCTTCCAATGAAAGCGATAAGGTCATGCATCGAGCGCGGCCACATTCGAGGCCGACTCGTAGGGAGCAAAATGAGCTGCAAACGGTGTGGCAAGAACGACTACATGCACGCCGAGACGCAAACACGCATCGGCGCGGGAGGGGCAGGGCATTCGGGTTACGCGGCTCGCCGAGATCAGGATGCTGCGACGGGTCATCTGGAGGGATGAGGACTGAAGGCCGCCTGAGCCAGGGGCGGAACGTTCCAAAGACGGGAGATAAACAGCGGGTCTCACCGATTTGGAAATTAGTCTTTTGGCTCGATCCGAACTGAGTATCGAATGGGACCGTTGCTAACGTATCCCGAAGGGGGGCCTTCGAACTTCATCTCGATGATCTCATCGAACACAATTAGTGGTTCGAGCTTCAGTGCGATTGCCGCCAGCTTTTTTTGAACGGCGAGGCTATAGGGCCCAACGACCGGAGAAATCTGGCATCCAACAGATAGGATATGCAATCGGCGACGGTACCATACGCGGACCACTTAGTGCTGTAGTGGAGTTCCCCGAGGTTTCCGTTGTCGATAGACATCTATCCTCCGCCAATAATCGACGTCAGATTGTCGATGTTCTGGATACTGACGCCACTTCTAAAGCCAATAGTTTGCTACTTAAGGCCACACCTGGATAAAGGACGCCAAGCGGGATATGCGTGGCTTCTGTCGGGCTTTGAGATGGACCGGCAGAACTTCGAGAGCGCGGCCAAACAGGGGCGCGGCAATGATTCGGCAGCCAACCCTGTGAGCAAAGTCCCCGGTATCCACATACAAATTTCAGCGCAGGCATCAGGGAACCGAAGCTGAAAAGAGTTTTCAATGCCCAACTGGCTGAGAACGAGATACGTGCCTCCGAAAAATCACGACCCAGTGCAGCTCGATCTACTCGACTGGGCAGCGAGCGCCCGATCGCCAAGATCATCGGCGCCATCCCCGGCATCGCGGACCTGGAGGGAACGCTGCACATCGTGCCGATGCGGAGGCGGGCATGAGCCTGGCGGCCTTACTGATGCAGCCTGAGCCGGTCCATGGACGCGTTTGCTTCGGCCAACCTAGCCAGCGCTTGCTCGACCTTTTGAGCCGAGGTGTCAGTGCGCTTGATGTGCCGGATCATTTGCCGCGTCAGTCGCCCGAGCCTGGCGGCGCGATATACATCGCCATATCTCGCAGTTTCAAGGTGGAGGGTCGCGAGCCTCATGGGCGACGATTCCAATTGTCTAGCGGTAGAATTCGCGAATCCGCCTTTCGTTCCGGTGTCGACCTTACGCTTGCAACGAGCTGGCCGGAGGGCCGTGACAAATGAGAGGCCGGCCCTCACATTTTGCTGCGCGGTCTGATGCGCTAGCCGTAACACATGGGGCAGCGGCGCATCGGAAGGCTTTCACGGCCCGGATGGTTCAACCTGTGCGAACTCCATCAGCGCTGGTGGGATCGATCTTCGTCAACCGGGATCTGGCCTCCAGCACGCGCCGTTGCGCAGTCCGTATCCTGCTGCACAGCGCGATATTGATGCCGACACCGCAGTCTTCATCCAGCATTTCATTCGCACGTTTAAGGGAAAGCTCCGCTCTCTTGAGCCGCTGTCTGGCTCTCGCCAGTTCCATATCCAAAAATTCCATTATCCTGCATCCATTGCAGTCCCTTCTATTGGTAAACCGCTCGTCGTGGCCGTTGGTTCCGGCTGGCGCGAGCGTCCACCCCAAGCGTCGATATGGAATCTCCGGAGTTGGTTCAGTCGGCGGAGCTGGCGTGCAAACTTACCCGAAGCGTTCGTTCAACCCTCATAAGGCCACACAACTCCTCCGCCACCCGCAAGGAAGGAGCGTATGTGAGACCATGACGATCTGACCGCATTCCAGTTCGGCCAGGGCCTGATCAGCCCCACCGGAACCAGGTGGACGACCGCATTGCGGCATGGCTTTGACGCCGTCATCGAGACTGGTCTCATCCTCCTAAGCCCTTGCCGCCGCAGGCGGGATTATGGTGCAGCCGCTCGAACGGCGACCGGATGTGAGGTTGACACGTGCAAACGCGCAGATCAGGAAACGGGCTCAGACCTCAGGTTCATGTGGCGGTAGGGATCGCGCTGCTTGTGCCGAATGCATGATTGAAGGGCCGATGGTCAGCGTCGTTCTCGTGAGACTGTCCCTGGGATCTCTACACGACCTCTCTTCTGGCTGGTCTGGCGCAGGTCGGGCCTCTGCCTGCAACGGCTTCCCCGACCTTCTTCCCCTGACCGCGAGCGGTCATTCCTCGCGCAACAACAAGCTCGGCTGCCGCCGTCCTTTGCTGACGCTACGGTCCACAGGATGCAGTCGGCCCGATCGTCGCCTCACGACCGCTATCGAGGCCGCACAGGGCGGCTTCGGCAACTAGTCAGGAGAACGACAATGGCTACCATCGGCAACTTCCAGCAATCGGACAACAACGAGTTCAGCGGCGAGATCGTCACCCTCTCCCTCCAGGCCAAGAAGGTCCGTATCGTCCCCGATACGCGCGGCAGCGGCGAAAACGCTCCCAGCCACCGGGTCTTCGTCGGGCGCATCGAAATCGGCGCCGCCTGGTCCAAGCAGTCCAACGAGGGTCGCAGCTACCTGGGTCTCAAGCTCGACGACCCGAGCTTCACCGCTCCGATCTACGCCAACTCGTCGAGGGCGAGGACGGCCTGGGCTACAGCCTCATCTGGTCACGACCGAACCGTCGCAACGGCGACTGAGCAGCCTTGACAGGACGCCTCGGACCGAGCGGGCGTCCTCTAGAAACGACCACTCACAGCTCAGAGCCACAGCTCGCGATGGGCGCGGCCCGAGGGCGTCAAGGGCGAGTTCTCGCTCATCTGGTCCCGCCGGGGCGGCGAGTGATCCGAGCTAACACGAAGCCCCGCGCAAGGCGGGGCTTCGCCATGTTCAGGTTCGCCACTGCACCTCCATCTGGTGCAGCACGCTACGCTTTGACGGGTGTCTTGCGCGCCTTCTTCACCGGCGACTTGACTGCCGTTGCGGCTGTTGTCGCTGCTGCCGCGCGAGCAGCTCGTTTTGGTGTTTCTGCCGCAGCTATTTCTGGCGCTGCCGCCTTGCGTCCCAGGCCTATTGATTTCGCCAGGGCCGAGCGGGTGGCCGCGTAATTTGGCGCCACCATCGGATAGTCGGAGGGCAGGTTCCATTTCTGCCGGTATTCGTCGGGACTCAGATTGTAATGCGTTCCGATATGCCGCTTCAAGGATTTGAACTTTTTCCCGTCTTCCAGGCATATGATGAAATCAGGTGACACTGACTTCTTGATCGAGACCGCCGGCTCCAGTTTGGCTGCGGTCGGAGCCACAGGTGTACCGATCCCTTGCAAAGCGACATAGACATCCCCGATCAACTTCGACAACTCGCCGACCGGCAGCGGATTGTTCGAAACGTAGGCGGAAACGATGTCGGCGGTGATTGATACGAGATCAGCCTGGTCGCTTGGGTCTGGAGAAACGGTCATCGAATATTCCTCTTGTCCAAAGGGCGCTTTGAAAACGGGTGGTCTGTCTATTCACCAATCATGCAAATAATTCGTTATCCCGCCAACAAACCTCATTCCGTGCAAATATCAAGCAAGCAATTTTCGTGGGATCGTTCGGTCCGGCGGCAGACAAAGTTGCCGATCGCGTCGAGGAAGCAGGAAGGCTTTCCCGCTCGCTTCTGCGCGCGCCAAGCGCACAGCCCAACGCAACCCAGCGCCACGAATCATGGCTCCTGCGTCGCAGGATTGAGCCATGAACAATTGTCGTCGCGACACTCTGCGCCGCGACCAGGACCGCGCCGCCGGCATTGAATTGGCCGCGCGCGTATCTCTTGTGGGCTCATCCAAGCTCTTTCAGGTGGGCTGCACCGCCTCGGGCCGATCGGCAGGATGGACCTTGCTGATATGGCAGCCCGCATGCGCCCGAACGGCTGCCAGCCTACTGGCCCAACGAATAACTGACGAACGGCGTGGCGCTTTGAAGCACTTGCCATCCCGCAGCTGACAACTCGTTTGCCACCACGGCGCCGCGAGCCCATCGAGCCCTCCTTTGCAGACTCGACTTTCATCGGTGTGCAGGATCTGTCGCTGAAGATTGGAGCGCTCTACCTTGTCATCGTCGACCGAGCCGATCGTACCTATTCCCGCTGCCCCGACTGACGCCCTCAAGGCCGGCTGTGCAGAAGCAATCGAGCAGCTCTTCTCCGCGGCCGAGGATATGGTCGGAGTAACGAAGGACCGGATTTTTCGCAGGCAAGATCGCCTCCAGCTTCGCCTTGCGCTCAAGAAGAGAAAGACTTGTCAGATCCTCGCCGTCGAGCTGCAGCAGATCGAACGCATAAAAGTCGATAGTCGTCGGGGCACTCTTCAATGCATTTTGAAGCGCCTGGAAGTTAGATCTTCCTTCCGCATCGACAACCACGGCCTCGCCGTCAATCAGGGCGGAGCGCACCTTGAGCTGGCGAGCTTCGGAGAGGATCGAGGGAAAACGGCTAGACCAGTCCAGACCAGATCTGTGTAGGCTCGCGCCTCGCCACCGCCGACGGCAACGAGAATACGATAGCCGTCGTACTTATCTCATGGATCCAACGATCGCCGCCAGGGACCGTGTCCACGAGCGTTGCAAGCTAGACCGGCCGGAAAGCGGGCGGCGCAAAGGTGACCTCGTCACGAGCGGGCGACTTCGCTTGACTAGCGCTCGACGCATTGATTGCCTTACCAGACGTTGGCTCGACCACTCTGACCTAAACCATACGCAGAGACGAAACAGCGTTTTCCGCCGTCCAACGCCCGACTAATTCTTTAGTTTCGCTGCCGCCGTTTTGAGCTTTTCGGGATCATTGCCGACGCGCTTGATTAGCGCCTCGGCCTGAGGCCGTGCTTCCTGCCTCCGGCCCTTCCATTCCCGATTTTCGCGCACAGCTCACAGGCAATAATCAAGAGAAGGAACGTGCCCCCAAATGCCGCCACAGCGTATCCGCTTTCTGCCATCGGCTTTAGAAGCCCGATATTCCGGTTCCGGTCCCTAAACGGCCTGTCAGCTTCGCGCCGATATTGTTGAAACAGTCCGATACAGTTGACCGTGTCAGCCGGAAGGGCTTTGCTAGGGCGTGCGGAGACCTTGCGATGCTGTTTTCAATAAATTTTATTCGCTTTCGTCCTCTGGTCGGTTACGGTTTCGGTCTTCTCCTTACGTTTTCAACAGCCGGCGTCGCCCTCGCCGACCCGGTCGCGAGCTTCACTGGACCGGCAACGGGCGTGTTCACGACGCCGGGGAACGATGCCAGTGTCGATAGTGCCCGCGGAACGCTCAATTACACCTACAGTTTCGAGTTGCCGCAGGCGCGCGGACTCGCTCAGCCGCGCTTGTCGATCACCTATCGCTCTTCGGCCGGCGACGCGGAGGCGGGCTTTGCCTGGGGGCTCGATGTACCCAAGATCGAAAACCGGCCTCTGTCTGGCTGGCCCGAGAGAGGCAGCGGCGGCGCCGCATCGCGAGAGCGCTTCGCGATCGATGGCCGGCCGCTCGTCGCGATCTGTACGACCGGTGGTCCAAATGTCGATGTTCCCCCATGCGAACCCGACTTGCTGATCCCGAGTTGGGCACAACCCGGAGGTGCGGGTTGGATCTACTATCGCGAGCAGAACGACCGCAGCTTCAGTCGCTACTTCCTCAGTCCCGATCGGGCGACCTGGCGTGTCCAGCTCAAGGGCGGCGTCATCCAGGAGTTCGGACGGCCATTGCACATGGCCAATCTCGCGGGCGCCGCCTACGAGACCGATGGCAACACCATTGTGCGCTGGCGCCTCGTGCGCCAATTCGAGGCGGCGCGCCCCCAGAACGCGGTCGTCTATCGCTGGCGGGTTTATGGCAAGCGCGGCTTGCTCTACCTCACCGACATCTGGGACACGCCGCGCGCCGACGGAACGCTCGATGTCCGCCACTTCGCGCATCACACCCAACTCGGCTGGACAATCCCCGATTTCAGGACCATCTCATATGCGAGTCGCCTCAAGTCCACCCCCGACCTGAACTTGTCGGCGGTCGGCGTCACCAGTGCTAGCTGGGAGGCCACAGGAACGCGCGACGTCATCCGGCTCTACAATCTCGTCTACATGCAACCGCGTACCGTACCGCTCCAGTATAGCGAGCAGGCGCCGCTGTTCCAGCATTCGTTCCTGCAAGCCATCGGGATGCAGGGGCGCTGCGGCTATCGGGAGACGGACGACGGCGATCTCCCCCGGCTGATCAACTGTCCCTATCTGCCACTCACCACCTTCACCTACCAAAAGCCGGGAGGCGACGCCTATGGCGGCACGTCGACCGATAATCCCGGCTATAATCCCGGTAGCTTCGGCGGCACCATTTCGAAAGTGAACGGCGCCGATCCCGGCATCGCCCAGCGGAACGGCGTTCTGCCCTATATCAACAGCGCTGCGGTTGTGGATTTCAACCGCGATGGATTGCCCGACCTCGTACAAAGCTGGGAGGCCGAAGCGGTGTGCTTCGGTAAGGCCGGGTATGTTCGCGTCCGGTTCCCCACCAATGGTCTGCCGTCGCAACTCGAATGTGTCAACGCCACCAGCGAACGTGTCATCCGAAGCACGCGCCCGATGATGGGCTGGCTCAACACCAGTGCGTCGATTCAACCCGAGTTCACTTATCAATGCATGGATGGGGGCGGTGGGGCGCGCGGCACCTTGCCGTGGTTCATCCGCGAAGGCCTTCCACCGTCCAACAGGCCGCGCCTCGCCAGCTTCCTTGCCGGACAGGGCGCGCCGACGATCCTCGGCAATTTCGGCGACAGCCCGCTCATCTGGGGAGGCGGCGAAGCCAGCTTCCGGCCGTTCCGAGCCACACGCGTGCCGGCCGAGGCGGCGTTTTGCGACAAGCCGGATACGACGCCCGGCTGGCGTTGGGAGCCTGGATCGTTCGATCTACAGGCGTGGCCGAAGAATACGGGCATACTGGGCAAGGAGGATGGGGTCAGCGGACCGCGCTGGTTCGCCGATATCGACGGCGACGGTCTCGTCGATCAGCTGGGCAGCGCCACCGGCTCGACCTTCAACGGATATCTCGACAATACGACACCCCTCTATACGCGCCAGTACGCAGAGGGCGAACGCTTTGCCGGGGGCGGTGCCGGACCGGCCCAGGTGCCGTTCGTCTCACCAGGCAATAACAACGCCCTCGTTCCGAGCACTCGCGCCCCGGCTGGAACGCGGTTCTTCTACACCGACGTGAACGCCGATGGCCTCACCGACCTGGCGTATTTCCCGCCGGTCGGTCCGCTTGTGGTCAGGCCGGGCGACGGACGCGGCAATTTCCGCTGCGACCCCGCGCGCGAGCCGCTGGGCTGCAGCGGAGACGAATATCTTGCAACCACACCCGACGCGGCGCCGTGGAACGTCACAGGTGTAGCCTGGAACCCGCGCTTCGAGCGCTACCTCCGCGACGTCAACGGCGATGGTCTTGCCGATATCGTGATGTTTCGCGACGACACCAATCCGCAGCTGTCGGGCTTGGTTCAGCTCTGGATCAACGTCGATGGCCACACCTTCCGCTGCGCCACCGCGCCGGCCCCGGTGCCCTGCGTCGTCAGCCGGATGGTGGATGACGTTCATGGCTCGACGCTCTTTGGGGCTCACCGCGTCGATTTTGCCGACATGGATGGCAATGGCGTCGACGAGATGGTGCTGATGACGCCGGCCGGCGCTGCGGTCACGCAGTTTGAGCCCATCCTCTCCATAAGCGATTTCGGCTCGCCCCGCCTCGGTTTGCTCACCCGGGTCAGCAATGGCGTCGGTGCAATCACCGACATCAAGTATGCGAGTCTGGCGCAGTTGATGGCGCGCGCCAGCACGCCATGGAAGACTGTCGTGCCGACGCCGGCTTTGGTCGTCGACACGATTCGCACGCACAATGACGTGGCGCCGACCGAGACGGTTGCCGATCCGATCCGCTTCAGCAGACGCAAGGTCTACACCTATCGCGATCCTGCCTATGACAGCTGGACGCGTTCGTTCCTCGGCTTCCGCCAGGTCGACGTGCAGACTGGCGACGAATATGCCGTCACCCGTACGACCTATTGGTTTGGCCCCTGCCAACAGCCGACTATCACGCAGCAATGCCTTGGTGGCAGCGACAACGATCCCGAGGGACCGCGCACCGGCCTGCCGATCCGCATCGAACGTATTGTTGCGGGCACCGATCCCTACAAGCCGCAGGAGGTGCTCTCCTCCACCGACATGTCCTACGAGAACCGCGTTCTGTTCCAACGGGACCGCGAGCGCGACGTGCGAACGGCGTTCCTCGTCGGGCGCGAGACACGCGTCTATACGCCCAAGGGCCCGTTCGGTCCCGGGCTAGAGGAACAGGGAGGCGGCGGCGATGTTCGCGTGCACTCGCCGACGCAGAACGGCGTCGTCCCCGTTGCCGAAACGGCGAGCTACGACAATCTTGGGAATCTGATCAAGAGCCGGCGGCTTGGCCGGGTGCGCGACGGCGTGAACACCGGCGTCAGCAGCCCCGCCGGCCCTGATCCGGTCCTCGTCACCTGGCATGGCAGCCCCAGCGGCAGTGGCGGCGATATTCCCGGGCCGATGCGCTGCGACCGGGAGCTTTGGATCTGCTTTGACGAAGCGATCACCACCACTACCGACAAGGCGCAGGATCACGGCTACCAGACCCTCCGCAAGAAGCGGATCGGCTACACGTCGCAGGGCGATATCGCCTCCATCGAAGGCTGGCTCAATGCCGCCTACCCGCAGCTCAATCGCCATCATGTCAATGGCGCGGCGGTCGCTCCGTTGCCCACTGGCCTTACGACGGGCGCCGGCTGGCATCGGCTGCTCACCAGCAGCTACGACCAAACTTATGGCGGTCTGGTGCGCCAGCAATTGCCGGGCGACCCCGGTGGGTGCACCGGTTATGCCTATGACACGCCCTTCCGCCAGTTCGTTGCTACCGCCCGGCAGTATTACGCCGGATGCGAAGGCAGGGCGCTTGAACAGATCACGGCCTATGAACGCGCCTTCGGCTTGTTGTCTCGCTCAGTGGGACCGGCCGGGGAAACCACGTCGATCATCTACGAGACGTTCGGTCGTCCTCAAAAGGTCGAGTTGCCGCTTCCCGATGGCGCGTCCGCCGGTCAGACGGTCGAAACCTTCAACTTCACCTATGCCGACAACAAGGCGTTCAGCATGGTCTCGACGCTTCAGCATGTCGGGACCGACACGCTGGGGGCCGTCGACGTCGTCAACGCCCTTGGGGAACACATCGCCAAGATTCAGCTTATCGACACGAACTCGCTGCTGGTGAGGGACTGGGTGCAGCGGAACGGGTCGGGGCGCATCGCGACGCGCTATCAGCCGTTCCTCTCCAATGTCGCCACGATCCTCGCTGTTCCCGGCACATTCACGCTGAGCCCGGCCAGCGGCACGCTGAAACTCGAGACGTTCGAGGATTCATACGGCCGGCTGGACGCGGTGTTTCGAAATGGCGACCGCGTGCTGCGCTACGCTTATGAACCCTATGAGACCATTATCTCCAATGCTGCGCAGATCGCCGGCACGGACGGACGAACTCTCATCGAGCACGATGGGTTCGGGCGAATCGTCAAGTCGCTCGAGCAGCAGGGATCGGCGTCCATCGAGACGGAGCTGACCTACACGGCGACCGGCGAGGAGAAAGCCGTCGCGCGCGGCAGCGGCGGAAGCCTACGCACCATCACCACGCGTGAGTTCGATACGCTGGGCCGGCTCGTTCGGCAGAGCAATCCCAACAGCGGTGCCTTCACCTATGGTTGGGACGATACGGGGCGGCTGGTCGGCACCAGCGACGCGCGTGGCTGCGGCGAAAATCTGTTCTATGATGGTCTCGGCCGGCTCAGGGGTGAGGATTATTCACCCTGCGAAAGGCAGCATGCGCCCTATTCGCCGGTCACCGGCACCTCCAGTGACGGCTTCGAGGTCGCCTACACATACGATCAGTATCCCGTGCCCGTCGCGTCCGACGGGACCTTCCAATCCGCGACCGGACTGGCCCTCGGCAAGCTCACCGAAATCCGCGACCGCGGCGCGCGCTCGCGCATGGGCTACGACAATCGCAGCCGGTTGCGCAGCCTGAGCCGCGCGCTGGCCGTTCCCGGCGCACCGGCGGGCACGTACTCGCTGCCCTTCCTGCAGCGCTCCGACTATGATCTGGGCGAGCGGTTGACGATGATCACCACCGGCGCTCGGACGCCGGAGCTGTCGGTGGGCGGGACGAGCCGGTTCACCTTCGCTCATCTCCCGCGGGGTTTGATCTCTACCATAGGTAGCTCATTCGGCACCATTCTGGACAATATCGAATGGGCGCCGACCGATATGATCACGCATCTGCGTTATGGCGATATCGCCACGACCGAGGCGAAGTTCCAGTACGACCCCATCGGACGGCTTTCCGACTATGCCGTCTCCCGATCCGCGCCGTTCATCTGGATGCGGCCGCCCGGGGACTACAGCCAGCCTGATGGCACGACGACGCAGACTGATCTGTTGCACCACGTCTATTCGTTCGATGTGCTGAACCGGCCCACTGCCATTGACGATCTGAGCGCGTCCATCTGGCCCAGCGGTGCCGACCCGCAACGCTTCCGACAATACGCGTACGATGATCTGGGGCGCCTGTTGTCCGCTGGTATCGCCTACACAAGCGGAGGAAGCTGGAGCAATCCATTCGGCGCCGAGGAGGCGGGTGAAAGCGCGTTCCAGTTTCCAACGCGCAAGGCGGCCAGCCGCGCCAAATCACTGAGCTTTGCGTTCGATGCGCAGGGCAATCTCAGCCAATCGACCGACGATCTCAACCTTCCGTTCGACCGATCGCTGGGCGCCACAACTCTCGGTACGCCCGCCGCGGTCTCCGACCAGCTGACCGAGGCCGCGGCGACGTCCGCGCAGTACGACCGGTCGGGAAATGTCACGCGATTGTATGTGACGCGCCGAAGCGACTGTGCGTCGACGGTCGTCACGTGCTCCCACCTCTTCGCCTTCGATTGGGACGAAGTGGGTCAACTCGAACGCTCGCGCCGCTGGGACTTCCTGCCTGGCGGCATCCCGCTCCTCGGGTCGGGTGTCCCCGACGATACGCCGACATGGGACCGCCGCAATGGCTACAGCCTGGGCCAGCGCGTTCTTTCCGGACTGGCCCCCAGGACTGGGGCCACACACTACGATCTCGATCCGCTGGGGACCTTGCACATCAGCGGTGCCACAGTTCTGTCCGACGACTTCCAGATCGGCGCGGACAATGAAGAGGTGCGCCTCTCAAATATCGCCTCGATCCGCTACGACGCCGTTGGTAGTTTGCCAAAGCTCTCCTCCGCGCAGCAGCTGCACGTCTTCTTCCACATCCCGGACGCGCTCGGTTCACCCACCGTGACCATCGATGGTGGGACGAGCGAGGTCGTCGAGCGGACCACCTATTTGCCGTTTGGCGCGACCGACAGCGATTATCGTCCGCAGCGCTGGGGATCCTACCGCAATACGCGCCGCTTCATCGGCAAGACCGAGGATCCCGAGTCTGGACTTCTCGACTTTGGGACCCGGTTCTATTCTCCCTATCTCGGCCGGTTCCTCAGCCCCGACCCCTTGTCGGTTCACGCGCTAGATCCCGACGGCAATGCCTACGCCTATGCTGCGGGCAATCCGATCGGCAATCTCGATCGCAACGGCCTCGACCCCTATACCGACGCCAATGGCGTCGTGCATATGGATCCGGCCTATATCAATGGCACGCCACCGCCACCGCCACCGCCCGCTCCTCCGACACCGCCCCCCACCGCTGGATCCCAGGCGACTCATGCGGGAGCCGCAGGTGTGCTGCCGCTCGACCGCAATACGGCCCTCAATGCGGCGATCGACAATGACCAGCCCATCCACATTCCCTTCACGGACAATTCCTTCTTCACGATCAACCATACAAGGAACGAGATGCTGAACGGCATCATCAACGGCCTTATCGACCAGGCCGATCCGCTCGGGCTGGTCGATGGCGTGCGCACCGTCTCGGGCGGCAAGGCGGATTTGCGCGCGGCGGTGCATCAGGAGACGGGCGGCGATTCAAACGATGAGAGTAAGACCGTCGGCCGCGTTGCGCTAGTCCTGCCGCTGATCTGGAACATCCGCGGCTGGGCGGAGATTTCCGCCTTTGCCGCAGAAGACGCCAAGCTCGTCTCGATCATGAGAAACGTCGAGGCGCTGGAAAGCGCCAAGACCACCCAGCAAACCATCGCCGTAGCGGTCGGACGCGATGGCAGCATCGCTGTCGCGACATCTCGTGCCGGCTTCCTGCCGGCGACCGAAGCCTGGATCAAGTCGCAGGGTTACATCGTTTCCATACTCGAACACACGCATGCCGAAGGCACCGTCATCTCCGGATCGGGAGGCGCGTTCGTTCCCTATCGCGGCGTCGCCTCCAACATCATCTGCGGACAGTGCACCACCTGGATTCAGGACGGCCTGGGCGGCGTGCGCACCGGCCCCCGCTCATTCTTTTTCCCCCTCAGCCTGCCACGCGAGTAGACGAGCAGACCGGCAGATGTGGGGAGGTCTCGGAGGCGTGCGGCGTCGGGGCTCGGCTATGCCGGAGCGCACCTGCCGGTCGCCGAATGCGCTCATCCGCCTCGGTCGGGCGCAAGGGGCCGAGCGGCAACCGGCCCGCTACCGCGCCATTGTCACCAGGCGTCACCATCCGCAGTATCGAACGCGGCTAGCATCACGCCCACCACTCGCGCCTTGCGCCGCACATTGAGAGCCTGCGCCGGGCAGGAATGCCGGAACGATAGGGTGGACGAAAAATGGCCGCGTCAGGCCAAACAATCGGCCCGTTCCGCCCGACGGGGACCAGATGCTCCACCCGTCAAGGTCTACATTGATCGCGGGCAACTGGTTAGTGTCTGCCTTGGACCCACGTACATCGGCTGCGCAATGGTACCATCATTCCCGCCAATCTTTGTCCTGTTTCATGACCAGAGCCGGACATATCTACTGGGCCATCGACGCGTGACATATTAGCGAGGAGACAATTCCGATGAAGGCAATCGTAGTAACGGATCAGGCCGCGGGAACGGCCGGGATGAAGCTGGCCAAGCGGCCCGAGCCGCAGGCAGCGATAAACGACGTCATCGTTCAGGTTCATGCGTCAGGGTTTGTTCCGACTGAGCTGACGTGGCCCTCGACCTGGACCGATCGTGTCGATCGTGAGCGGACGCCATCGATCCCCGGGCACGAGTTGGCCGGTGTAGTCACCGCCCTCGGCTATGGCACCACGGGGCTGTCGGTCGGGCAGCGGGTCTTCGGCCTCGCGGACTGGTATCGTGACGGCACCCTGGCGGAGTATGTAGCCATGGAAGCACGCAACCTCGCGCCACTGCCGGGCGACGTCGACTTCACGGTTGGCGCGAGCCTGCCAATCTCGGGCCTGACTGCGTGGCAGGGACTGTTTCAGCACGGCCGCCTTCAGGCGGGGCAGAGCGTCCTCGTGCACGGTGCGGCCGGCGCAGTCGGTTCGATGGTAACGCTACTCGCACGAGAGGCCGGCGCCTACGTCATTGGCACCGGACGCTCTGCCGACCGTCAGAAGGCGCTCGACTTCGGCGTGAAGGAGTTCGTCGACCTCGAGAACGACGCCCTGGAAGACGTCGGCGGCGTCGATCTGGTGTTCGATATCATCGGCGGCGACATCGGGAAGCGGTCCGCGGGCCTGGTTCGATCTGGAGGAACGCTGGTGTCCATTGTCGGGTCGGTCGAGGTGCGGCCCGCCGACGGCCTGGCGATCGACTTCGTTGTCGAGTCCGATCGTGCCCAACTGAGTGAGATCGTCCAGCGGGTGCGGGACGGGCGGCTACGGACAAACATCGGCAACGTCTCGACCCTCGATGACGCCGTCGCCGCATTCAACTCGACCGAGCGGCGCACGGGGAAGACGATCATCCGCGTTCGTCCGTGAGGGCCTGGGGACGGCGAGGGGTTCTGCCCTCATTGGAGTCTGAACAGGCTGGTAGCGGCACGGAAGTGCGCCGCTCCTCCGGAACTGTTCGGCCGCTTCTTCGCGCATGCCTACCTGCAAGTGCATCATGATTTCGTCTGGTTCGCTGCGATCGATGGCGACCATTTCCATCTCTCGCCGAGCTGGCAGATCAGTCGCAAGCCGCGTTCGCAAGCCGAGATGCCCCACTGGATCTGCGCTCGGCCCGGTGAACTGGCGATCGGAGAAGCCAAGGGCTCCCATCAGAAGAGCAACGCGACGCGTGGGGGTATGCCGGCCCGATGAAGACCGCCGATGACCAAATCAGAGGTGTGCGCGTGCAAAGAGGGTGCGCCCCGGCCTGCGAACGACGTCGCAATCCAAGCAGGTGAAGGGATGGGCAATGATGTCGCGCTGGGGCCTCGCCAATCCTCCGCGCGGCCCTTTCCTCTAGGCCCTCGACCGGAGACCGATGGCGAGAACCTCAACCCCGAGGAGATCGATGAGCTGGTGCAGGCCGTCGCCCAACAGACCGCGTTTGGTCTCGGCCTCCTGAAGGCGTTCGATGACGACACCGCGCCCGTGCCCCGTCACTGTGTCCGCGTCGCCGACGACCAAGAGAAGCGGTTCTTCGGGGGAGCAATCATCACGCCCTTTGGCCCGCTCGACGTGGCTGGCCTGCTTTGACCACCGCAGACATTACATTCTTCCCAGACATATCGATTCGCGTGCTGATGCCATTTCCGATACTATTCGCGAAAGAAGAGATGAGAAGGGGCCACCCGGCTCACGCGCTCATTGAGTATGGGGAGGGGTGGCTGCATGACCGAGGTTCAATTCACCAACCTAAAGGGGGGGACGGTCGCCCTTTCAACCGAAACTCTAACAGCGCTACGACCGCAGCTTCGTGGCACCTTATGCCTGAAAGACGAAGCCGGTTACCACGAGGCGCGTACGATCTGGAATGCCATGATCGACCGGCGGCCAAGCGCGGTAGTGCGCTGCCACGGCGCAAGTGACGTGATCCAGGCAGTGCGCCTCGCCCGCGACAACGGTTTACTTGTCGCGGTGCGCGGCGGAGGCCACAACATTGCCGGAAATGCGGTCTGCGAGAGGGGTCTCTTGATCGACTTGTCGCCAATGCGCTCCGTCCGTGTCGATCCGAAAAACCGAACGGCGCGAGTGGAGCCGGGCGTTACGCTCGCTGAGTTCGACAAGGAGGCGCAGGCCTTCGGTCTTGCTACGCCGCTGGGCATCAACTCGACGACGGGGGTCGCCGGGCTCACACTTGGCGGCGGCTTCGGGTGGCTGAGTCGTAAATTCGGATTCACGGTAGACAATCTGATCTCCGCGGATGTGGTAACCGCTGACGGCGCTCTCGTTCAGGCAAGCGCGGCGGAGAACGGCGACCTTTTCTGGGCCATTCGCGGTGGTGGCGGCAATTTCGGAGTGGTAACATCGTTCGGTCCCGATCTAACGTCGGGACTAATCGTTCACCCATTTGCCCGCGCTCGGGAGCTTCTGGCCGGCTACAGCAAGGTGGCGGCGGCCGCTCCCGACGACCTCACCGTCTGGGTGGTATTGCGCAAAGCGCCGCCCCTGCCGTTCCTGCCGGCCGAGGTACATGGTAAGGAGATACTGGTCTTCGCCGTCTGCTACGCTGGCGATCCAGGGAAGGCGGAGAGCGCGTTGGCGCCGCTTCGCGCGCTCGGCGAGCCGATCGCCGACGTGATCGGCGTGCAGCCCTACGCAGCGTGGCAGTCTGCATTCGATCCGCTGCTCACACCTGGGGCCTTCAATTACTGGAAGTCACACAACTTCACCGCTCTCAGCGACGGACTGCTTGACACAGTGGTCGAGGCGGTCTGGACGTTGCCCACGGGGGAATGCGAGATCTTCATCGCCCAACTCGGCGGCGCCAGCAGCCGCGTGGCCACCGACGCAAGCGCTTATCCTCATCGCGATGCTAACTTTGTGATGAATGTACACACAAGGTGGCGAGACCGCAGCGACGAAAAGGCTTGCATCAAATGGGCTCGCGAACTCTTTGCGGCGACCGCGCCGGACGCGACCGGTGGTGTCTACGTCAATTTCATGCCGGAAGATGAAACAGACAGAATAGCGGGGGCTTACGGCGGCAATCACGTGCGCTTAGCGTCACTGAAGGCCAAATACGATCCGGACAATCTCTTCCGGCTGAACCAGAACGTCACGCCGCAAGCGTAGCAGACGACGGACTGCATTCGAACCGTCTAGCGGAGGGCGCACGGAGGCGACTTGGACATCGGACAATGGCTACGCGACCTCGGCCTGCAGTCTTATGAGCAGGCGTTTCGTGACAACGGGATCGACCTCGATGTCTTGCCCCGCCTAACGGCGGACGACCTGAAGGAGATTGGTGTTTCGGCGGTCGGCCACCGGCGGAAGATTCTTGACGCGGTTAGCGCGCTCGAGGCAGTGCGGCCCGTGGCGGCAGGCCCAAAGATCCCCGATCGGGCAGAGCGACGACACCTCACGGTGATGTTTTGTGACCTCGTTGGATCGACGGCTCTCTCCGCCCGGCTCGACCCTGAGGACTTGCAGGAATTGCTGCAGGTTTATCACGCACGCGTCGGGGACGTCGCCGGACGGCACGGGGGATTCTTGGCCAAGAACCTGGGCGATGGCGCGCTCATCTATTTTGGCTACCCGCAGGCCCATGAGAACGACGCTGAGCGGGCGGTGCGGGCAGGGCTCGCTTTGGTCGAGGGCGTTTCAGAACTGATGGCGGTGGGCGATCATCTCAGCGCGCGTGTTGGCATTGCTACCGGGCTGGTGGTGGTCGGGGACCTTGTCGGCGCAGGCGAGGCGCAGGAGCGAGGCATAGCGGGCGAGACGCCCAATCTCGCGGCGCGGCTTCAGAGTTTGGCCGAGCCCGGCGCTGTGATAATCGCCGACACCACCCGGCGGCTTCTCGGCGACTTGTTCGAACTCGTTTCCTTAACCCCATCGGCGCTCAAGGGCTTCTCCCAACCAGTGCCGGCCTGGAGGGTGATCGGCGAGGGACGGGCGGAAAGTCGATTTGAAGCGCTGCACGGCACGCAGCTCACCCCGCTCGTCGGCCGCGCAGAGGAGCTTGACCTCGTGCTGTCGCGCTGGCGGCAAGTAAAGGAGGGGGCCGGGCAGGTGGCGCTCATTTCAGGCGAGCCGGGCATCGGCAAGTCGCGGCTAGTCCTTGCGCTGCGCGAACGGCTGCAGGGAGAGTCGAAGGCATCGCTTAGCTATGCTTGCTCGCCGCACCATACGAACAGCGCGCTCTTCCCGTTTGTTACGCAGCTCGAGCGAGCATTGGGATTTTCGCCAGATGATGCCTCAGAGGTAAGGCTCGAAAAGCTTAAATCGCTGCTGCAGGAAACGGCTACAGAGCCGACCCTGTCAGTGGCGCTCTTTGCTGACTTGCTCGGAATTGCGAACGGCTCGGGGCACGTACTGGCGGCGATGGCGCCGCTGGAGAGGAAGGGCCTTCTTTTCCGGGCTTTTCTCGCGCAGATCGAGCGGCTGACAGCGGGCGGCCCGGTGCTGGTGATGCTGGAAGACGTGCACTGGCTAGATCCGACTTCGCGGGAGCTTTTCGATCAAATGGTCGAGCGCCTTCAGCGTCTGCCGGTGCTGTTCGTCGCGACGTTTCGCCCCGACGTGCCGCCACCCTGGATTGGTTTCCCACATGTCATGCTGCTTACGCTGAACCGTCTGGCGCAAGCGCAAGCCCGATCGCTTGTCGAGAGGGTCACTGGCGGCAAAGCGCTCCCTCGGGAAGTGCTCGACCAGATCTTGGCGAGGACGGAGGGCGTACCGCTCTTCACCGAGGAACTGACTAAAGTCGTGCTCGAATCCGGATTGCTCCGGGATGCTGGCGATCGCTACGTTCTCGACGGCCCCCTCCCGCTGCTGGCGATACCTGCAACGCTGCACGACTCACTAATGGCGCGTATCGACCGGCTCTCCTCAGTGAAAGAAGTAGCCCAGATCGGTGCCTGTATTGGCCGAGAGTTCGAGCACGAGCTGCTCGCGACGGTTGTCCCACTGCCGGGGGCCGAGTTGACAACTGCGCTGGATCGTTTGGTCGCGGCGGAGCTGGTTTTTCGCCGCGGTGTTCCGCCGGCGGCAACCTACATTTTCAGGCATGCGCTGGTGCGTGACGCTGCTTATCAAAGCTTGCTGCGCCGGCGCCGCCAGGAATTGCATGCGAGGATTGCCAACGCGCTTGAAAGAGATTTTCCGCAAACGATCGAGGCTAGGCCCGAGCTCGTCGCCCATCATTTCCAGGAGGCAGGACTCCTTGAGAAGGCGGTCGGATACTGGTTGCTGGCGGGCCGTTTGGCGGCCGCCCGCTCGGCTAACGTGGAAGCAATCGCACATCTGCGATCGGGGCTCGCAAGCCTTGCGTCGCTACCTATCGACGAACTGCATGCGCAATTGGAGCTGTCACTGCAACTGGCGCTCGGCGGCCCATTGCTGGCCACTAAGGGGTTTGCATCAAACGAAGCTGAGGCAGTCTACCAACGCGCCCAGCAATTGAGCCGGGAGCTTGGCAACGACGCGGATCTCTTCACCGCGATACGAGGGCTTGGATATGTCTATCACGTGCGCGCAAATTTCCGCGAAGTTCCGCAGTTGATCGACGAGGCGATCGCCCTTGCGCGTCGAATTGGTGACCCTGCTGTGCTCGTCGAAGCTTACTATTTCGCCGGAGCACCGACATTCCATCTCGGCACATTTCAGGCCGCTCGCGATTGGATTCAGCAAAGCATGGAAGTTGGCGACTATCGCGGCCGTTTTCATTCGGAGGTATATGGTATCAATTTGGGTGTTTTCAGCCGCTCATATATCGGCCATTGCGACTGGCATCTCGGCTTTCCCGACCGCGCCCTGCAAACCGCCAAGGAAGGGCTCGCAATCGCACGGGAACTCGCACACCCCTTCAGTTTGGCGATTGCGCTCGATTACCTCGCAATGATGCATCAGTTCCGACGCGAGCCGGAGGCGGCGCTTAGGATCGCTGAGGAGGCGCGCGGCCTCTGCCAGGAGTATCGGTTCGACTACTACGGGGCATGGAGCGCGCTAGTGCGGGCATGGGTCATAGCAGAGCAAGCCCCGTTCGAAGAAGGGCTTGCGGTTTATGAGGCGGCATTGGTCGAATTCGAGAAGACCGGGGCCCTCGTACGAATGCCGCACTATCTTTGCCTGCTGGCCGCCATTCATCGTAAGGCTGGAAGACGTGCCTCCGGGCTCAGATGTGTAGCCGAAGCGGCGCAGATCGCTGAGAGAACTCTGGAGAGCTGGTGCGATGCAGAGCTCGAACGCGAGCGCGGCGAACTATTGCTTCTTGACCCTAGTGACCAGGCCCGCAGTCAAGCCGATTCTGCCTTCAAGCAGGCAATCGAAATCGCCGTCGCTCAGGGCGCAAAGATGCTTGAACTGCGGGCTAGCACTGCCCGCGCTCAGCTCTGGGCTGCGCGTGGCGAACCCCAGAGGGCCTTTGACACGCTGTCGCCAGTCTGTGGCTGGTTTACGGAGGGCTTTGAGACGCCCGACCTGCGCTTGGCCAAGACGCTGCTTGGTGAGTTGCGACAGTCTGAGCACTGAGAGGGGCGCGACTCGACCGGCCGCACTTTCAATTTCCAACGCGGAGGCTCAACATTGGAAGGGGGCGAACGTCTGCTCCTGAGCCGGCAAGGTCTGCCGTGTGTGGTGAACGGTCCGGCAGCTATCAGGACAAGAGAAGCGCTGTCGATAGCTGCCGTCCACGTGCCCCGGTTGCGAGCGCAGATCTGCAGACGATCCGACTGCCGCTCTACGCTCGCCGGCGTACTTTGCTACTCGTCCATCAAGCCACGTTCGCTCAGGACGTCGTACTTGAGAATTTCACCCGTAATGGTGTCGCCCCATCGACCAACGAACGCCATCGTGTCGGTAGCATGGAGATGTGCAGTGAGTGCGGCCTGGTCTCTCCACCGTTCGGCGATCAGGAGGCGGCCGGCAAGCGGATCGTCCACAGCCGAGTCATAGGAAAGATTTCCGTCCCGCTGCCGCGTAGCGATGGCGAGGTTCTGGAGATCCTGGACAAACTCGGCGACCGACGAGGGCTCGACGTACATATAACCGGTAACAATCAGCATCATGGCTAACCTTGGTGGATCCCGCTCGGCCGTCTGCACTTCCGACGATCGGGCGGCTGACAGCAACAAATCAGACGGCCAGCACGATCTTGCCTTGAATACTGCCGTCGGCGGCGCGCTCATGTGCGCGCGATGCCTCGGCCAGCGGGAATGTGCTGTCGATGACGACACGCACAATCCCGTCGTCGAGCAGGTGGGCGGCTTTTGCCAACTGCGCGCCAGTGGATCGAACCTGTGTAGTTGAGACCGTGATCCCCAGCTTCTCTGTCTCCTCGTGACCAGCGAAGCCCAGCGGGTTGACCAGGAACAGCGCGCCACCCGGCTTCAGAACATGGAAGAAGCGCTCCATGTCCGCGCCGCCCACCGCGTCGAGGACAAGGTCGACGTCTCGGACGACATCTTCCGCCCCGGTTGTCTTGTAGTCGATGAACTGATCCACGCCGAGATCGCGCATCAGCGCCTCGTTCTTGGCCGATGCCACCGCGATGACGCGAGCGCCCCGCCATTTCGCCAACTGGACGGCCAGATGCCCGACACCGCCTCCGGCACCGTTGATGAGCACCGTCTTGCCGTCGAGGGGCACCGGCTCATGCCGGAAGGGCTGGAACGGATTCGGCTCGTCGTGGCCAAGTTCGATCAAGAACTGCCATGCCGTCAGAAGCGACATCGGCGCGCCGGCCGCATGAATATGGTCGATGCCGGCTGGTTTCAACGCAACATGCGATGCCGGCACACTGACATAATGCGCATAGGCATTGCTACCCGTCATTAGGTCATCGGGAAAGCGAACCATTGCATAGACCTCGTCGCCGATGCTGAACTCAGCGACGTCGGCGCCAACCGCTTCAATGACGCCCGACACGTCCGTGCCAAGAATCAGTGGGAAGGATGCGTTCGGTCGCCATTCTGGCGGCAGTGCGCGATAGCCGTCCCGCAGATACCAGTCGGGCGGATTAAGCCCTGCCGCCTGGACGCGGACAAGCACCTCGCCGGGCTTCACATCCGGCCTCGGCGCGTCTTCGTACACCAGCACCTCGGGACCACCGAATGCGTGCAGACGGACTGCCTTCATCTTGTCGCTCATTGGTCAAATCTCCGCTCATGTTGTTGGAGCGAATCTAGCGGCATCACTGCCGGTTGATAATCGGTGCCGATGGCGCTTAAGTAGTGCCATGGCGGAACATATCACTTTGGATCGGCTCACTGGCATCATCGCCTTCGCGCGTGCCGGATCGCTGGGCAGCTACACGGCAGCGGCGCGCGCGCTGTCGATTTCCCCGTCGGCCGTCAGCAAGAGCGTTCAGCGGCTCGAGCGGCATTTGGGGGTCTCGCTGTTTACGCGTACGACGCGCTCGCTCACCTTCACGCCCGAAGGGCGCGACCTGCATGAGCGCGCGCTGCGTCTGCTACGCGAGGCGGAGGAAATCGAGCAGGCAGCAATGACCGCGCGCTCCGAACCATCGGGCACGTTGCGCGTGGCCGCGTCGCTGCCGATCGGACTCCACCTGATCGCTCCGGCTTTACCGGCTTTCCGTCGGCTCCACCCTAACCTGGTCGTCGATCTCAGGCTGGGTGACCAGATAGTGGACATGATTGAGGAAGGGATCGATGTCGCCATACGCATCGGTGATCTGGCTGACACCCGGCTACTATCACGGAAGCTCGCACCCCATCGGCTTTGCTGCTTCGCCTCGCCAGCCTATCTCGAGGAACGCGGCACCCCGACCCATCCGGATGAGCTGGGAGGGCACGAAACCGTCAACCTTCGGTATCAGAGCACAGGCCAGACCTTTCGCTGGCCCTTCCGGATTGGCGACCGCGAAATCGAGATCGTGCCCAATGCCGGTGTGGTCGCCGATGCCAGCGATGCCGTGCTCATCATGCTGGCAGCCGGTGGCGGGATAGGCATAGGCGCCTCCTTCATGGCGGCTCCCTATGTGAAGCGCGGCGATCTGGTCCCGGTGCTGTCCACGTTCGCTATCGAGCGAAATAACGTCACCGTGCTCTGGCCGGCAAGCCGACGCGCCAACCCCGCGGTGCGCGCCTTTCTGACCATGCTCGACGCCGCTTTCATGCAGCGAATGCCAGCTTCAAGCATCGACTGATCTGGCGCGGAAGGGTCGCTTATGGGCGGCCGGCGCGATGGCACGCACACCATCATTGCTCAGCTAAGTCCGCAAAGCGCCTCATGTCGGGCGTAGAGGTCAGCTTTGCCGCCGCCCTGAAGCAGACAGCGCCAACGACAGCTGGTGGTGCGAGGCGGACCTTAGACGCCGATGAAATGAACGTCCGTACCTGGCGCAACCGCCACCTGCAGCGTAATTCACTTTCAATCCAGGTCCCGCACAGCTGTATTTGAGGCTGTCTCGGAATTCAGGCTTTCGAAAGTCGCCTTGGAAAACGGGGGTTCTGTAGATCAGTCTGTGCTATGTCGATTAATCGACAGGAGTGGACAAAGTGAGCGAGACTCGGAAGCTTGCGGCGATCCTGGTCGCCGATGTGGTCGGATATAGCCGGCTGGCGGCGTCGGACGAAGATCGAACGCTGGCGCGACTCCGAGCGCTCCGGAGCGATCTCATCAATCCCACCATCGCCGTGCACAGGGGGCGCGTCGTGAAGCTCACGGGCGACGGGACCCTCGTAGAGTTCCGGAGCGTTGTTGACGCCGTGCGTTGTGCAATCGAAATGCAGAACGGTATGGTCGAGCGCAACGCTGGCGTACCGCCTGGGCGACGCATTGAATTTCGCGTCGGCATTCATCTCTGCGATGTTGTCGAGGAGAGCGACGGCGACCTGATGGGCGATGGTGTCAATATTGCCGCCCGTCTAGAAAGTGTCGCTGAGCCGAACGGCATCTGTTTATCGGCCGCCGCTTACGAACAGGTGCGCGACAAAATGAAGGAAGAATTTGTCGATCTGGGCGAAAAGGAGCTCAAAAATATCGCACGCCCTGTGCGGACCTATGGTCTACGTTTGCGCGATACAGTGCCAAAATCCGAAGCGGCTGCGTCGGCCGGGTCCTCCGAAAACTTGGCGCTACCGGACAAGCCTTCGATTGCTGTTCTGCCATTTCAGAACATGGGCGGCGACCCGGAGCAGGAATACTTCGCCGATGGCCTTGCCGAGGACATCATTACTCGGCTGTCGCGTCTTCGTTGGCTCTTCGTGTCAGCCCGCAACTCTCTGTTCACTTACAAGGGAAAAGCAGTCGACGTCAAACAAGTCGGTCGAGAGCTTGGCGTTCGGTATGTGCTCGACGGAAGTGTAAGGCGCTCAGGGCATCGCCTCCGGATAGGCGCGCAAGTCAGTGACACATCGACCGGCGTCCAAGTGTGGGCTGAACGATACGATGTAGAGTTGTCGGAATTCTTCGCGCTTCAGGATCAGATTGCCGAGAGTGTCATCGCCGCGATCGAGCCGCGGCTCTATACGGCGGAACAGCAACGCTTTCAGAGCAGTTCCCCCAACAGTCTTGACGCTTGGGGATTCGTCATGAAGGCGATGCCATATGTCTGGACCTGGAGTTCGGCGACCGAAATCGAGATTGCACAAGGATTTTTGAAGCAGGCTACGGACCTCGATCCTAACTATCCCCGCGCTAACAGCCTGTTGGCGTGGGCTCACGCGGCCCGCGTTCTGTCAGGGTGGGCCAACGCAGTGGACATTCTGCCCACCTCTCGCGCCCTCGCGCAGCGGGCGATCCAACGCGACCCCGAGGACCCGTGGACTCATTTAGCGGCAGGGTTTGTCCACATGGTTTCGCGAGGCTTCGACTCTGCTGTGAGAGAACTAAATGAAGCAATCGAGCTAAACCCGAGCTTCGCGTTTGCGCATTCGATCCTGGGCTCAACTTACGGATATGGCGGAATGCCAGCCGACGGGCTCAACCACCTTGAAATTGCGGGAAGGCTAAGTCCTCGCGACCATACCTATGCGGCGAACTTCTCCATTCTTGGGTTATGTCATTTCATGGCCGGACGGTATGCAGACGCGGTCGAATGCGAATGTAGGGCGGTGGAACTCCGCCCCCATTTCGGGTCGGCATGGCGGACGTATGCGACGGCCGCTGGTATGGCCGGTGAACTGGACATCGCGGTTCATGCGCTTTCGGAGGCCAAGCGCCTTCAACCGTCCCTGTCGCTCCAATGGGTAGAAAAATTTCATCCGATCGTTCACGACAAGCACCGTGCCCTCTATGTAGAGGGGCTGCGAATTGCCGGGCTTCGATAGTTGCGGATGCTACTGAAATAGTGCTTGTGCTCGTTTTTCGCCGTCGACCAGCTGTGCCGCCATACACGACTCTCCGAGCTGCGCCTAGGCCGGTTGAAAGAGATCAGTGTGCGACTTCCCGAAAACAGACCTCCGCCCCTACGCCCAATCAATTCGGATCGCGACCCTGAAGATAGGATCAGTCCGCTGGAGGGCCTAGTCGTACTTTTCGTGGTACCAGCCGAGTGCGTCAATACCCGCGGCGCATGAGACGGCGTTGAACCCGACTTTGTGTGGCTGGCCACGGTTCACATTGCATCACGTTCAAGAACCTAAAATTGTTGATTGCGAGCGAAATCTCGCCTCCCAATGCCGCAGGTCCGCATAGTACGACGCGTGTCATTCTCGTCGGCAAGCCGGGCTGAAAGCGTCTGACATGCATCGAGATCGTGTTTACGCGGGGCAAATTCCTGCTAAAACAGATTCACCCTTTGGACCGGGTCGTCGTCGGTTCCCATGCTGGTGTCAATGACGCTTTCTCAATCGCGCGGGAGAAACATAGCCCCTGGTCTCATTGGCGGAATGAAAAAAACCTTCGTAGGCATCAGCAACACAACAAAAGGCTTTCTTCGTTCAATCGACGGCGATTCGAGCTATTAGGGCCGTCTGCGAGTCCTTATGCTCCTCATCGAAGCGGATCGGCAGCGACACGCCGACGTCGGCATGGCTCAGTGCAACAACGTTC
>NZ_JAMYMO010000045.1:0-40778 GCF_040318575.1 Mesorhizobium sp. M1088 | reverse complement strand
GAGACATCGCGAACAGGTGTGCGAGGACATCGCGAACAGTTTGGCGCGCTTTGCGCCGGGAGGTTCGGGATGCCATTCGAGGACACGAGCGCGATGTCTCCGGTCCAAACAGGAGGGAGATTGGCCGTCATCCCCGCTTTCGCCAACCTCCAACGTTGAAAGACGGGCTAGGCGACGAAGCTGCCGATCTCCCCCAAGTGGGCCCTCGTGGGGGAGATGGCCGGCAGGGCAGGGGGCGCTGTCCCCCAGGCCTCTCGCAAACTTCCGCCTCGCTGCCGTTCCGTCGGGAGATTAGCCCTTCCGTCTCCGCGTCTCGATGTCGGTCCCGCCGACGAACCAGTCGCGTGCAGCGACCTCCTCGAAAACCACCCAGACATCGTTGTTGGTCAGGCCGGTGACGCCGGTGATGGCCGCTGTCACCTGGGCGGCGATCGCGGCCTTTTTGCCGGCCGGGTCGTCGGCAATCACCTCCTTGACCAGGCGGATATTCACGAATGGCATGGTTCCCTCCCTTGCATATGCTTGGCAGCCGCTCAGTAGGTTTTGGCGCCGTTGACCATGAGCCGGACCATGTAGAGCGATGTGGTGCCGGCGATGTAGAGGCAGTTCAGCTTGTTGCCGCCGAACACGCAATTAGCAACGACTTCCGGTACCTTGACCTTGCCGATCAGCGTCCCGTCTGGATCGTAGCAATGGACCCCGTCGGCGGTGCTGGTCCAGATGCGGCCGTCCGCATCCAGCCTGAAACCGTCGAACAGGCCGGCGGTGCAGTCGGCAAAGACCTTTTCGCCTGAGACCGTCTTGCCGCCCTGGCCGACATTGAACACCCGGATGTGCGCTGGGTTTTGCGCACCATGCGTGCGGCCGGTATCTGCGACATAGAGCTTGCTCTCGTCGAGCGAGAAGGCGAGCCCGTTGGGCCTGACCATGTCGGTGATCACCGCCTCGGTCTCGCCGGTGCCGGGATCGACCCGGTAGACATGGCAGGCGCCGATCTCGCTTTCGGCCTTGTCGCCCTCGTAATCGGTATCGATGCCGTAGCTCGGATCGGTGAACCAGATCGAGCCATCGGACTTGACCACCGCGTCATTGGGCGAGTTCAGCCGCTTGCCGCGCCATTTGTCGGTGATGGTGATGACCGAGCCGTCATGCTCGGTGCGGCTGACGCGGCGGCCGGAATGCTCGCAAGTAACCAGCCGGCCTTGCCGGTCGACGGTGTTGCCGTTGGAATTGCCGGACGGCTGACGGAACACGCTGACGCTGCCGTCGGTCTCGTCGTAACGCAGCATGCGATTGTTCGGGATGTCGGACCAAACCACATAGCGCCCGGCTGCAAACCAGGCCGGTCCTTCCGCCCATCGGCAGCCGGTAAACAGCCTGTCCACCTGTGCATTGCCGTTGAAAAGCCGCGAAAAGCGCGGATCGAGAACTTCGTAGAATTCGCTGGCCATGGTTCCTCCCGGTAGCAGTCGCTTGGCAAGGGCGCGATCAAGCCAGCCTGCGGTCGATATGGCAAGATCGATGATGCGTCTGAAGCATTATGGAAGCGAATGCTGGCCCGGACGGCAGGTCACATCCCGTTAATCGGCTATGCGCCCAGCGCAATGGTGCATTGCAACATCTTATTTTTGCAACGCACCATAACTATGTCATGCTCCGTATCGATCAAGGGAGGAACAACTGGCCGCGAAATGCGGCGCAAAAGGAAACTCGCTATGATCATCGACAGCCTCATGAGCCGCGCTCGCGCCAGCATCGCCAAGCGCCGGCATTACAACCGCCTCGTCGCCGAAATCGACAGCTTCAGCAGCCGCGACCTCGCCGACATGCGCGCCGACCGCTCAGAAATGCTCTACCAGGTCCACAAGCAGATCTACGGCTGAGTGAATGGGATCGGGCTTAGCCCACCCATTCGATCCAGCGGCCGTGGTAATCGCAATGGGCCAGGCGGTGCGTCTCGCCGCCCGGCCATAAAGTCAGGCTGAGTACCGCCCAATTGTTTGTGGGATCGCGCGGCTCCATCCTCAGCCTTGCGATAGGCGCAGCGGCCGTGGCCTGTCTGCCCGCCTGCTCCAGGGCGACGATGATCGCATCCTTGGTCGCCCGCGGCAGGTATTGCCACATGATCGAATGATAGAGCACAAAAGCGCCACCCTCCTGCCGCGCGGCCAGCGCCTTCCCGACAAAATCCGCCGCGTCCGCTTTGACAAGTGGCGGTCGAAACTTTTCGGCAAGTGACAGCGCAGCGTCGAGCCGGGCCAGCCGCGTAGCCTGATCGGCCCAGACGTAAGACCGAAGCCGTAACCGTGTGGCTGCGTCGGCGACATCCACCGGCGCGATGTCACAGCCGGCGCGGTGGCGGACGTCGATCGCTCCACCAAGCGGAACAGCGAGTCCGCGCACCTCCGGCGCCAACCGAACGGTGGAGGTCCGGTCGCCCCACTCGGCATCGCCGTAGCGGTAGTGAAAGCTGTCGAACAGGAGATTGAGCCCAGCGCTGGCGCCAATCTCGCACAAGTCCAGCGGCAGGCCGGTTTCCCGCGCGACCGTCAGAAATCCAGGCAGCAGCATCGCCGACCGGGCGATTTCATTGGTCTGCGGCGCACCGGCGAGGCCGGCGACGATCCGCTCGTCGGATCGCGCAATTGCCTCCGGCAGCACCGCCGCGATCTCGGATTCGCTTGTCTGGTTGGGCGGATAGATCAGTGCCAATCGCTCATTGGCACCCGTCAGGACCAACCCATGCAGCGCGCCGCAAAGCCGCAATGCGAGGGCGTCGGCGCGCGCGTCGCCCGGCCAACCGAGCACCGCCTGCCCGGTCCTGGTGTTTGCGTCGAGAACCTTAGCGAGCGCACGGCATAAATTCGCGGTGAAAGGCGAGCCAAGTCCATCGCAGGCTTTCGCCTGTGCCAGAAAATGATCGCGGATGTCTCGTTCGTCCATCGCGTTTCAGGTGTCTCAGCCCGGAGCCGCGAGCGCCTTCTCGATTTCGGGTAACAGCAGCGTCCGCGCCGAGTCCGGCGTCAGCGGCCCGACATGCTTATAGGCGATCTTGCCATCCTTGCCGATGACGAAGGTTTCCGGCACGCCGTAGACACCCCAGTCGATCGCCGTGCGTCCGGCTTGGTCGACGCCGATCGCCTGGAATGGATTGCCGAGATCGCCAAGGAACCGACGGGCGTTTTCCGGCTGGTCCTTGTAGTTCAGCGCCGCCATGACGAAGCGTCTGTCCTGCGACAGCGCCAGCAGCACCGGATGCTCTTCGCGGCACGGCGCGCACCAGGACGCGAAGACGTTGACCAGCGTCACCTTGCCGGCGAACTGTTTTGAATCGAGGCCCGGCAAATTGGTGCCTTCGAGCGCCGGCAGGTTGGTCTGCGGCGCCGGCAGGCCGATCAGCGCTGACGGCACTTCCGACACGTCGCGCCCGGACAAAAGCTGCGCCAGGAACAATCCCGCCAGCCCGAGAAAGACCACCAGCGGCAGCAGCACGATCAGGCGGCGGCGCGCCGGTGTTTGGGTTTCCGTGCTCATGATTTTACTGCCTTGTCGGAGCGCCGGCGCACGCCGGATGCCTCCAGCTCGGCAAGCTCTCGCTTGCGGCCGCGCTGGTCGAGCAGAATCCAGCCGATCAGCCCACCCAGCACCACGGCCGTGATCGCATAGGCGGCGGTGACATAAAGGGCGTGAACGCTCATTTTCCCGATCCAAGGCTTCTCACGGCGGAATTCATAGCCTCACCGGCTGTTTGTCGCAATGAACGGGTCTGCGGCAGATTTGCGGTTATCGCAAGCCGAAGGTCACTGCGAACGCAAAACACCTGATATGTTTTTGATACGCATGTATTGGCACGTCAGAGACAGCCTGACAGCCCCTTCGCAGGTAAGCAGGATTCTACCGGCGTCATCCCACATCCTGATTGCACTCCAGCCATGGCTCCGGAACTTGCGAAGGCTAATCGATTCGACCGCGATGAACTCAAGCCCGAAAGACACGGCATTGAACGCCGCCCATTTGGCGGGGGGCCGGTAGGGGAGGACGGTCGAGATGAAGGAAAGGTACATGCTAGGCCCTTCACGATTGATTTCGGCCTTGGTTACCTCGACGGAAGACAGGTCCGGATAGTTGCCGTAGATTGTCTGGAGAAAGATCGGGTTCTCTATGCGCAGCGGCCACATCAATCCGTTCCGTGCCGAAGCGCCAGCGCCGCCGCCACCGGCCCGAGCACGGCAAGGAACAGGGTCAGCGCGGCGAGAATGAGGAAGGGCTGCAGAAAAGGATCGGGGTTCGCCACCGCGCCATAGCTTGCTGATACGCCGAAGATCAGCACGGGAATGGTTAGCGGCAGCACCAGCACCGAGATCAGCAGGCCCCCGCGCGGCAGCGCCACCGCCACCGCGGCACCGGCGGCACCGATGAAGGTGATCGCCGGCGTACCGACCAGAAGCGTCAGCGCCGTCGCACCGATGCCGATGGGCTCCATGTTCATGAACAGGCCGAGCAAGGGAGCGGCGATGACCAGCGGCAGCACGCTTCCCGCCCAATGCGCCAGGCATTTCGTCAGAACGGTCAAGGCCAGCATGTGCCGGTCGTTGCCAAGCACCAGAAGATCGAGCGAGCCGTCCTCGCGGTCGGCCTGGAACAGCCGGTCGAGGCCGAGCAGGCAGGCCAGCAATGCGGCGATCCACAGGATCGCCGGGCCGATGCGGGCCAGCAGCTTCAGCTCGGGACCGACGCCGAAGGGGATGGTCGCGATAACGGCGAGAAAGAAAATCACGCCGGTAAGCGCCCCGCCGCCGGCGCGGATACTCAGGCGGATGTCGCGCAGGAAGAGGGCTAGCATGATGTGAGATGCTTTCGCCTGGGCACCCCCCTCTGTCCTGCCGGACATCTCCCCCTCAAGGGCGGAGATTGGCTGTCACGACTGCCTTCGCCAATCTCGATCGTTGAGAGTTGAGCGCAGCGACGAAGCTGCCAATCTCCCCCCTCGTGGGGGAGATGTCCGGCAGGACAGAGGGGGGCGCCGTAGAGCACCAACATCAAACGGCCTCGCCCATCACCAGCCCTTGTGCCCCCTCGATCCCCAGCGGCAAATGCGTCGCCGCAACCACGATCCCCCCACTCTCGAGGTGTTTCCCCATCAATTCGCCGAATCTCTCCTCCGAAGCCTTGTCCAGTCCTGCCGTCGGCTCATCGAGCAGCCACAATGGCCGGTGGCTTACCAGCAGTTTTGCAATCGCCGCGCGGCGACGTTGCCCGGTCGAGAGATAGCCGAAAGGCAGATGGCCGATGCCGCCCAGCCCGACGGTTTCCAGCGCCTCTTCAACACCCGCGGAACCGGCGCCCGAAAAATCGCGCCAGAAGCACAGGTTTTCCGTAACGCTCAGCGCCGTCTTCATCGCGTTGAGGTGGCCGAGATAGTGACACGCCGAGGCGGCCGACGGAAAGTCTTCGCCACCACCTTCGAGCCGCACACGGCCTGCCGCCACCGGCAACAGTCCGGCGACGATCCTGAGCAGCGTCGATTTGCCGGCGCCGTTCGGCCCGGTGACGACCAGCGCCTGGCCATCCCCCAGCGCGAATTCGATGCCGGAAAATACCGTCTCGCCGCCGCGTTCGCCGCCCAGATTTTCGGCGATCAGCCGCATCCGTCCCCCTTCGCCGAAAGTTCAGGCGCGGCTTCGGTGCGCCGCAGCAAAAATGGCGATTCCGTGTCTAGAACTATTCCAGAAAATTCTCTATATCCGCATCATCCGTGCCAGCGGTCGGCACGGGAACCGAATTTGCGCCGAACCAGCGCGCGTGCCGCCTTGAACGGCCCGGACGCTTGGGAACGGATAGCGGAAATGGCCGTACCCGCACCTTTGCGCGTGATTTGCATGCCCACTGGCGTCCGTTCCCTTCCGGCAACCGACAGTTAGGGATCGCACGTGTCCAAATCACTCGACAGCTTCAATTGCCGCCGCACGCTGACCGCCAGCGGCACCGAGTACGTTTACTATGACCTTGTCGAGGCCGAAAAGAACGGCCTCACCGGTATTGCCCAATTGCCCTATTCGATGAAGGTGCTGCTGGAGAATCTGCTGCGCAACGAGGACGGCCGTTCCGTCACCAAGGAGAGCATCCAGGCGGTCGCCGGCTGGCTGACTGACCGGGGCACCGCCGGCGTCGAGATCGCCTATCGCCCGGCACGCGTGCTGATGCAGGATTTCACCGGCGTTCCAGCCGTGGTCGACCTTGCCGCCATGCGCGACGCCATGGCCTCGCTCGGCGGCGACCCACAAAAGATCAATCCGCTGGTGCCGGTCGATCTGGTCATCGACCATTCGGTCATCGTCGACGAATTCGGCACGCCACTGGCTTTCGCCCGCAATGTCGAGCTTGAATATGAGCGCAACGAGGAACGCTACAAGTTCCTGAAATGGGGCCAGCAGGCGTTCCGCAATTTCCGCGTCGTGCCGCCCGGCACCGGCATCTGCCATCAGGTCAATCTCGAATATCTCGGTCAGGTCGTGTGGACCAACAGCGAAGACGGCGAGACCACCGCCTATCCCGACACCTGCGTCGGCACCGATTCACATACCACGATGATCAACGGCCTCGGCGTTCTCGGCTGGGGCGTCGGCGGCATCGAGGCGGAGGCCGCGATGCTTGGCCAGCCGGTCTCCATGCTGCTGCCTGAAGTCATCGGCTTCCGGCTCACCGGCAGGCTGAGGGAAGGCGTCACCGCCACCGACCTGGTGCTCACCGTCACCCAGATGCTGCGCAAGAAGGGCGTCGTCGGCAAGTTCGTCGAATTCTTCGGGCCGGGCCTGTCCAACATGACGCTGGCCGACCGCGCCACCATCGGCAACATGGCGCCGGAATATGGCGCCACCTGCGGCTTCTTCCCGGTCGACAGCGAAACCATCCGCTATCTGACAATGTCCGGTCGCGACGAAAGCCGCATCGCCCTGGTCGAGGCTTATTCGAAGGCGCAAGGCTTGTGGCGCGATGCCGGCTCGGCCGATCCGGTCTTCACCGACCTGCTGGAGCTCGATCTCGGCAGTGTCGTCCCGTCGATGGCCGGCCCGAAGCGGCCGGAAGGCCGGGTCGCACTTGAAGACATTCCGGCTGGCTTCGCCAAGGCCATGGAGTCCGAATACAGGAAGGCCGCCGAAATCGACAAGCGCTATGCCGTCGAGGGCACGAGCTACGATCTTGGCCATGGCGATGTGGTCATCGCCGCCATCACCTCCTGCACCAACACATCGAACCCGAGCGTGCTGATCGGCGCCGGGCTGTTGGCGCGCAATGCCAACCGGCTCGGCCTCAAGCAGAAGCCGTGGGTCAAGACCTCATTGGCGCCGGGCAGCCAGGTCGTCGCCGAATATCTCGAGAAATCCGGCCTGCAGAAGGAGCTCGACCAGATCGGCTTCAACCTGGTCGGCTTCGGCTGCACCACCTGCATCGGCAATTCCGGCCCATTGCCGGCGCCGATCTCCAAGACCATCAACGATAAGGGCTTGATTGCTGCGGCAGTCTTGTCCGGCAACCGCAATTTCGAAGGCCGCGTCTCGCCCGACGTGCAAGCGAACTATCTCGCCTCGCCGCCACTGGTCGTCGCCCACGCGCTGGCCGGGACCGTGACCAAGGATCTGACCACCGAGCCGCTCGGCGAGGATCGCAACGGCAATCCGGTCTATCTCAAGGATATCTGGCCGAGTTCGGTCGAGATCCAGGAATTCATCGAGAAGAACGTCACGCGCGAATTGTTCGCCCGCAAATATGCAGACGTCTTCAAGGGCGACGAGTACTGGCAGAACGTCAAGGCGCCGGAAGGCCAGACCTATGCCTGGGACGACAATTCCACCTATGTGCAGAACCCGCCCTATTTCGCCGGCATGACGTCGGGCTTCGGCAAGATCGGCGATATCAAGGGCGCGCGTGTGCTCGGTCTGTTCGGCGACAAGATCACCACCGACCACATTTCGCCGGCCGGTTCGATCAAGGCGGCCTCGCCGGCCGGCAAGTACCTCACCGACCACGGCGTCGGCGTCGCCGATTTCAACCAGTACGGCACGCGCCGCGGCAATCATGAGGTAATGATGCGCGGCACCTTCGCCAACATCCGCATCCGCAACCACATGCTGGGCGAGAACGGCCGCGAGGGCGGCTACACCATCCATTACCCGTCGAAAGAAGAGGAATCGATCTACGACGCCGCCATGCGGTACAAGAAGGAAGGCGTGCCGCTGGTCATCTTCGCCGGCGTCGAATATGGCAACGGCTCGTCGCGCGACTGGGCGGCCAAGGGCACCAATTTGCTGGGCGTCCGCGCGGTCATCGCCCAGTCCTTCGAGCGCATCCACCGCTCCAATTTGGTCGGCATGGGCGTGATCCCCTTCGTCTTCGAGGAAGGCACCTCATGGGCCTCGCTCAACCTCAAGGGCGACGAACTGGTCGAGATCGACGGACTGGGCAACATCAAGCCGCGGCAGAAGATGATCGCCAGGATCACCTACGGCGACGGCAGCGTCAAAGAGGTTCCGATCATCTGCCGCATCGATACGCTGGACGAGCTCGACTACTTCAAGAATGGCGGCATCCTGCAATACGTGCTGCGCGATCTGGCCGCTTAAGGGAGTAGGGCAATAAGGAGAAGCGACTTATTCCCCTACTGCCCTACTGCCCTACTGCCCTACTGCCCTAATTCCCGGCTTTCCAAACCGCGCTGTCGCCGCCAGCAGCACGCCGAGCATCAGCCCGTTGAATACGTGCCACAGGAAATGCGTGCCGAGCGGAAAGCCGCCGCAGACCAGCGGATCGATCATCCGGCAGATGACCGACACGACGAAGATCGCCGAGCCCGCCAGATTGTACCAGCCGGCACGGTTGCCGCTGGCCGCCACCATGGCGCCGAAGAAGGCGAGCGCCAGGAAGGGCGGCAGATAGCCGGTCGTCCCGTTCGACGCCTGGCGCAGCCAGTCGGGCACGGCAAAGGTCACCAGCCCGGCGACGGCATAGAAGGCGACGAAAATGGCGATCGCCTTGCCCCATTTCATGCCGAGAAAACGCCGCAGGTTGAACAGCGTGTAGGCCAGCGTGAACCCGGCGATCGGCAGCACGTCGGCCCAGACCGTGCCACGGTTGGCAAAGGTGTGGAACAGCGACGAGCCGACGCCGATCGCCACCACCCACCAGGCCAGCACTTCGGCGAAGGTGCCGGTGCCGCGCTTGCGCACCTGCCAGACACCCCATAGCCCGGCGGCAAAAAAAGCCAGATTGCTCAGCGCATTGAGCGGCTCGGCCCAGAATTCCGGCCCCGTCCGTTCGCAATAGAGGTCGACCGGCGCCAGGAGAGATTGCCACATGCTGATTGCCGCCCGAATCGCTTCCATCGTAAAGTGCAAGTCCACCTATTGCGCCCTTGCCAGCGGTTGCAACGGCAAAATTTCACCGCAACGTGACTTCCCGTTGACTGCCGCTTCTGCCACATATTTCGACAACCAGAACAAAGCCGGCGTCACCGGCGGGATCGGAACGGCTATGCCATCTCGAAGACCATTGCGGCTTGCGGCCCTTGCGCTGGCCCTCTCGGCGTTTGCCGGCAGGGCCCTTGCCGAGCCAACCGACAAGCCATTAGGCGTCGTCGAGCTCTTCACCAGCCAGGGATGCAACTCCTGTCCGCCGGCAGATGAATTCTTCGCCGAGCTCGCCGCCAAAGAGGACATCGTCGCGCTCGCTTATCATGTCGATTATTGGGATTACCTCGGCTGGCAGGACACGCTGAGCCGCAAGGAAAATACCGAGCGGCAATACGAGTATATGCGCGCCTTCGGCAGTCGTTCCGTCTACACCCCGCAAGCCGTCATAAACGGCCGCAGCCATGTCAACGGCGCCAGCCGCAAGGAAGTCGACGGCGCGCTGGCCCGCATGGAGAGGGTCGGCGAAGGCATGCGCGTCGGCATCAAGGTCAGCCGGACCAGCGATCGCGTCATGATCGATGCCGGCGACGCTGTGACCGGCCCAACCGACGCGCATGTCGTCATCGTCTATTTCAATCCGCCGCAGACGATAAAGATCGGCAAGGGCGAAAACAGCGGCCGCAGCATGACCTACTGGAACGCCGTCTCCAGCATCCAGACCGCCGGCATGTGGCACGGCAAGGCGCAGCGCTACGAACTGCCGATGAGCGAGATCGCCAAGAAGGGCGGCTGCGCCGTGCTGCTGCAGTCGGTCGGCAAGGACGGCATGCCCGGGCCGATCCTGGGCGCAGCCTTTATCCGCAAGCCTTAGATAGGGCGCCCCCCGTTCTCCCCTTGTTGTGGGAGAAGGGATAACCGCGCTCAAGCCTCCGACGACAGCCTATCTGGATGGATCGCATCGCCACGGCTAATAAAAAACCGGCGTCAGCTTGCTTCTGACGCCGGTCATTTAGGTTTTGGGATCGTCGCACCCGATCTTTCCAAGGAAAAACCGAGGTTGGTTCGATCCGACGCAGACCCGTGGGCGGGGGGCTTGGGGTTTACGAGCCGGTGCCGGACCGAACCGTCTCAGGCAACGCCGGTAAATTCGTCGGACATTGGGGCATGAGCACGGATAAAAAAAGGCAGGATTGTGGCAAAGCATCACCAATTTCAACAGGCGTTTCGCAAACGTGACTGGACGCTGGAGAAACCGCGCGGTGCTGCCGTTGCCCGGCCGGGCCTTGCAATTCGGCAACGAAAGCGCCAACTTTGGTCGGCGTACGATTCATTGCGAGGATCCAGGCATGACTGATCGCAGCAGCGGGACGGAGGATGGGGACGCATCCGCAATATTGATCCCGCTGCATGAGGCAAGACGCGAACGCCTCGACCAGCCGGTGCGGTTCGACCGGCGCGAACTGGACCAGATCCTCAGGCTCTACGGCCGTATGGTTGCCGCCAATGAGTGGCGCGACTATGCCATCGACCATCTCGCCGACCGCGCCGTTTTTTCCGTCTTCCGCCGCACCAGCGAAGTGCCGCTTTTCCAGATCGTCAAGGATCCGAAGCTGGCGCGCCGGCAAGGCGCGTTCGCCGTCATCGCCGCCGGCGGGCGCATCCTCAAGCGCGGCCAGGAACTCGGCCGGGTGCTTGGCGTGTTCGACCGAACACTGAAGCTGGTCGAGGCGTAACCCTTTATTTTTGCAGGCGGAACTTGCGCTCGGGCAGCGATTGCGGATCAGGCGGGATGGACGCCCCGCCGTTGATCGGCAGCTGCATGAAAACCGTGTCCAGCCAGCGTCCGTGCTTATAGCCTGAGCCTTCCAGGCGGCCGGAATGACGAAAGCCGAGCTTCTCGTGCAACCTTACCGAGGCGCTGTCGGGCCGGCCGTCGCCGATCACCGCGATGATCTGGCGAAAACCCGCCGCCTTGGCCGCTTCGATCAGCCCTTGCATCAAGAGCAGCCCGACGCCTTGCCCTTTGGCCTCGGGCGCGACATAGACGGAATCCTCGACGACGAAGCGGTAGGCCGGGCGCGGCCGGAACGCCCCGGCATAGGCATAGCCGAGCACGGCGCCGGCCTTTTCCGCAACGAGATAGGGAAAGCCGCCCGCCATCAGAGTGTCGAAGCGCGTGCCCATCTCGGCGCGGCTCGGCGGTTCGAGTTCGTAGCTCGCCGTGCCGTTTATCACCGCGTCGGCATAGATTTCCGTGATCTGGTCAAGGTCGGCCAACGTCGCGGCGCGTATCGTGATGCTGCTCATAATTTAGGCACGTCGTTCATCTGCCCTATATCACAGCAAAAGCCGGGACAAAAGAAAAGGGCGGCCATTGGGCCGCCCTTTCCAAACTCGCTGGTCCAGGAAAACCGTACTTAGCGACGGTCGCCCATGAACTGCAGCAGAAACATAAACAGGTTGATGAAGTCGAGATAGAGCCTCAATGCGCCCATGATCGCCTTGCGGCCGGCGACATCGGTCTCGTCGCCCTCGAAGTACATCTCCTTGATGTTCTGCGTGTCGTAGGCGGTGAGGCCAGCGAAGATCAGCACGCCGATCGCCGAAACGGCGAAGGAAAGCGCCGACGACTGCAGGAAGATGTTGATCACCATCGCGATGATCAGGCCGACCAGGCCCATGACCAGGAACGACCCGAACGCCGAGAGATCGCGCTTGGTCGTGTAGCCGTAGAGCGACAGCCCGCCAAAGGCGGCGGCGGTGGCGAAGAAGGTCTGCGAGATGCTGGCGGTGGTGTAGACCAGGAAGATCGACGACAGCGACAGGCCGACGAGGCCGGCGTAGACCCAGAATGTCGTCTGCGCGGCCGAAACGCTCATCGACTGGACGCGGAACGACAGGAACATCACCGCTGCCAGCGGGGCGAAGATCACCAGCCATTTCAGCGGCGAGCCGAAGATCGCGTAGCCGAACGAGGTCAGCATCTCGCCGCTTGGCAACGTCGCGACCGCCGAGGCGGGATCGCTGGTAGTGGCCAGCATGATTGTGCCGACCGCGGCAAGGCCGGTGATGAGGAGGCCAAGCCCCATCAGATTGTAGACCTTAATCATGTAGGCCCGCAGGCCCTGGTCGATGGCAGCATCGACGCCGGCGCCGGGCACGGCGCGCGTCTGATAATTGCGAACGGGATCAGCCATGGAAATCCTCATATTGCTTCTGCCCCGTCCGGTGTCAGGTCCTTTTGAACCCAGGCGCCGCTGGCGGGGCTCCAGCATGCCTGCGCCGAAATATGATGGTTCTTGGCGTAAAGGACAAGACCGTAACCAAGCGTAATGCTCCGTGAAGTGCCGGAGATACGGTTTTATTGGCCTTCCCGCCCGGAACATTACCGAGATTTAATCGAAACCGGCTCTGGCTCAAAGATTCCGCAGCACCGGCGCCGCCTTGTGGCCCAGCACCCGCCACGTGCCGGCAAGGCCGATGCCGACCGTGACCACCAGCGAAAAGCCGATGGTCGCCACCGCCACCTCGGGCATGAAGTGCGATGGCAGCGTCATGATGCGCGCGACGACGAACCATGCCGCCACAGCGCCCGCCGCCAGCGCGAAGATCGCAGTGGCAAGGCCGATCAGCATGTATTCCAGCGAAAACGCGGCGATCAGCGTTTTTCTGGTCGCACCCAGGGTCTTCAGCACCACCGCGTCGTGAATGCGAGCCCGGTTGCCGGCGGCGAGCGCCCCGGCCAGCACCAGCACCGAGGCGATCAACGCCACCCCCGCTGCTGCCCTGATTGCTGTGCCGAGCTGCGCCACCAGCCGGTTGACGATTTCGAGCGCGTCCTTGACCCTGACCGTCGTCACCGCGGGAAAGGCACGCGTGACGGCGTTGAGAAGATGCGCATCGTCGGCTGCCGACGCATTCGTCTCGGTCAGCGTCGCCAACCAGCCATGCGGCGCACCGGCGAACGTGTTGGGCGAGAACACCATGACGAAATTGATGCCTATGGTTTCCCATTCGACCTGACGGAAATTGGCGATCTTGGCCGTGATGTTGCGGCCGAGCACGTTGACGGTGATGGTGTCGCCGAGCTTCAGCCCGATCTCTTTGCCTTCCTCGGCGGAAAACGAGACCAGCGGCTCGCCGGCATAGTTCTCCGGCCACCAGCTGCCCTCGGTCAGCGTCGCATTCTCCGGCAGCTTTGCGTCATAGGTCAGGCCACGGTCGCCGCGCAGTACCCAGGCGCCTTCGGCCGGAACCTTGACCTTGTCGACATTGACGCCGTTGAGCGCCATCACCCGGCCGCGCAGCATCGGCACCTTGATCAGCCTGCCTTGCGGTGCCTCTTTGCCGACCAGCGCGGAGAAGGCATCGACGTCACTGCTCTGGATATCGACGAAGAAGAAGTTCGGTGCCCTTTCCGGCAGGCTGCCCGAGATCTGCCGCCTGAGATTGCCGTCGATCAGCGCCAGCGTCACCAGCAGCGTCAGCCCGAGTCCCAACGACAGCACCACGGACGGCGTCAAGGCGCCAGGCCGATGGATGTTGCCGATGGCGAGCCTGAGCGCGGTCGAGCGCACGCGCGGGCTTTTCTTCGCCGCCCACTGCACCAGCGAGCCGACCACACGCAGCACCAGGAACGAAAAGATCGTGGCGCCAACGAAGATCGAGGCAATACGGCGGTCGCCGGAAAACAGGATCGCCAGTACCGCGAGCAGCAGCGCGATGCCCAATGCCGCGGCGATATAGAGCGGGCGGGGAAAACCGCGGCCCTCGAAACCCATTTCGCGAAACAGCGCCGTTGCCGGCACGTCGCGGGCGCGGCCGAGCGGCAGCAAGGCGAAAGCCAGCGTCACCAGCAGCCCGAACAGCGCTGCCATGCCGAGGGCGCCGGGATAGAACCCACCTTCCGCCGGCACTGGAATGACCGATTGGAGTGCGGCGCTGGCCGCGAACGGCATCAGCGCGCCAAGCACAAGGCCTAGCGTGATGCCGAGGGCGGCGATCATCAGGATCTGCACCAGATAGACGGCAAAGACGAAGCCGCCCGAAGCCCCCAGGCTCTTGAAGGTGGCGATGACGCCGCGCTTGCCGTCGAGATAGGCACGCACGGCATTGGCCACGCCGACACCGCCGACCACCAGCGCCGTCAACCCAACCAGCGTCAGGAATTGCGAAAACCGCTCGATATTCGAGGACAGCGCCGGCGCCGCGTTGCTGCGGGTGCGGATCGACCAGCCGGCCTGCGGGAACTGTTTTGTCGCCTGCTCCTGGATTGCCTTGATCTGTGCCTCAGTGGTGCCGCCGGGCAGGCGGACCTTATAGGCATTCTCGACCAGGCTGCCCGGCTGGATCAGGCCGGAAGCGGCAAGCCCGTCGGTCGACACCATCAGCCGCGGCGCAAAACCGAAGCCATCCGACACTGCATCCGGCTCGTTGACCAGCCTGGCACGCAGCTCGAACGTCGCGCTGCCGAGCTTCAGCCGGTCACCGATGCCAAGGTTCAGCCGCTCGAACAAGAGGTCCGGCGCGGCGGCGCCGAAGACCCCGGATTTTTCGCCGAACAGATCTTCTCGCGACAGCACCGGCTCGGTCTCCAGCGCGCCGTAGAGCGGATAGGCGCCGTCGACCGCCTTGGCCTCGACCAGCGCCTGGTCGGAGCCGTCCTCGAGCCTCGCCATCGAGCGCATATTGGCACTGTGCGAAACCGTGCCAAGCTGGTCGAGGAAGCTGCGTTCCGATCTGGTCGGATCGCGCTGGTTGAGCTGGAAGCGGAGATCGCCGCCGAGCAGCGTCTGGCCCTGGTCGGCAACACCGGCGGAAATCGCTTGCGCCACCGAATTGACGCCGCCGATCGCAGCGACGCCGAGCGCGATGCAGGCAAGGAAGATCAGGAAGCCGGACAGCCCGCCACGCATTTCTCGCAGCGAAAACCGAAAGGCGAGCCTCAGCGTGCGCGCCAGCGGCATCATGCGGTCATCCTGCCAGCCCTGGTGGCCGGCTTAGGCGCGTCTTCGATCAGCCCCGACCGCATCGACACCTGGCGCGAGCAGCGCGCCGCGAGTACCGGGTCATGCGTGACCAGCACCAGCGTCATGCCGCGTTCGGCCGCCTTGGCAAACAGCAGGTCGGCGACGTGCCGCCCCGTCGCCTGGTCGAGATTGCCGGTCGGCTCGTCGGCGATCAGGATGCGTGGCGACGGTGCCAGCGCCCGGGCGATCGCCACGCGCTGCTGCTCGCCGCCAGACAATTCGCCGGGGTAATGGGTGACGCGATCGCTCAAGCCCACCGCCGCCAGCTCGCGTGCCGCCACGCCGAATGGATCGACATGGCCGGCAAGCTCCAGCGGGACCGCAACGTTTTCCAGCGCCGTCATATTGGGGATGAGATGGAAAGACTGGAACACGATGCCGATGTTTCGTCCCCGAAACGATGCGATCTGATCTTCGCTTTTGCCGTTGAGCAGCTCGCCGGCAATTCGGACCGTGCCCGAATCGACCCTTTCAAGCCCGGCCAAAACCATCAGCAATGTCGACTTTCCCGAACCTGAAGGTCCAACGATGCCTGTCGCTTCGCCGCCCGCCACATCGAGGCTGACGCCCTTCAGCACATGGACCGAGGATGCACCTTCGCCGAGCGTCAGCGATACGTCTTTCAGCGAAATGACGGCTTCTTCCAAAATCAAATCGTCCTATATGGGGGATGAAGGCTAGTGCATCCGATGCTCGACAAAGACGAAAACCTGCCTTCGCCAACAGATGTTCCTGGTCATATGGGGCCGGCCGCATGGCTTTCAAACACACCTTTGCCGCAGCGTTCGCCCTTTTCCTCGCCATTTGCGGCGCCATTTCGTCGGCGCGTGCCGAACCATTCACCATTGTCGGTTTCGGCGACAGCCTGATGGCGGGTTATGGCCTCGGGCCAGGTCAGGGCTTCACCGAGAAGCTGCAGGCGGCGCTGCGCGCCAAGGGCTACGATGTCACGGTCGCCAACGCCGGCGTCTCCGGCGATACGACGAGCGGCGGTCTGTCGCGGCTCGACTGGTCGGTGCCGGACGGCACGCAACTGGTCATCCTGGAGCTCGGCGCCAACGACATGCTGCGCGGCGTTTCGCCCGCCATAGCGGAAAAGAACCTGGACGCCATGCTGGCAAAGCTGAAGCAGCGCAAGATCGCCGTTTTGCTGGCCGGAATGCGCGCGGCGCCCAATCTCGGCGCCGACTACCAGAACGCCTTCGACGCGACCTTTCCGCGACTGGCTGAAAAATATGGCGTGCCGCTCTATCCTTTCTTTCTCGAGGGCATAGCCGGTCAATCCGTCCTGCAACTCGAGGACGGCCTTCATCCAAACGCCCGAGGCGTCGACCGCATCGTCGAGGGTATCCTGCCCAGTGTGGAGAAGACCATTGAAGCGGTCCGGGGCAATTCCTGAAGGCGAGGGTTCGCCGTCGCAACACCTTCCGCAGGGGAAGCTTTTAGGCAGGCCTGCGACCAACAAACCCCTTGCCCCGTTTGGATATCGATGATTCGCTAGGGGCAAGAGTTCGATTCGAGGACAGGAGGCTTCCCATGCCGCGTCTTTTTACCGCCCTCGAGATACCGCGTGATGCCGCTCTTTCGCTGTCCCTGCTCAGGGGCGGCCTGCCGGGAGCCCGCTGGATCGACGTCGAAAACTATCATCTGACGCTGCGCTTCATCGGCGATGTCGAGGGCCATGTCGCCGACGACATCGCCAATGCGCTTGACCGTGTTCACCGCCCGTCCTTCCCGCTGACGCTGTCCGGCGTCGGCGCCTTCGGCCAGAAGAAGCCGCATGCGGTGTGGGCCGGGGTCGCCGCTTCGCCCGATCTTTCCGCATTGCAGGCCGAGATCGAGCGCATCTGCCAGCGGCTCGGCATCCCGGCCGACCCGCGCAAGTTCATGCCGCATGTGACGCTGGCCCGCCTGCGCAATTCGAGCCCGCTCGACGTCGCCCAGTACCTGTCGGCACGCGGCAATTTTTCGACGCTGCCGTTCCGGGTCGGCCGCTTCGTGCTGATGTCGTCGCGCGATTCGGTTGGCGGCGGGCCTTACGTCGTCGAGGAGGCCTGGCCGCTTTCAGGTGCCGACAACCGCGTCGCCAGCCGTTTGGTCGGCGCCGCCGACGCTTCGCGGATCATGCGGTAGACGGACATGGCCAGGGAGAAACTAGCAAAAGAGGCGATCCGCGCCGAACTTGCCGGCCTCGACGGCTGGTCGCTGGCCAAGGATGGTGGCTCGATCACCCGCAGCTTCACCTTCAAGAATTTCTCCGAAGCCTTTGCCTTCATGACCCGCGTTGCCCTGGCCGCGGAGAAGATGGACCACCATCCCGACTGGTCGAACGTCTACAAGACGGTGAACGTGACCCTCAACACGCACGACGCCGGCGGCCTGACCGCGCTGGATTTCGATCTGGCCAGGAAAATGAACCGCTATTTCGGCGGCTGAGCCTATCTGCACCTTGCAGCGAGGTTCGGCTTTCACCACATTTTGCGTCGCGGTCACGCGTGAAGTCACGCGACGGCCGCAAGGAGAGGTTGATGGCGCAAAAATCCGGTTTTGATTTCTTCGGCCTCGGCAGCAAGCCGGGCAACGAGAGCGAAGTGCGCGAAAAGTTCTGGCGTACGGCGAAGAAGGCCGCCCGGCATATCCCGTTTATGGAAGAGGTGGTCGCCGCCTATTACTGTGCCATGGACAAGAAGACGCCGCTTCGCGCCAAGGGCACCTTGATTGCTGCGCTCGGCTATTTCGTGCTGCCGACGGACGTCATCCCCGATTTCATCCTTGGGCTAGGCTTCACCGACGACATCGCCGTGCTGACCGCCGCGATTACCGCCGTCAGCGCCCATATCACGCCGGCGCACCGGCTCGCCGCCAGGCAGGCCATCGCCGGCAAGAGCTGAGCCGGTGCGGCGCAAAAATCGCGTGAGAACCGACTTTCCGGCCGTCAAATCCACCGCCGCACCCGCGCCTTGTAGGCGCGATAGACATCTCCGAACTTCCGCTCGAGGTAGCGCTCTTCCGGCGCGATAACGCCGGTATTGATCACCCACAGCAGGGGGATGACGAGCGCGATAGCCCAAAGACTTCCGGCCGCGACGCCGAGGCCCAAATAGACGAGGGTCGTTCCCAGATAGAACGGGTTCCTGGTCCGACGATAGATACCGTCGACGACCAGCGCCGTCGTTGGCAAGGTCGGTGGTATGTTGGTTCCAGCGGCCTGAAAGCGGTCCGCTGCCATAAAGATGAACACGAAGCCGCACACCGCGAGCACGGCGCCGGTCAGATAGCGGGCGAGCGCCTGCCCGGCCATGACCGGGAGCGGCACGAGCACCTCGAGCACGGTTGCCGCCACCAGGAAGCCGAGGAAGATCAAAGGTGGCAGCGCAATGACCCCGGCCACGTCGGGGGCGCCCGATCCGCCCGCCGCCTCCCCGCCATCCGACCGGGGCACCGCGCCACCGGCCGCCACGCGGACGGCGACACGAACGCCGAACACGATCGCCAGGACGACTGTGCCGCCCGCCAGGGTCAGAACTGTCTCGGAAATGGCCATGGCCAAATCTCCCGTAAGCCGCCAGGGAGGGCACCCTGGCCGAGCGCCGTGGCGGCGAACGCAGACATGGTACCGCCTGCAGGGAAATTCGTCACGCACCTCAAAAAGCGAGAATCGCCGCAAGACCTAGCTGCTTGAAAAGTCAAACTCTTGCCGTTTTCGTGGCCTCCAAGTCGCGGCAGGGACATTGCGCCAGCCGCTTTTTCGAGCGGCAGCGCGAAGACGGCGGCGGTTTCCTGGCGTGAACATCCTTTTCTAAGGGGAAATTCACCGTTTGGTAACCCAGATTAAATCAAAATGAAGCGACGGGCAGGACGCCGAGCCGGCCTGCCGCCGCACCAGTGGAATACGGGAAAAGCGATGCGCGGATTGATTGCTATAGTTTCCAGCCTGGCCCTGGTGGCCTTGACGGCGCCCGCGCTGGCGCAGTCGGCAACCAAGATCGGCCAGCATAATGCCTGGGGCACCTACAGTTATCAGGCGTCGGGCGGCGGCAAGGTCTGCTATGTCCTGACGGTGCCAACCGACAAGCAGCCGCCGACGCTCGATCACGGCGACATGTTCTTCTTCGTCAGCCAGCGGCCGGGGCAGCAAGTGTCCTACGAGCCGCAATTCATTGCCGGCTATACCTTCCAGGAAGGTTCCAAGGCCACCGTCACCATCGACAAGAAGTCTTTTTCGATGTTCACGCGCGGCAAGTCGGCCTGGGTCGAGAACGCCGCCGAGGAGCCGGTGCTGATAGCCGCGATGAAGACCGGCACCGACATGAAGGTGTCGGCCAAGTCCGGCCGCGGCAACACCACCACCTACGTCTTCTCGCTGAAGGGCATCTCGGCGGCGCTGGCCTCGATCGCCAAGTGCAAGTAGGTAGAGCCGGAAGAACAACGAACCTTTTAGGCGTTGAGGCCGCCCTCAGTGCCCTGCCGGGCATTTCTCCCTGTATGGTGACGCGGAGAAGAGCGCCGCATGGAAGCTTTCGCCAATTGCCGGCGTTGCAGGAACGGCGCTGGCGTCGCCGTCGGATGAGGGCAGCGCCGAGGTCGCCAATTTGGTTGTCTCCAACGTAAAACTGGACGCCAGCCTTTTCTGAAGCCCTGCCCTTGCTTGCGCGCCCGGCATGACTCCGCCGCTAACCTGTGCTATGCGCCGCGCTTCATTTCGGGCACGATGCTGTATTCGGCCGCAAATCGCTTATATTGGCGCAACAATGACCCTTTCATTCGATCTTACCGTCGAAGGCGCGCGTGACGCGTTGCGCACCCGCACGACGCCTGAAAAACCGTCGCTGATCGGCTTGACGCGCGCCGAACTCGGGGCCGCCCTCGTCGCCGCCGGCATCGTGCCGGAGCGCCAGGCGAAAATGCGCGCCCAACAGCTCTGGCATTGGATCTATGTGCGCGGCGTTTCCGACTTCGCCGGCATGTTCAACATCTCCAAGGATCTGCGCGCCGCGCTCGACAGGCATTTCACCGTCGCCAGGCCCGAGATCGTCGAGGAGCAGATTTCCTCCGACGGAACCCGCAAATGGCTGTTCCGCTTTCCGCCGCGCGGCGCCGGCCGGCCGGTCGAGATCGAGACCGTCTACATTCCCGAAGAAGGCCGCGGCACGCTCTGCATCTCTTCGCAAGTCGGCTGCACCCTGACCTGCTCCTTCTGCCACACCGGCACGCAGAAACTGGTGCGCAACCTGACCGCCGAGGAAATCCTCGCCCAGCTCTTGACCGCCCGGGACCGGCTTGGCGATTTCCCCGACCGCGACACGCCCGACGGCGCCATCGTGCCGGCCGAGGGGCGGAAAGTGTCCAACGTCGTCATGATGGGCATGGGCGAGCCGCTCTACAATTTCGAGGCGGTGAAGAAGGCCCTGCTTATCGCATCCGACGGCGACGGGCTTTCCCTGTCGAAGAGGCGCATCACGCTCTCGACCTCAGGCGTGGTGCCCGAGATCTTCCGCACCGGTGAGGAGATCGGCGTCATGCTGGCGATCTCGCTGCACGCCACCAACGACGATCTGCGCGACCTTTTGGTGCCTATCAACAAGAAGTATCCGCTGAACGAACTGATCGCTGCCTGCCGTGCCTATCCCGGCCTGTCCAACGCCAAGCGGATCACCTTCGAATATGTCATGCTGAAGGACGTCAACGATTCGATCGAGGACGCCAAGGCGCTGGTCAAGCTGCTCAAGGGCATCCCGGCCAAGATCAATCTGATCCCGTTCAATCCGTGGCCGGGCACCAACTACCAGTGCTCGGACTGGGAGACGATCGAGAAATTCGCCGACTACATCAACAATGCCGGCTATGCCTCGCCGATCCGCACGCCCCGCGGCCGCGACATCCTCGCCGCCTGCGGCCAGCTCAAGTCGGACTCCGAGCGCATGCGCAAGGTCGACCGGCTGGCGCTGGAAGCCATGATGATCGCGGGGCATGGCGAGGCGTGAACCGCCTCGTCGCCTATCTCATCCGCTTCGCCGTCATCCTTGTCGGCTACGGCGTTGCTTCGCTGGCGGCAAGCGCCTTCCTTAACATCATGTTCCTGGCGTCTCTTGGGCTGATAACGGACGAGACGCAACCGGCGGCGCAGGCGTCGCTGTGGTTTTCAATCCCCTTCGTCGCGCTGTTCGTCGCCTATTTCGCCTTCATGCCGGCCGCCATCGCCATCCTCGTCTCCGAGATCCTTGGCCGGCGTGACTGGCTGTTCTATGCGCTGGCGGGTGCTGTGGTCTCGGCGGTCTTCCTTGGCTTCGTCCACCAGACGGCCGATGCCAATTTCGAGGTTACCAATACCAGCGTCATGCTGGCGGTGATCGGCTGCGGTATGGTCGGCGGTATTTTCTACTGGCTGAGCGCCGGGCGCTCGGCCGGAAGCTGGCGTCAGATCGGACGCCCTATTTCGCCTGGGCCGTCAGGATCTTGAGCGCGAAGGCCGAAAACACCCCGGCAAACAGATAGTCGACGACGCGGGTCACACGCGGGCTGGATTTCATCGCGGCCGAGAATTTTTCGGCCGCCAGCACCATCGGCGCCGTCACCGGGATCGCCAGCACGACGAACATCGCGCCGAGGAAGAACAGCTTTCCCGGCGCGTTGGGATCATGCGCGGAGACGAATTGCGGCAGGAAGGTCATGAAGAACAGGATGATCTTCGGGTTGAGCAGATTGACCCCGAGCCCCGCCGCCCAGCTGCGGAACAGCGAGATCTGCGGCCCGCTCTTCTTCTCCGGTGAAAACGCCGACCCTTTTGTGATCGCCTGCCATGCCAGGAAGACCAGATAGCCGGCGCCGAAAATCTTCAGCACGAAGAACGCCATCGGCGAGGCGACGATCAGCGCCGAGACGCCGACCACCACCAGCGTGGTGTGGATCAGCGTGCCGCACAAGGCGCCGGCCATCGAGGCAAAGCCGGTGGCACGGCCCTGGCTCAGCGTGCGCGAGACGAACAGCGTCATGTCAGGCCCGGGCGTGATCGCCAGGATGAAGGTGGCGATGGAGAACTGGATAAGCGTCGTACTGTCGGGGATGAAGGACATGGCTCGTCTCGTAGCGGCAAAAGACGGCGCAGCCATAGCGCAAGAGCCGTGTGCTCGCCAGCCTCTTGGAGATGAAGCATCTGGTCCAGGCATCATTCGTCCCTTGCGCTGGCCTAAAACGCCGTGATACCTCGCCCGCGAAGAACCCCTGTCGCGGAACTGCCCACCATGTCGAAAGCAAAAGCCGTCAAGAAAGTCGTGCTCGCCTATTCCGGCGGCCTTGATACCTCGATCATCCTGAAATGGCTGCAGACCGAACTCGGCGCCGAGGTCGTCACCTTCACCGCCGATCTCGGCCAGGGTGGCGAACTGGAGCCGGCCAGGCGCAAGGCCGAGATGATGGGCATCAAGGACATCCGCATCGTCGATGTCCGCGAGGAGTTCGTATCCGATTTCGTCTTTCCGATGTTCCGCGCCAACGCCGTCTATGAAGGCACCTATCTGCTCGGCACCTCGATCGCCCGGCCGCTGATTTCGAAACATCTTGTCGAGATCGCAAAAGAGACCGGCGCCGATGCCATCGCCCATGGCGCCACCGGCAAGGGCAACGATCAGGTGCGTTTCGAGCTTTCCGCCTATGCGCTGAACCCCGACATCAAGGTCATCGCGCCCTGGCGCGACTGGTCGTTCAAGTCGCGCACCGATCTCATCAATTTCGCCGAGCAGCACCAGATCCCGGTGCCGAAGGACAAGAAGGGCGATGCGCCGTTTTCCGTCGACGCTAACCTGCTGCACTCCTCCTCCGAGGGCAAGGTGCTGGAGGACCCGTGGAGCGAGCCGCCGGAATTCGTCCACCAGCGCACCATCTCGCCGATGGATGCGCCGGATGAGGTCACCGAGATCGAGATCGAATTCCTCAAGGGCGACCCGGTTGCGCTCAACGGCAAGAAGCTGTCGCCGGCAACGATGCTGGCGGCGCTGAACGATCTCGGCCGCGACAACGGCATCGGCAGGCTCGACCTGGTCGAGAACCGTTTCGTCGGCATGAAATCGCGCGGCGTTTACGAGACCCCCGGCGGCACCATCCTGATCGCCGCCCATCGGGCGATCGAATCGATCACGCTCGACCGCGGTGCGGCCCACCTCAAGGACGAGTTCATGCCGCGCTATGCCGAGCTGATCTACAACGGCTTCTGGTTCGCGCCCGAGCGCCTGATGCTGCAGGCAATGATCGACAAGAGCCAGGAAGACGTCGAAGGCACCGTGCGGCTGAAGCTCTACAAGGGCAACGTCATGGTCACCGGCCGCAAGTCGAGGAAGACGCTCTATTCCGACGCGCTGGTCACCTTCGAGGACGACCGCGGCGCCTACGACCAGAAGGATGCCGAAGGCTTCATCCGCCTCAACGCGCTCAGGCTGCGCACGCTGGCGGCGCGTAACCGCCAGCGCTGACATCCGAACAGCGGGCTGGGCGCTCTACCGATCTCGTGAAAGCTGAAAACGATCCGAGAAAACTAGGACGTAGACTCATTACCTGCACCGTGCCGTCATGGGCCTCGGTAATGGCGTCCATCAGCCGATCCCAGACACCTGCTTTCCGCCATCGAACGAAACGGTTGTAGCAAGTGGTGCGAGGGCCATAGCGCTCGGCCAGATCGCGCCATGGCGCACCCGATCGCAGCACCCAGAAGATGCCGTTCAGCACGCGACGGCCATCGACACGCGGCACGCCTCGCGGCTTGTTGGGCAAAAGCGGCTCGATGACGCGCCATTCGAAGTCGGTCAGATCGTATCGGCTCATGCCCTTATGAATCAGACTCCGCTCAAATTTGGAACCAGCCAGTCGGCAAACGACCCAATGCGGACAGGACGCCTGCTCACACCTCACTTCCATGTTGGTGAGCTTCGTCCTCAACAAAAAGGTCGAGGCTCCAGCCAACACCGCAATCCGCGAGCACCCTCATCGCAGACGGCTCAAGCCAAATGCCGCACTGTACGTCGTAGGGCTGATAGAACCCGCCGTAGATAGTTATCTGCTTTGGCCGCACTTCCTGCCGCAGCCGTGCGAAGGCCTCCTCCCGACCTCGCATCTGCTCGATCAGGTAGTTGACCGCATTCTCGTGCTCGGCCCCACTCCGGAGCCTTTGCCGCGGACCATCGAGGCTCCATCCATTCTTCTTGCGCGGGGAACCGTTACGCATCGGGTCGCCCTTGCGGACTATGCGTGTCGGTTCGAGGCTTAGGATCGCAGTCACCCTCTCGGGGTCCGCATCGAAATCAACGATCGAGAGCGAGATCATCGCCTGTCCTAGCTAGGTTCCAAAGGGCAAGGCAAGCCCTGCGCTGTTGCGAGACTCTTCATGCTCGCCTCGCGCTTCCAACCGAGCCCAGTCATTTTTGCGTTTATATCCTGTCAGTCGGCATCGATCGCCGTGGCCATGCGGGCGATGGCCTGTTGATAGACGCTCGCCGAATTCCAGCCAGCAATTGCGCCGATATTCGCCTGCGCGCTGGCGCCCGGTCGCCAACCATGACCCTTAAGAAAGTTGGCTGTAGAAGCCAACGCAGTGCTCTTGTCGCGCAGATTTTTGTTTCCGACACCATACGTCAAAACATTTCCGGGCAGGAACTGCGTGTGGCCAATCTCGCCATGCGCGGCACCGACCGACGAGGCGCTCAACGCTCCGCGATCAACCAGCTTCAGGGCCGCAATGGCATGCGGGTAGAAGAACTCCGGACGGCGACAGTCATAGGCCAGCGTTAAAATGGCGGAGACCGTATTCTGGTTGCCCATGGCGGAACCGAAGCCGGTCTCCATACCCCAGATGGCGAGCAACACGCCCGGCGACACGCCGTAATTCCGTTCGATCTTGTCGAACAGCGCAGCATTGGCCTTCTTCAGCGCACGGCCCCTCGCAATGATCGCGGACGCGCCACGGCGCTTCATGAAAGCTTCCACCGAGCCGCTGAAAGCCTTATGGATGGCGCGGTCGACGGAGATCGTCTTTGTCGCGTAGGTTGCGCGAGCCAGAGCGGCCAGACCCTTCGAGCCGACACCGTCGGCCTTCGCCTCCGCGGCGAACTCCGGTTTCCATGCCTCGAAGCCGGCGCCGCTCTTGCCACAGCTGGCCGCCGCCTGCGCGCCCGTCGCCAGCGCAAGCACCGCCACCACCGTGGCCACTACAAACATCTTCCCCTTGGCAAGAAATGCCATGCTGCTCTCCTAGTTGCCTGAATCACGTTCCCAATTGCGAACTTGCCTGCGAAACACCTGCTTGTCACTGCCCCGGCGCCACGCCGATGGACTCAATACAGCAGGAACCTCAAATCCACCACACTGGCGGACGCCCGGGAATTTGCCTACGATCAAGTAATTATTGTGGCGGGGACAGAATAAGCACGGAAGACGTTTGATGTCGTGATCATCGGCGGGGCGCTGAGCGGTTTGTGTGCTATGCGGCGGCGGCGGCCCGGCCGCTCGCAAGCGCGCGCCACGCTGATGCAGCCCGTGGCGGAAAAGATCTTCTTCGCCGGCGAGCATTTGGCCGGTCCGCTGATGCAGACCTGCGGCGGCGCCAGATTGTCGGGCGAGGCAGTGGCCAAGGAGGTCGTCGCCCAGCTTGCGGCAAAATAGCATCGGCCGGCAGGAACGTCGGCAGCTGACAGGCGTTTGGCGTTCTCCTGCTCGTATCGTCCTCCGCATTTCGAATGATTTGAGACGCCAATGAAGCTTTTCGACTGCCCGCAGTGCGGCCACCGTCTCTATTTCGAGAACGCGCAATGCCTGAACTGCGCCAGCCTCGTGCTCTACGATCCCGAGCATGCGCGCTTCGCGCTGTCCGGCGCCGACGTCTTCCATTGCACCAATGCCGACGAATGCGCCTGCAACTGGATGGCGGAGCCCGGCCATGCCTTCTGCCGCGCCTGCGCGCTGAACCAGCTGATCCCGGATCTGTCGGTCGACGGCAACCGCCGCCGCTGGATCCGTGTCGAGGCGGCAAAGAAGCGTGCCGTCTATTCGCTGCTCGCCTTCGACCTGCCGGTCGCACCCAAGCAGGACGTTGGCGACGAGATCGGTCTCGCTTTCGATTTTCTTGCCGATCCGATCGGCGGCGGTCCGGGCGGCGAGCGTATCCTGACCGGTCATGACAACGGCCGGATCACGCTCAACGTCGCCGAGGCGGATTCGGCAGAGCGCGAACGGCGGCGCGTCGAGATGGGCGAGAACTACCGCACGCTGCTCGGCCATTTCCGCCATGAGCTCGGCCATTATTACTGGGACCGCCTGATCCGCGACGATTTGCAAAAGCTTGCCGGTTTTCGCGCTTTGTTCGGCGACGAGCGCGCCGGCTACGAACAGGCGCTGAAGACCTATTATGCCGATGGCGCGCCGCCCGACTGGCAGCAGCGCCATATCTCGGCCTATGCGACGTCGCACCCATGGGAGGACTGGGCCGAGACATGGGCGCATCACATGCACATCACGGACACGCTGGAGATGGTGCATGCCCTGAATTTCCCGCTCGGCCGGCTGGAAACCGTTGAAGCCAACGAGCTGCCGCGCGCCGATACCGGCGGCAAGTTGCAGCCGGCACCATCGGAACCCGCCGCCAGCCCAGAGCCCTTCGAAAGGATTCTCGACCGCTGGCTGGTGCTGTCGGAGGCGTCCAACTCGATCAACCGCTGCATGGGCCTGCCCGATCTCTATCCCTTCGTCATCTCGGACGTGGCGGCGCAAAAACTTGCTTTTGTTCACGAGCTTTTGACCGACCTGCCGAAAACGACTGGAACAAATCGTGAGCCGGCCGAAGCCTTTTAGCCGGAACGCATGCGGCTTTGCTTCGTTTTCCGTGCCAAGGGACTGTGAAACGGAGAGAAGACCATGAAACGCATATTGTTTCCGGCGGTGGCCGGAGCGCTCATGGCGATGTCGGGCTCTGCCTTGGCCGACACCGCCGTCTCGGCCATCACTGATCTCAATGTACGCGCCGGCCCCGGCCCGCAATATCCGGTGATCGGCGTGCTTGCGGCCGGCCAGTCGGCGACGCTCGACGGCTGCATCGCCAACAGCAAATGGTGCACCATCGCCGAGGCTAACGGCCAGGGCTGGGTCTATTCCGACTATGTGACGGCCGATTTCGGCGGCAGCCGTGTGGTCCTGACACAGCGTCCGGCCAGCGCCGACATTGCCGTCGTGACGCCGCCCGCCGATAGCGTCGAGTATTCCGACAGCCATACCGGAGCAATCGTCGCCGGCGAGGCGATCGAGCCTATCCGGAGACCGCCGGCCGAGATCCGTACCTATGTACGTACGCATCGGCTCGATCCGGTCTATCTCGAGGGCGAGGTGGTGACGGGCGCGACGTTGCCTGACACCGTCGAGCTACGCGAGATTCCGGACTATGATTACCGTTACGTCTATGTGAACGGCCAGCCGGCACTGGTCGATCCGGGCAGCCGGCGTATCGTGTACGTCGTGCGCTGACGATACAAACAGGGCGGTCGCCCTGTAATGGCGGCCGCTCGCACTCCCGACATTGCCACAAGCCGGTATTGCCGCTGCAATACCGGTTTCCACATTGGGGCCGATGTTCTAGACCTTGCGAGCCGAAGCACCAGCCAGCGAGCCCGCGTGACGATCGACCCAACCGCCTTCCAACAGTACCGGCACACCGCCAACAACAAGACCACTTTGCCGCGGCTTCTGCTTGGAGCGGTGGTCGTCATCCTGTTCTGGCTCGGAACCACTGCCGCCGTGCTGTTCGGCGGCACCTATGCCTTTGCCGTTTGGCAGGCATCGTCTGGCACCGCCCCGCCAGGTGGGGGAGCGGTGCAGGATTTCATGGCCTCTCCTGCAGGCATCCTTGCGGCGCTGGCTTCATTTGCCGGAATCTGGCTCGGCCTTTGGGCTGCCATGCGCTGGATCCATCGCGAGAAGCTGACAGCCCTGATTGGCGTCAGCCGGCGCATTTCTTGGTCGGGGTTCCTGAAAGGACTGACCGCGGTGCTGATCACCTCGCTGCTTTCCGAGATCCTGCTTTATGGTTTGCAGCCCGACATCGCGCGCGGCGCGATCGGCCTGTCCGCGTGGCTTTTGTTCCTGATCCCGATCGCCGCCCTGACCTTTCTGCAAACGTCGTCGGAGGAGATGCTGTTTCGCGGTTATCTGCTCAGGGGCCTGGCGAGCCGGTTCCAGAACCCTTTCATCTGGGCGCTGCTGCCGGGATTGCTGTTCACCTCCCTGCACTGGAGCCCAGGTTCAAGCGCTGCCATCAATGCCTGCGTGCTGGCCTCGATCGCTGCCTTTGCGCTGCTGCTGACGCTTCTGGTCTATGCAACCGGCAATCTCGGTGCCGGCTTTGGCGCCCATCTCGGCAACAATCTGACCGGCTTCCTGCTGATTTCGCACCAGCAAAGCTATAATTCCTTCGCCCTGTTCAACGCCAAGCCGCTCGAAGCCGCGGGCTGGACGACTTCAGACGCCGTCCTCATCGCTTCGATCGGCATCGTCAGCAGCCTGTTGACCGTTCTGCTGCTTTTACATCCGCGCTCACCGCTGAAGGTCGAGCCGGATATGGCGCGCGCCGGCAGCGTGCGCTGATGTGCATTGCCTGGTCGTCCTGAGCTATTTGACGCAAAGCTTGACCAAAGCTTGACTCTGCGGCCGATTTCCTGTCTACACGCCGCGAATTCCGCGACGAGTATTCCTCCGAGCAAACCGACCGGGACGCCGAAACCTCTTTGAGGTGAAGTGCTGTAAATCGATCCCGGAGGCCAACACCCGGCAGCGCTGTGCGCCCCCGGGTGCTTTTTGGCTTTGGGCTTTGCCCGGACCGGCTTTTGCTTGGACAGTTGGCGCGAACGCATTACCTCTCGGGCATCATCCGGGTGCCAGGGAAAAGGAAAAAGAATGTTTGAATCGCTACAGGAACGTCTTGGTTCGATCCTGAACGGCCTCACCGGCCGCGGCGCCTTGTCGGAGGCTGATGTCTCGGCGGCGCTGCGCGAGGTGCGCCGTGCGTTGCTCGAGGCCGACGTGGCGCTGGAAGTGGTGCGTTCCTTCACCGACAAGGTGCGCGAGAAGGCCGTCGGCGCCGCCGTGGTCAAGTCGATCAAGCCCGGCCAGATGGTCGTCAAGATCGTCCATGACGAGCTGGTCGAGATGCTCGGCGCCGAGGGCGTCGCCATCGACCTCAATGCACCGGCTCCGGTCGTCATCATGATGGTCGGCTTGCAGGGTTCCGGCAAGACGACGACCTCGGCCAAGATCGCCAGGCGCCTCGCCGACCGTCAAAACAAGAAAGTCTTGATGGCCTCGCTCGACACGCGGCGTCCCGCCGCGCAAGAGCAGCTCCGCCAGCTCGGCGAGCAGGTCAAGGTCGCCACATTGCCGATCGTCGCCGGTCAGACGCCGGTCGATATCGCCCGCCGCGCCGTGCAGGCGGCCAAGCTCGGCGGCCATGACGTCGTCATCCTCGATACCGCCGGCCGCACCCATATCGACGAGCCGTTGATGGTCGAGATGGCCGACATCAAGAAGATGTCGTCGCCGCACGAGATCCTGCTGGTCGCCGATTCGCTGACCGGCCAGGACGCCGTCAATCTGGCGAAAAGCTTCGACGAGCGCGTCGGCATCACCGGCCTCGTGCTGACCCGCATGGACGGCGACGGCCGCGGTGGTGCGGCGCTCTCGATGCGCGCCGTCACCGGTAAGCCGATCAAGCTAATCGGCACCGGCGAAAAAATGGACGCGCTGGAGGAATTCCACCCCAAGCGCATCGCCGACCGCATCCTCGGCATGGGCGACATCGTCAGCCTCGTCGAAAAGGCGGCCGAGAACATCGACGCCGAACAGGCCGCGGCGATGGCCAGGAAGATGCAGTCGGGCAAGTTCGACCTGAACGACCTCGCCGGCCAGCTTCAGCAAATGTCGAAAATGGGTGGCATGGGTGGCATCATGGGCATGATGCCCGGCATGGGCAAGATGAAGGACCAGATGGCCGCCGCCGGGCTCGACGACAAGATGTTCGGTCGCCAGCTCGCCATCATCTCGTCGATGACCAAGGCCGAGCGTGCCAACCCCGATATTCTGAAGCACTCGCGCAAGAAGCGCATCGCCGCCGGCTCGGGTACCGACGCGGCCGAAATCAACAAACTGTTGAAGATGCATCGCGGCATGGCCGACATGATGAAGGCGATGGGCGGCAAGGGCAAAGGCGGCGGCCTGATGCGCGGCATGATGGGCGGCCTCGCTTCCAAGATGGGGCTCGGCGGCATGATGCCTGGCGGCCCAGGCGGTCCCGGAGGCGGCATGATGGGCGGCGGCATGCCGGATCTCTCCAAGATGGATCCCAAGCAGCTCGAAGCCTTGCAGAAGCAGGCGCAGGCGGCCGGGCTCGGCGGCATGAAGGGCCTGCCCGGTGGTCTTCCCGGTGGCGGCGGCCTGCCTGGGCTGCCCGGCGGCATGAAACTTCCCGGCCTGCCGGGCGGTGGCGGGCTGCCAATGCTTGGCAAGAATGGCCTCGGCAAGAAGAAGTGAGGGCGCCATGAACGAAGAGAAGGACATAGCGGACGCGCGTACGGCGCTGGCCAATTATCGCGCCTCTATCGACAATATCGACGCGGCGCTGATCCACATGCTGGCCGAGCGCTTCCGCTGCACCAAGGCAGTCGGCGTGCTGAAGGCGGAACATGGCCTGCCGCCTGCCGATCCGGCGCGCGAGCAGGAGCAGATCGCCCGTCTTCGCCAACTGGCGAAGGACGCCCATCTCGACCCGGATTTCGCGGAGAAATTCCTGAACTTCGTCGTCCGCGAAGTGATCCGCCATCACGAGCAGATCGCCGCATCCAACGGCATAGCGAAAACCGGCTGAGGACCAGCCACCAACCGATCAACCAAATCAGAGCTTTTAGGAGAAAAGAAATGCCACTGAAAATCCGATTGGCCCGTGCGGGCTCGAAGAAGCGTCCCTATTACCATGTCGTCGTCGCCGACGCGCGTTCGCCGCGCGACGGCCGTTTCATCGAGTCGCTCGGCTCGTGGAATCCGCTGCTGCCCAAGGACGGCGAACGCGTCAAGGTCGACGCCGAGCGCGTCAAGCATTGGCTGTCGCATGGCGCCCAGCCGACCGACCGCGTGCTGCGCTTCCTCGATGAAGCCGGCATCGCCAAGCGCGAAGCCCGCTCCAACCCGAAGAAGGCCGAGCCCGGCAAGAAGGCGCAGGAGCGCGCAGCCTTGCTGAAGAAGGCGCAGGAAGATGCCGCCGCGGCCGTTGCCGCCGCCGCAGCCGCGCCGGCCGAGTCGGAAGCCGCCAGCGCCGAATAAATCATCTCCACAACCACGAAACGGCGGGCCCTGCCCGCCGTTTTGCTATTGCATCCATATGATGCGGCCCGATCAATAGCCTTCCGGACAACTCGCAACGTAGACACGACCGTTACGATCGCGATAACGGCATTGGCCGCTTTCGCTGGCACGGCCGATCAGCGCACCGGCCAAAGCGCCGGCCGCACCGCCGATCACCGCGCCCTTGGTCGGGTTGCCGGCCACAGCAGCGCCGACCGCCGCACCGCCCAGGCCACCAACTGCCGCGCCTTGCTCAGTACGGGAGCAGGCACCGAGCGGCACCAGCAGGGCCATCAAGATCATCACCTTTTTCATTGTCGTTCCTCTCCAACAGGGTGCCGTCCTCGCCGCTGCACCCCCTAACTCGCAACCAGGCGATTTGATCCAAAGAAGAAGATCGGCTGCCACCCGGCGGCGCTCAATTTGATCCAAAGAGTAGAAAGGCGGCGGCAGACCGCGCCCGCTCTGGCGGCCTGGCCACCATCGAGCGGCTTTCGATGTCGCGCTATTGGCTGAACGGGAATAACGCGCGCACCCTTGGATCGCGCAGATACAGGCCACCCCAGAGGATGGCGCCGAGATAAACGCCGAACAGTATGTGCGAGAACAAAGGGCTGCCGATACGCACATGCGTGGCGACGGCACCGCCGAGATAGGCGGTGAGCAGGATGGCGCCGAGCACCGAGGTGCGCGGCAGCGCGTAAAGCGCTGTCGAGACCAGTCCAATGATGCCGAGCATGCGCGAGACATTGGCATCGGCCGGCCAGCCGAGCTGCACCATGGTCTGGGTGACGATTTCGAGCGGCGGTAGCTTGATGACGCCGTCGAAGATCATGAACAGCACGATGACGGCGCTGAGCACGCGGCCGGCCCACAGGGCACGCGGTGAGACGGGTGCTGCCTGAGACATGGTCATTGATGTTCCCTCCGGTCGTTGTGAGCACTGGCTCCTTCGCCAGCTCGAACCAAGGACGCGGCCCATGACGGCGATCCGACACGCCTCCAGCTCTTTTTCAGCTCCGGGGGACGGCGGCCTTGGATGTGCAAGTTCAGTCAGCAACGAACCTGGCCCACCTTGCGGGGTGAGGTGGAGGGCGTTATTGAAAATCCGTAGAGGTGTCTTCCGAGCGCTCGACGGCAACCACCGCCTGATCGCACAACGAAAGCAACCGATGGCCGGAGAGACCGACCTGAAACAGTTGCTGGCGGCAATGACGCCGGAATTGCTTGCCGGCGTTCATGTCTTCACCACGTTGCCACCCGATGCGCCCGTTCCCGACAGGCTCCACCCGGTGATGCCATTTCGCGAGCGCGAGGGCATGACGCTGATCGTGCTTGAAGACCATGCCAAGGCCGCTGGACTGAAAAACGTGTTCCGCTGCCGGATGCTGACGCTGAACATCCATTCGTCGCTGGAAGCGGTCGGCTTCCTCGCCGCCATCACCGCGCGGCTGGCCACCGCCGGCATCGGCGTCAATCCGGTCTCGGCCTTCTACCACGATCATCTGTTCGTGCCCGCCGACCGGGCGGCGGAGGCGCTGGAGTTGCTGTTGGACCTAGCGGAGGAGAACCGGCTGTGACGCCGGCGCCTTGCTGCCTATTTGAGACGCCTGCGCTGCCCCTCATACGCCTGCCGGAACCTTCCCCCCGTGAACGGCGAGAAGGGCGCAAAACGGCCGAAGGCCGAGCCTGCGACCGCAGGCCGCCGGTCGTCCGGCGCCCCCGCGGAGGCCAGCCGCGCTAGCGGCGATACGGCCGTGAGCGAACTATGCCGCCTTCTTCTTCGGCTGGATCAGCCCGCGCTCGACCAGCAGCTCGGCGATCTGCACCGCATTGAGTGCCGCGCCCTTGCGCAGATTGTCGGAGACGATCCACATCGACAGGCCGTTGTCGATGGTCGAGTCCTCGCGGATGCGCGAGATGAAGGTGGCGTCCTCGCCGGCCGATTCCAGCGGCGTGATGTAGCCGCCGTCCTCGCGCTTGTCGATGACCTGGCAGCCCGGCGCCTCGCGCAGGATCTCGCGCGCCTCATCGGCGGTGATCGGCTTCTCGAACTCGATGTTGACCGCTTCCGAATGGCCGATGAACACCGGCACGCGCACGCAGGTCGCCGTCAGCTTGATCTTCGGGTCGAGCATCTTCTTGGTCTCGGCCACCATCTTCCACTCTTCCTTGGTGAAGCCGTCGTCGAGGAAGACGTCGATATGCGGGATGACGTTGAAGGCGATACGCTTGGTGAACTTCTTGACGTCGACCTGGTCTGCGACAAACACCGCGCGCGTCTGCGTGAACAATTCGTCCATGCCTTCCTTGCCGGCGCCGGAGACCGACTGGTAGGTGGCGACGACGACGCGCTTGATGGTGGCCGCGTCATGCAGCGGCTTCAGCGCCACGACCAGCTGCGCCGTCGAGCAGTTCGGGTTGGCAATGATGTTCTTGCGCGTGAACAGCGAGATCGCATCCGGGTTCACTTCCGGAACGATCAGCGGCACGTCCTGGTCGTAGCGGAAGGCCGACGAATTGTCGATGACGACGCAGCCCTGCTTGCCGATCTTCGGCGACCATTCCTTGGAGACGTTGCCGCCGGCCGACATGATGCAGATGTCGGTGTCGGAAAAATCATATTGGTCGAGCGCCCTGACCTTCAGCGTGCGGTCGCCGAACGACACTTCCGTGCCCTGGCTGCGCCGCGAGGCCAGCGCCACCACCTCGCTCACCGGAAAGCCGCGTTCCTCCAATATGTTGAGCATTTCCCGGCCCACATTGCCCGTGGCGCCGACGATCGCAACCTTGAAACTCATCGAAATCTCCTGTCCCTCTCCGCTCGGTTTCTGGAGAAAACCCGCCGGCCGATGCGGGTTTCAACCCCCGGGCCGGACCCGGGAGAGGGTGGTTAGGCCAAGGGAATCAGACCGTTTTGGTGGTCGTTTTGCCGGTTTTTTTGAGCAAGAACGTGATTTTGCTGGAACGAGGAGACGCAGCGACGCGCCCGGCCCAATGGTTCGCATTGGGGCCGGGGATGTCGAAGGCAGAAAGCGCCATCAAAAGGCCGCGCATCGAAAACTATCCCGTTCGGTGCCGGCTTTTACGCGGTTTACGTCTAGAGTCAATCGCAAGCAGGCCGACCCGCCCGCCCTGTACAATGACGGCGGCACCAAGTACGAACGAGCATCGTCTGGCTCGTGGCGCCCGTCTGTGGGCGCTTGCCGACATTTGACCCGTCGCCGGGTATTCAGAATCCGAATTTCGAAAGAGCAAGATGTCCAACTTCGAAGCTATTGTTCCCGCGCTGGCAAAGGCGCTGGAAAAACGCGGCTATGTCGAGCTGACGCCGGTGCAGAACGCCGTTCTCGAGCTTGGCCAGGCCGATGCGCTGGTTTCGGCCCAGACCGGCTCCGGCAAGACCGTCGCCTTCGGTCTGGCTTTGGCGCCGACCCTTCTCGATGGCGCGGAGCGCTTTTCCCACGCGGCGGCACCCCTGGCGCTGGCCGTGGCGCCGACGCGGGAGTTGGCCCTGCAGGTAACGCGCGAGCTGGAATGGCTCTACGAACTGACCGGCGCCACGGTGGCGTCCTGCGTCGGCGGCATGGACATGCGCACCGAACGGCGCGCACTGGAGCGCGGCGCCCATATCGTCGTGGGCACGCCCGGCCGCCTGCGCGATCACATCACCCGCAATTCGCTCGACATGTCGGCGCTCAAGGCAGTGGTGCTCGACGAGGCCGACGAGATGCTCGATCTCGGCTTTCGCGAGGATCTGGAATTCATCCTCGATGCCGCGCCCGCCGACCGCCGCACGCTGATGTTTTCCGCGACCGTGCCGCGCTCCATCGCCACGCTGGCCAAGGGCTACCAGCGCGATGCTGTGCGCATCTCGGCCTCCGGCGAGGAAAAGCAGCATCTCGACATCGAATACCGGGCGCTGAGCGTCGCCCAGGCGGACCGCGAAAACGCCATCATCAACGTGCTGCGCTATTACGAGGCCAAGAACGCGCTGGTGTTCTGCAACACGCGCGCCGCCGTCAACCATCTGACGGCACGCTTCAACAACCGCAACTTTTCCGTCGTGGCGCTGTCCGGCGAGCTTAGCCAGAACGAGCGCAGCCACGCGCTGCAGGCGATGCGCGACGGCCGCGCCAAGGTCTGCATCGCCACCGACGTCGCGGCACGCGGCATCGACCTGCCCAATCTCGAGCTGGTGATCCATGCCGACCTGCCGACCAACCCGGAAACGCTCCTGCACCGAAGCGGACGCACGGGTCGTGCGGGACGCAAGGGCGTCAGCGCGCTGATCGTGCCCAATAGTGCCCGCAGGCGCACCGAGCGGCTGCTGCAAAGTGCCGGCCTTGCGGCAACCTGGGCGAGCCCGCCGTCGGCCGACGACGTGATACGGCGCGACGATGAGCGCATTCTCGCTGATCCGGTCTTCAGCGAGCCTATGAAGGATGAGGAGCGCGGCTTCGTTGAGGCGCTTCTCGATCAGCACGGGCCCGAACGGGTTGCCGCCGCCTTCGTGCGGATGTGCCGCTCCAGCCACTCGGCACCGGAAGATCTTCTCGACGTGGCACCGTTCACGCCGTCGGGCGAAAAATTTGCGCGCCGGGATGAGGCACCGAGCCGCCGCGACGATTTCGGCGACAGCGTCTGGTTCTCGCTGTCGGTCGGACGCCGGCAGAATGCCGAGCCACGCTGGCTGATCCCGATGCTGTGCCGGACAGGCGGCATTTCTAAGCGCGAGATCGGCGCCATCAAGATGCAGCCGGAGGAAACCTTCGTGCAGATCGCGGCGGACTGGGCCGAGCGTTTCCTCGCTGCGATCGGCCCCGACCGCAAGCTGCAGGGCAACATTGCGGTCAAGCGGCTGGATGGCACGCCGGATTTGTCGCGGGCCGGCTACCAGGAACCACGACCCGACAAGAAGCCGCACCGCGGCAAGCGCACCTTCGATCAGAACACGCCCAAATTCGAGAAGCGCGCACCGGCCGACCAGCGCCCGGCATTCGAGGCGAAGCCCTGGGCCGGGAAACCGGCCAAGGCGAAGTTCGAAGGCGGACCTGCGAAACACAAGAAATCGAAGAAACGGCCGGGGTAAATAGCCAGCACTCTCCATTTCCGCACGCCCCTTGCGGTCTGCCGGAATTTTGCACAGTCTGGGGCGGGGAAATGGGGGTGGGCAGGGCATGCGCGGCGAAGTTCTTCATTACGACGAAGACCAGGGTTTCGGCTTCATCACCGGAGCCGACGGCAACCGCTACACTTTGGCGCGCGAAGATTTGCGCCGCGAAGCATCGGTTGCCGGAGGTACGACCGTCGAATTCCAGCCGGCTGGCGGACGGGCACGCGATGTTTTTTCGATCCGCGCCCAACCTGCCAGTGCGCCCGCCGACGCCTCCACTGCAACCGCCGCCCCAACTCAGGCCGGCAATGCGCCCGCGGCACGTCAGCCGCAACATTTCGGCCGTTCCGCTGAACAAAGTCCGGCCGAATCGGCTGGCCTGTGGAGCTACTTCTGGTGGGGTCTGACCGAGAATTACTTCAACTTCGCCGGCCGTGCCCGCCGCAAGGAGTATTGGGGCTATTGTCTGTTCTGGACGATCGCGCTGATCGTGGTCATAGGACTCGGCGTCTTTATCGACGACGCCATGGGCAATCTCGACAACAGTGAATTGCCGGCAGTGACGGTCGGCCTTTCCGGTCTCTTCCTGCTGGCGACAGCCCTGCCGTGGTTCGGGCTCAACGTGCGTCGCCTGCACGATACCGGCCTGACCGGCTGGCTCTTCCTGCTTTTCCTGATCCCGACCTTCGGGACCGTGATCATCCTGATCTTTGCGCTGATCCCGACGCAGCCGCGCGAAAACCAGTGGGGTCCCGTGCCGGTAGGTGTCAGGGTTTAGTACCTCCACGATTGGGTCGCCGGCCGCCACGCCTGCGTCATCCTAGGGCGGAGCGACGCGAAGCGGAGCGCAGACCCTGGAATCCATGCCGCGACATAAGCCGAGGAACGCAGCGGTTCAGAATGGCGCTCATATCCACCACGAAGAAGCGCTCGGTTCTGGTCGGCCGAGCACTGCCGCCGGGTAACGGCATGGATCCTGGGGTCTGCGCCGCGTCGCTTCGCTCCTTGCTTCGCCCCAGGATGACGAAAGGGGAGATGTTTCGGCCAATCTCCAAATTTAGGGCTTCCGCGTCGAGGAACCACCCGCGATCGCCAGCAGCGCCTCGCCGGATAGCCTTAGAAAGACCTTCTGCTCGTGACGCTCGGCACCAAATTGGGCATAGAAGCGCAGCGCGCCTTCGTTCCAGTCCTTCGTGGTCAGGTCGATGCGGCCGATGCCTTCGCGCAGGCAATGGCCGGCGAGGAATGCCATCAGTGCTCGACCGACACCGCCATTGCGGGCATCATTGCGTACGAATAGGTCCTTGAGGAACAGCCGCTCGAGATCGATGCCGGGATGCGCGATCGCAACCGGGGCCAGCCCGCAAACTTCACCATCGACGAAGGCGAGCGCAAAATGCGGATAGGCCGGACCTTCGTCGCCAAGCCATTTCTGTGCCGCCGACAAAGCTTGGCTGGCGTCGAGTGGCGGCTGCCGGTAATGCACCGCCATTTCGCAAAGCATGGCGGCGAGTGCCGCCGCATCCCCGGTCGTCGCCCAGCGGACGTCGACCGACACGGGATCAGCCCAAAAATTTGGCGATGATCGCGTCGCCCATCTCGGTCGTGCCGACCTCGGTCATCCCCGGCGAATGAATATCCCTGGTACGCAAGCCCTGATCGAGCACGGCGGCGATCGCGCCTTCCAGCCGGTCGGCCTCTTCAACCATGCCAAAGGAATAGCGCATGCACATGGCGAAGGAGGCGATCATGGCGATCGGATTGGCGATGCCCTTGCCGGCGATGTCGGGCGCCGAGCCGTGCACCGGCTCGTAGAGCGCCTTGCGCTTCTTGGTCTTGACATCAGGTGCGCCGAGCGAGGCCGACGGCAGCATGCCGATCGAGCCGGTCAGCATGGCGGCGATGTCGGACAGCATGTCGCCGAACAGATTGTCGGTGACGATGACGTCGAACTGCTTCGGCCAGCGCACCAACTGCATGCCGCCGGCATCGGCCAACATGTGATCGAGCTTGACGTCGGCATACCTGGCCTTGTGCGTCTGGGTGACGACCTCGTTCCACAGCACGCCAGATTTCATCACATTGCGCTTTTCCATCGAGGTGACGTGGTTCTTGCGCGTGCGTGCCAACTCGAAGGCAACGCCCGAAATGCGCTCGATCTCGAATGTGTCGTAGACTTGGGTGTCGATGCCGCGCTTCTGGCCGTTGCCGAGATCGATGATCTGCTTCGGCTCGCCGAAATAGACGCCGCCGGTGAGCTCGCGCACGATGAGGATATCGAGACCTTCGACCACCTCCTGCTTGAGCGAGGAGGACGCCGCCAGTGCCGGATAGCAGATTGCCGGCCTGAGATTGGCAAACAGCTCCATGTCCTTGCGCAGCCGCAGCAGACCCGCCTCCGGGCGCACCTCGTAAGGCACGGCATCCCATTTCGGCCCGCCGACGGCGCCGAACAGCACCGCGTCAGCCGCCATTGCCTTGGCCATGTCGGCATCGGAAATTGCCGCGCCATGTGCGTCGTAAGCGCAACCGCCGACAAGGCCCTCGTCGGTGGCGAAATCGCTGCCGAGGCTGTCGTTCATGCCGGCGATCAATTTCTTCACCTCGGCCATCGCCTCGGGGCCGATACCGTCGCCGGCAAGCAGGAGAAGATTTTTCGAAGCCATGAGAACCGTCCTGATTGTGTCGTGAGCCGCGGCCTTGCTAAACGCCAAGCGGCCGGCGCGCAAGCCTGCGGTTCAGAGCATCGGACCCAAAAGTGGAAACCGGTTTTGGGAAACTCCGATGCTCAAGACAAAATGCCTAGAGATGCGAAAGGATATTGACCAGCCTGCCGAACGGGTCGCGTACGAAGAAGCGCCGCACGCCCCAGGGTTCGTCCGCCGGACCGTATTCGATGGCAAAGCCGGCCGTCCTCATGCTTTCAAGCGCGGCATCGACGTCGTCGACTTCGATAGAGATGTCCGGCACCGGCGTTCCTGATCCCCCTTCGGCCATGAAACTGACCTGCACGGACATCGTCTCTTGCGAGCCGTAGGTAGCGATCCAGCCCATATCCATCTTGAGATCGAGGCCGAGCACATCCTGATAGAAGGGTTTTGCCGCCGCGATATCCTGCGTGTCTATGTTTGCAACGATGCGCCTGACCTTCGCCATGGGCCGATCCTCGTGCTAACCGTGTCGTTTTCGCAACCGTGACAGGCATCAGGCTGTGCGCCGCAGCGCCGTCACCTCGATCTCGATCTTCATCTCCGGCTTGTTGAGCTGACACACGATCATCGTTGCCGCCGGCCTGATCTCGCCAAAGGCCTCGCCGAGGATCGGGAACACCACATCCACGAAAGCCGCATCGGTAATATAGTAATGTGCCCGCACCACATCGGCCATCTCGAAGCCGCCGTCCCCGAGCGCCTTGGCGATCGTCGCCAGGCAATTGCGCGTTTGTGCCTCTACGGTCTCCGGCATCGACATGGTCGCATAATCATAGCCGGTCGTTCCGGACACGAAACACCAGTCGCCCTGCACCACGGCGCGCGAATAGCCGGCGGTCTTCTCGAAGGGCGAACCGGTGGAGATCAGTTTTCGCATGGCTTCCTCGCAGTGGTTGCGGCCATCCTGAAGGTATAGGGTCCACCCGGCCATGGGCCAGAGGCAACCGATTGTTGTTACGACGTGGAAGCGCAGACCTTGGAGATTGGCCAGAACATCTCTCCAGTCGTCATCCTGGGGCGAAGCAAGGAGCGAAGCGACGCGGCGCAGACCCCAGGATCCATATGTGGACGGCGCCCTGCCTGCAACGGTTGTTTTGCGTCGTTTTCGATCGCTTGCGTCCATATGTCCGGCCTTTGAGCACGGTCCTTGCGGCCG